>JABSOU010000035.1 GCA_013215215.1 Cognatishimia sp. | reverse complement strand
GTGCTTCTAGGCCCACAACCTTGTCGATCCGTTCCCCTGCATAAGGGTGCAGCATCTGGTCAATCGCCATGCAAAAGCCGCGCGGGTCGGCAAAGAGCGTGGTCACATCGCGGAACATGATGCCTTCGTGCGGGAAATCCACTATGGTGCGGATATAGTCTTTGACGGTTTTCGATTTGGGCATGGGAGTCCTTTGGATTTAAGCCGCGCGGCGCAGGGTTGCCGTGAGAGCTGCCATAGCAATGAGGGTCGCTCCGCCTGCGCGGTTGAGCCAGGTCAGAACGGCCGGGCGGGTGATTTTCGCGCGGATGGAGTTAGCGCCAAGCGCGAAGACCAGAGCGTTCACGCCCGCAATCGCAACAAAGGTCACGATCAGGATCGCTGCCTGAGGTGCGAAGGCCGCATTCGCGTCGATGAATTGAGGCACGAAGGCGATGAAGAATGTGTTGGATTTCGGGTTGAGCGCCGTCACCAAGGCGAGGTCGCGATAGACGCGGCCTTCTGAGGTGTTTGCGGGTTTTTCCATTAAAGGTGAGCTTTCGGTGGAGCTCATCAGCATGCGGATGCCAAGATAGAACAGATAGGCCGCGCCGATCCATTTCAGAATGGTGAAGGCTGTGGCCGAGGCCAGAAGCAGCGCGCCAAGGCCGATGACGGAGACGGTCATGGCAATGAGATCTCCGGTCGCCACACCAAGCGCTGAGGCAATCGCGACGCGACGGCCTTGGGTCATGGCGTAGCTGAGGACCAACAAAAGTGTCGGTCCAGGCATGACCAAAAGTGCGGTGGAGGCGGCGGCAAAGCTGAGCCAGAGGGTGAAATCCATGATCCGTCCTTACGCGTTCAGAACACGGCCCGCGACCGCGTCGAGTTTTGCCACGACCGCAGGGTCGCGCGCATCAGGCGCTGTGAGGATCGCGAATTCCAGAGCTTTGTCGCAGCCATGTGGGCAATCTTCGCGCTCGGCACCCAGAAGGGCAGGCAGTTCCTTAACCAGATTGCGCGCCTTGTCGGCATTGCCCATGAGGGTCTTGATGATCTCGGTTACATCGACTTCGCCGTGGTCGGGATGCCAGCTGTCATAGTCGGTGATCATGGCGACGGAGGCATAGCAAAGCTCTGCTTCGCGGGCGAGTTTGGCTTCGGGCATGTTGGTCATGCCAATGACGTCGCAGCCCCAGCTTTCGCGGTACATTTTGGACTCGGCGAGGGTCGAGAACTGTGGCCCTTCCATCGCCAAATAGGTCCCGCCGCGATGAACGTTGATACCTGCGGTTTTGGCCGCGGTTTCACAGGCGTCAGACAGGCGCGGGCAGGTTGGATGGGCAACCGAAACATGCGCCACGCACCCGGTCCCGAAGAAGGACTTCTCACGTGCAAAGGTGCGGTCAATGAATTGATCTACAATGACAAAATCGCCCGGCGCCATCGCCTCGCGGAACGACCCGCAGGCTGAAACTGAGATTACATCGGTCACGCCAAGCCGTTTCAACGCGTCGATATTGGCGCGGTAAGGCACGGTTGTAGGTGAATGGCGATGTCCACGCCCATGGCGCGGCAGGAAGGCCATTTTCACGCCGTTCAGGCTGCCCGTCAGGATTTGATCTGAGGGGTCGCCCCAAGGCGTTTCAACCGACACCCATTCCGCGCCCTCAAGCCCATCGATGTCGTAAATTCCAGAGCCGCCGATCACGGCAATCATGGTCTCTTTGGCGGTCTCGGTCATCGGGGGTTCCCTCGTGAAATAGCTGATCTTACCGGCAGTATTCTTGGCCCTTGCCGCACAGGGATGCAACCGCGCATTGGTCATATTTTCGGCAACAGATGACATAGACGCTCTGATGGCCTGTTCTATCGGCACCACGGCCTGCCAAAACCCCGCGCTGCCCTTGTCGTGCTTGGCAATATCCGATAGGGCGGCGCTAAGTTTGCCAGCTATTTCAGGACATGCCATGAGATCCGCCTTCGCCGCTTTGGCCAAAAATATCACGCCTCCGAACCTGTCGATCATGCAGGACGAAGGCTGGTCTGTTGCGCGGGTGCGCACGGAGCTGCTGTCAGGCCTGACGGTGGCCCTCGCGTTGGTGCCTGAGGCGGTGGCTTTTGCTTTTGTGGCAGGCGTGCATCCGTTGGTTGGCCTTTACGCGGCCTTCCTTGTGGGATTGATCACGGCACTGATCGGCGGGCGTCCTGGCATGATTTCGGGTGCAACTGGTGCTTTGGCTGTGGTCATGGTTGCCTTGGTTGCGGAACACGGTGTGGAGTACCTCTTTGCGACGGTTGTCCTAATGGGCATCCTGCAGGTCATCGCGGGCGTCATGCAGTGGGGAAAATTCATTCGACTGGTGCCCCATCCGGTGATGCTGGGCTTTGTGAACGGTCTGGCGATTGTGATTTTCCTGGCGCAGATGACGCAATTCAAAGTGCCGGGATCGGTCGAGAACACAGGCCATGGCACGAGCGGCGGGGAATGGCTCGCGGGGCCTCAGCTGATGACGATGCTGGGTCTGGTCGCGCTGACGATGGCGATCATCTGGGTCATGCCGCGCATCACCAAAGTCATCCCGGCACCTCTGGCAGGCATCGGCATTGTGGCGGTTCTGGTGATCGCGCTGGGGCTGGACGTGCCGCGTGTCGGCGATATGGCCTCGATTGAAGGCGGCCTGCCACTGTTCCACATCCCTATGGTGCCGCTGAATTGGGAGACCTTCCAGATTATCCTGCCTTACGCGGTAATCCTCGCAGCAATCGGCTTGATCGAGAGCCTTCTGACCCTGAACCTTGTCGGCGAAATCACCGGCCATCGCGGCGGCGCGAGCCAGGAATGTATCGCGCAGGGTACTGCGAATGTGGTCACTGGGTTCTTTGGCGGCATGGGCGGTTGTGCGATGATTGGTCAGTCGATGATTAATGTGAAATCCGGCGGTCGCACGCGGATCGCCGGTGTCTTTGCGGCGCTCTGTCTGTTGCTCTTTATCGTTGCCGCGAGCCCCTTGATTGAACAGATCCCGCTGGCCGCTTTGGTTGGTGTGATGTTTATGGTCGTGATCGGTACCTTCGCGTGGAACTCTCTGAAGATCATGCGCAAAGTGCCTTTGACCGATGCCTTCGTGATCGTTCTGGTAACCGTTGTGACCGTGATGACCGACCTTGCCATCGCGGTCGTTGTCGGCGTGATCGTCTCGGCTCTCGCCTATGCTTGGGGTAACGCCACGCGGATCACGGCGACAACACGCGAGTCCGTGACCGACAAAGGCGCGAAGGTTTATGAGATCCACGGGCCTTTGTTCTTTGGCTCCTCGGACGGGTTCGTCGAACTCTTTGACGTGCAAAATGATCCTGAAAGCGTGATCGTCGATTTTGCAAACAGCCGTGTCGCCGACCAATCCGCGTTGCAAGCGATTGAGGCGATGGCGGGCAAATACGAGGCGGCGGGTAAGAAGCTAACCCTTCGCCACCTCAGCCGCGATTGTCACCAGTTGCTGACCCGCGCAGGCCACCTTGTGATCGATAGCGATGATGATCCGGATTATCAGGTCGCCGCGGATTATTCCGTGCGCACAGGGATCTTGGGTGGTCATTAGGATCTAAAGCAGTATCAATAGGGCGTGCGTTTCGCGCGCCCTTTTTTGTTGGAGCAGTCGGTGGTTTTTGTCACGATCCTCAGCGGGTTGATCCCGTCTTTTTTGATGGTCATTCTGGGTGGCCTCGTGCGAAAACGCCTGTCCGAGAACGCGTGGCAGGGGCTCGATAAGCTCAACTTCGAGATCCTCTTTCCCACACTTTTGTTTGTGGCTGCGTCTGGTCGTCCGATTGCGCTCTCGCAGGTGGCCTCTATTGCGCCATTGGCATGGGGGATCTTGGTGGCGGGGCTGCTTTTTGGCTATCTGGCGCGGCCATTTGGGCCCGAGCGGTTTCTGGATTTCGCGGGCTGCTGGCAGACGGCCTGGCGGTTTAACACAGCGCTTGGCTTTGTCGCCATTGGAGCGCTGAGCGGTGGAGATGCGGCGATCTTTGCCGTGGTCGTAGGGATGGCGGTGCCCATGGCGAATGTCTTTGCTGTCTCGGGCTTATCGCGCGACGGCCAGCTCGGCATCCTTGGCACCCTCAAACGCGTCGCGCTCAACCCGTTTCTGATCGCAAGCCTTGGGGGCGTAGTTGTTGCTTTGACCGGCGTTCAAATCCCGGGGCCAGTGCTTGCGCCTTTGGAAATGCTGGCGCAAGCTGCGATCCCTGTCGCGCTGATCTCTATCGGAGCCACCATGAACTGGGGCGCTTTGGCTCGGTTGGATCGCTTCACAGGTATCTTGAACGGCACCAAATTGATGATCCTACCCGCGCTGGTGTGCATCGTGGCACTTGTGGCCGGAGCTTCTGGTCCCTTGGTGCAAGTCCTGATCGTTTTCGCAGCCCTGCCGACCGCGTCCGCCGCCCATGTCTTGGCCGCAGGCTTTGGTGCGGATCGCAAATTGGTCGCGACCCTGATTGCTCAGACCACATTGCTGTCAGCGGCGACTTTGCCTGTTTGGATCCTGATCGCACAGACGCTGTTTTAGTCGTCAGGCCGCGCCAGCGAAAAGACTTCTGAAACTCGCGCATAATCCCGATAGCCCAGACGCGCCAGAGGTTCATAGGTGGTCACGTCAAAGATGCCGTCCACAATGCATTCATCGCGCAGATGCACGCCGGTGACTTCGCCGATCACCATGAAGTTGCTCGCGCCTTTCAGCGTCACGATCTGATCGAGTTTGCATTCTAGGCTCGCAGGGGCCTCGAGCACACGCGGGCAACCGATGGTGTTGCCATGGGCCGCCGTCAGGCCCGCTTTATGGAACTCGTCCACATCTTTATCAAAGCCAGCGCTAGAGACATTCATCGCATTCTGCAGCGCGTTTGAAACGATATTCACGCAGAACTCTCCGGTCGCGCGGATATTGGCGACGGTGTCTTTTGTGTCATCCTGATCAGGCTTGCTGCTTGTTGAGGCAAACATCACCTGCATCGGTGCATCCGAGATCCCGTTGAAGAAGGAATAAGGCGCGAGGTTGGCGTTTCCCTGAGCGTCAATCGTCGAGATCCACGCGATAGGGCGCGGCGAAATGATTGCTTTGAAGGGGTTGTGGGGCAGGGGATGGCCGTCTTCCGCGCGATAAAACATCAGGGGATCCTTCTTCATGTTTGCCCAAGAGGTAACCTCGTGTTAGGGCGGTTTCCACCGAAATCGAAAGGCAGTGGTCGCGGTGTTCCATCTGGCGCAAGAAACCGAGCAGGATTGGTGGGAGGTCGAAGCCCTCTATGACCTCTGTTTTGCCCCCGGGCGCGAAGCTTTGTCGTCCTATCGTTTGCGCGACGGCGTTGCGAAAGTCGCTGACCTTGCGCTGTTGGCGCGTGATACGGACGGGATTTTAGCAGGCGCCATTCGCTATTGGCCTGTGCAGGTTGGCGGAACCGAAGCCCTGCTTTTGGGTCCAGTGGCCGTGCACCCGACGCGGCAAGGTGAAGGTCTTGGAGGCTTTCTGATCCGCGAAAGCCTTGCGGTCGCAAAATCCCTGTCTTGGCAACGAGTTATCCTTGTGGGCGATGTCCCATATTATTCGCGGTTTGGTTTTGATTTGCTGCCGGATGTGGTGATGCCGCCGCCCACAAACCCGGCGCGCGTTTTGGGGCATGAATTGGTTGACGATGCCTGGGTCGGTGTTTCAGGACCTGTGAAATCCTGCGCAGAGGGTTGAAAACCGCGCCTACTTTGCCAACCTAGAGTACAAAGGGGAGCGTGAGATGAAAGACAATCACTTCAAAGCCAATGTGGATCGCGAGCTTTATCGGCTTGTCGAGCGTTACAATAACGCGGGCGGATTGGTGATTGAGCTTTTGAACGCGTTGGGTCAACAAGCGGACGGGCTTTTGGGGCAATTGCCTTTGAAAGCGCGGGATGGCTTGGAAGCAGCCACTGAAAAAGCCTTAGTGCAAGCGATGAAAGCGGCGGATCGGTCCCGCTCTATTCGTGGCAGCGAGACGGGTTGGTTGCAAACGACGTTTGCGACGGCTTTAGGCGCGGCTGGTGGGGCAGGCGGGGTCGGCACGGCCTTAGCTGAGCTACCTGTAACCACGACGGTCTTTTTGCGCGCCATTCAGGATGTTGCCGAGCAATATGAGTTTGATGCCACGTCCGAGAATGTAAAATTTGACTGTGTTCAGGTCTTTGCGGCTGGCGGGCCGTTGTCTGAGGATGATGCGGCGGATCTTGCATTCCTGTCATCCCGCATGGCGCTCAGCAGCGGCGGTACACAGAAGTTGATCGCTTGGGTTACGCCAAGATTGGCCGTGGTCCTAGGACAGAAGCTCGCGGCGCAGATGGTGCCAGTGATTGGGGCCACAACAGGCGCTCTGACCAACTATGCTTATATGAACTATTACCGCGAGATGGCGCATGTGCATTTCGGGTTGCGACGTCTGTCAATTGAGGGGGATGTTCCGCATCCGGAATTGGTGAATCTGTTTCGCGAAGCGGCATCGCCTCAGGTTCAGGACCTGCGCAAGGGGTGAGCCTCGCGCAGTGAGTATTTTTAGCAAGATGAAACCTAACCCTGGTTGGACAGGTATTCCATGACCGCTGGTCGAACACTTTGATCGCCGCGGTTACGTGCCTCAACAATCACATCGCGCACCTCCGACAGATTGGTGCGGCGCAACAGGCTTTTGACCGGACCGATTGAGGCCGGACGCATCGACAGCGCGCGCAGTCCCATTGCAGCAAGGCAAAGGGCTTCAACCGGGCGGCCGGCGTCTTCGCCACAGAAGCTAAGAGGTGTCTTTGTTGAATTACAACGGTTTACAATGCCTTCGATGAAGCTGAGGAAGCTGACGTTCAGCGTGTCATAGCGCTTTCGAACGCGTTCGTTTTCGCGGTCTGCGGCAAAGAAGAACTGTTTGAGATCGTTGCCTCCGATAGAGATAAATTCCACCTCTTCGAAGAATTTTTGCGGAGCAAAGCCAAGCGAAGGTGTTTCCAGCATAGCGCCGGTTTTCAGATCAGATGGCAGGACATGCCCCAGACGCTTTTCGCGCTCTATGGCTTTGTCCATCTCGGCACGGGCGGCTTTATATTCGTCATATTGCGCGATGAAGGGGAACATAACCTTTAGTGGACGGCCATTTGCCGCGCGCAAGAGTGCCTGAAGCTGCATGCGTAGGACGCCGGGTTTGTCGAGCCCGACACGGATCGCGCGCCAGCCAAGCGCCGGGTTTGGTTCGTCCGTTGGGGTCATGAAGGGCAGGACTTTGTCCGAGCCAATATCGAGCGTGCGGAAGACGACGGATTTGTCGCCGGCGGAATCCATTACGTGGCTATAGAGCTCTGCCAACTCGGTGCGCCCGGGCATTTGGTTGCGGATCAGGAATTGGAGTTCCGTGCGGAAAAGGCCTACGCCTTCTGCGCCGGAGCTTGGCAGCGAGGGAAGGTCAGCCATGAGCCCTGCGTTCATCAGAAGGCTGACGGTTTCCCCATCCAGCGTGGTTGCAGGCTTCTCCCGGATCGAGGCATAGCGTTCCTGCGCATTGGCGCGCATGGCGGTCTTGTCGCGAAAGGCTGTGACGACGGTGTCATCGGGTCTGAGGTGCACATGGCCCTCATCCCCATCCACAAGGATCATGTCGCCGTTAAGCGCTTCGGTCGTGATATTGTCGGCGTGGATCACTAGAGGGATCGCCAAGGCCCGCGCGACAATGGTGGCATGAGAGCCAACAGAGCCTTCCTCCAGCACGACGCCTTTGAGTTTGCGTCCATAGTCCAGCAATTCGGCAGGGCCGATGTTGCGCGCAATCAGGATCGGGTTTTCCGGCATATCCGCGCCGGTGTCGGACCCTTGGCCTGTTAGGTTGCGCAAGAGGCGATTGGAGAGATCATCCAGATCATGCAGACGGTCGCGCAGATAGGCATCCGTTGCCTGTGCCATCCGCGCCCGCGCGGTGGATTGTTCTTTTTCCACAGCGGCTTCTGCTGTCAGGCCCTGGTCAATATCCTGCTCCATCCGGCGCAGCCAGCCTTTGGAGTTGGCAAACATCCTGTAGGCTTCCAGAACTTGTACCTGATCCTTGTCGCCTCCTTGCGCGCCGGCCAAGAGTTCATCGACGCTGACACGCAGGTCTTCGATTGCTTTGGTCAAGCGCTGTTTCTCGACCTCGGGATCATCCGCAATTGGATTGGTGACCACCACACGCGGCTCGTGCAGCCAGACCTGACCTTCGGCAGCCCCTTCCTGCGCGGTGCCGCCTTTGAACATGACGGCACGTTGGTGCAGCGGCGATAGCGCTGCGCCTTCGCCGACAAAAGCGCCGAGCTCGGTCATTTCGGCCAGCACCATGGCGACGACCTCAAGTGCATAGACTTCGTCCGAGGAATAGTCGCGGCTGGCTTTGGATTGCACGACCAAGACGCCCAGTTGCTCGCCCAGACGCTGAATAGGCACACCGCAGAAGGATGAATAAATTTCCTCGCCGGTTTCCGGCATATAGCGGAAGCCTTTTTCACTGGGGGCGTCAGCGGTGTTAACAATACGCGCGGATTTGGCGACGCGGCCGACAAGGCCTTCGCCCAGGCGCATGCGGGTCTGGTGGACCGCTTCGGCCTTTAGGCCTTCGGTCGCGCAAAGTTCCAGCGTTTCGGCGTCACGGAACAAATAGATTGAGCACACTTCGGTGCCGATGGAGGACGCAATCAGCTTGGTGATTTTATCCAGCCGCGCCTGACCGGCGCTGTCCTCGGCCAAGGCCTCGCGCAGACGTCCGAGGAGCTTGCGGCTCTCGCTGTCAGTTCTTTCGGCCATGTGCCTTCACGTCCCAATGCATCCTTACGACCTGTCTATGCGGAAAACGTCAGGCCGCAAAGCAGGGAAATCACTTACTTGCGGTCATGTCGGCTTTGCGTCGACTGAACGCTGATTTCTGCCTGTTTTCTGGCACCTCAGCCTTCGCATGCGCAGCAAAACAAGGCCCTGAAAGCAAAACGCGGCCCCGAATGGCGCCGCGTTGCAGAATAAATCTGTCGCTTGGATCAGGCAGCTTTGTCCAATTCAAACGCATCGTGCAGCGCTTGAACCGCGAGCTCCATGTATTTGCGTTCGATCAACACAGAAATCTTGATCTCAGACGTCGTGATGACCTTGATGTTGATGCCTTCGTCCGACAGCACTTTGAACATCTTGGCGGCAACGCCAGATTGGCTGCGCATACCGATGCCAACGACGGACACTTTGGCCACGTCTTCGGCAACGATCAGGTTTTCAAAGTTGAGCTCAGTGCCTCGGATCGCGTCAACGGCTTTTTCAGCGCGGGCGATCTGATCAATGGGCAGAGAGTAGGTCATATTGGTGCGACCGTCTTCTGAGATGTCCTGAACGATCATATCCACATTGACGCCAGCCTCTGACAGCGCTCCAAAGATGATGGCCGCGATGCCCGGGCGGTCGGCCACGGACAGAAGGGTCATTTGAGCTTCGTCGCGGGAATAGGCGACGCCGTTGACGATATTGGATTCCATGATTTCATCCTCATCACAGACGAGCGTTCCGGCCTCGTCAGATTGTTCTTCAAAAGAGCTGAGCACGCGCAGTTTCACCTTATAGCGCATTGCCAGTTCGACCGAGCGGGTTTGCAAGACTTTCGCGCCGAGGGAGGCGAGTTCCAGCATTTCCTCAAAGGCGATTTTGTCGAGCTTACGCGCTTTTTCGCAGATGCGCGGGTCGGTGGTGTAGACGCCGTCCACGTCGGTGTAGATGTCACAGCGTTCCGCACCGAAAGCGGCGGCAAAGGCGACTGCTGTCGTGTCAGATCCACCGCGTCCCAGCGTGGTGATACGGCCTTCGGGGCTGATGCCTTGGAAGCCTGCAACAACGGCGACCTTCATGCCTTCGGCGAACTTCGCATTGATATTGTCGTTCGGGATTTCTTCGATCCGGGCCGCCGAATGCGCCGAGGTGGTTTTGACCGGAACCTGCCAGCCTTGCCAGCTGCGCGCCGGGATATCCATTTCCTGCAACGTCAGGGCCATGAGGCCCGCAGTGACGTTCTCGCCAGAGCTGACGATTGCATCATATTCACGCGCGTCATAAAGCGCAGAGGTCTCATTCACCCAGCCTACCAGCTCGTTGGTTTTGCCGGACATGGCCGAGACGATGACGATCACGTCATAGCCCTTTGCCACCTCAACGCCCACGCGCTTGGCTGCGCGGCGGATGCGATCAAGGTTCGCGACCGAGGTGCCGCCGAATTTCATTACCAAAGTGGGCATCGCCGTTTGGTCCTAACTTTTGTCTTTCAGATTGCAGCGCGGTTTACGCAATCGCGCCTGCGAAAACAACCGGCAGCGGTGCGGTTTTCTGGCGCTGTTGGGGCAAGGTTTCGCAAAAATGACCGCCAAGGCGGGGCGCTTGCCGCTATAGGCTGCGGCAAGTCCAATTTAGCAGAATTTTCTTGCGTACTAGGCCGTCGCGCAGAATCGCTTAGTAGGGGTGATCCGCGCCGTCAAAGGTTCGGAAACAGCCGGTTGAGCTCATATCGAGCTCATCAAATCGCGAAACCAGGCCATCGGCAGATTGGTCTACAGTTGTTGGGGCGGTTGCGCCGCCCATGTCCGTGCTGACCCAGCCGGGGTGATAAATGCCGACGGCGATGCCTTCCGGCTGCAGTTCGGTGCTGAGGTTACGACCCACGTTTAGGACAGCCGCCTTTGAGGCGCGGTAGATGTAGCTCCCACCGGGCGCACGTGCATGGCTTGCCATTTGGCTGGAAATGATCGCGATCTTCGCGTTTTGGGCCAGACGCAGGTTCGGCAAGAGGGATTGAACGGTCAGAAAGACGCCCGTGACATTGGCGGCGAACGTGTCCGCCCACATCTGAGCAGGGTAGCCCGCGTCCAAATCCTGTCCCTTGTCCAGATAGACGCCCGCGTTGCAGATCAATAGGTCGACAGGCTGATCAATCATCTGCCCGGCAAAGGCCTTTTGCGCGGCCACATCTGTCACATCCAGAGTCGCATAATCTCCGCCCGCGCGGGACGTGCCAGTGACCTGGTCCCCGCGAGATTGATAGCGCGAAAAGAGAGCCTGGCCAATTCCTCGATTGGCCCCGGTGATGACGACATGCATGGCAATATCCTTAGATGAATTGAAAATTAGTTGGATTTTCGCCCGGGCGTAAAGGGCAGCGGCACAACCGGCACACCATCTTCGATCAGGCTCTTGGCCTCTTCGGGTTTGGCCTCGCCGTAAATGGCACGTTCTGGCGTGTCGCCCATATGCATCGAGCGCGCCTCTTGTGCAAAATTCGCGCCCACATAGTCGGAGTTCTTTTCGACCTGCTTCTTCAACTCGGCCAAAGCCTGTTCCGCTGGGTTGGCCGGGGCGGACAAAGGTTTCTCAGCCTCTTTCACCGGCGCTGCCGCAGACCGGGCAGGGCGCACGCGGGGGGCCATAATGGCCTTTTCGACCTTGGTGTCTCCGCATGTCGGGCAGGTGACCATGCCCGCCGCCTTCAGCTTGTCAAAGCCTTCGGCGGATTGAAACCAGCTGTCAAAGCGGTGGTCGTTGGAGCATTTGAGCGTGTATTGGATCATGGTCGCGCGTCTATCGTAGGTAGAATTTACTTAGGCCGCTGCGCGCAAAGGATCAAGCGTGTCGCGATCACGATCTGACGTGGTTGTGTCAATGCACTTGACGCGGGTCAAACGAGGCAATGATGTGGGAGAGTTCTGGTTCTGTGACCAGCTTGGCCGCCTTTTTAAGGGAAAACCATTTGCGGCGCCGTTGATCATGTTCTGGATATTCGGTCGCAAGCTTTTTGGCTTTGACCGGATAGACCATGACCAGGCAGGGCAAATCTCGGCCGCCACCGCGCGTTTTGTAATAAGAATAAACGCCTAAGCAGCGATCAAAGGTCTTACCCTTTACGCCCGCTTCTTCCCAAGCTTCGGTCGCTGCCGCATCAGACGGGGTTTCCCCCAGCATCGGCCAACCCTTGGGAATGATCCAGCGTCCGCTATTGCGGCTGGTGACCAGCAAAACCTGCACCTTGTCGTTTTTCACACGATAGACCAAGGCTGCAAACTGGCTGCGCATGTCCTTTTTGCGCGCCTTTTGCATTTGAATCGGAAGTTGCACGGGGCTGTGTACCGTCACTTTTAACTGCTTCACTCGTCTTTTTGGTTACCCCAATATAGCGTCTCGCATTCTGTGGATAAAGTGGTTCAAAGGAATAATTCGGCAACTGCGGTATTTTGATCGGGTGTGCCGTTGGGGTGCTTGAGGTGGATGCGGGAATTCGTGGGATCTGCTCTTGGGAATTGATGGCCCGCATTGGGAAAGTGGTTCGAATCGTCGTTTATACAGGTCCGAAATTCAGAGGCATGACACGTATTTATCTGTGAAAAGCCGATTTTCCGAAAATTTCTGGGAAATAATGGGAGATTTGCGGAGGGTGCGAAATTTGGGTGTATCTTGGGCATGATTCATAAAGATTGTCCATATGTTGTGTTTTTTGCGTGGATTTCGGATGAAGATCAAGGTGCGAGCCTGCCTCTTTCATGCCCGCTTTCCCTATAATTCCCAAAATTCCTGTTGATTTCCATGAATTCCCATGGCATCCCTATATGCACGATGAGGACGGGAATAGGGGCGGCAAGACCCCGACAATAAAAATCCCAAGACAGGTTTCATACAGGCTCCGCTTTCATCGAACGAAGAGATCCGGCGCGCGAGCGAGCAGACATCCCCCCAGGTGGCGCGCGCAGCTGGACATCCCCGCAAGTCGGGACGAGGGCGGCGAATTGGGCAGTGGCAGCAGCTCAATTCGCCGTTTCCATTTCAGGCCACCGAGGTGGCAAAGACAGTGAGAGGCGCGTCAGGCAGTGGCACGCAGATTTAGAGGCGAAAGCCACCACAAGGTGGACAGCAAGGGCAGGGTGTCGATCCCGGCCTCGTTTCGTCGTGTGCTCGAGGCCTCTGATCCCAACTGGAAATCCGGAGACACCCCCGAGCTTGTGATTGTCTATGGCGATCACCGTCGGAACTATCTGGAATGCTACACGATGGAAGCCATTGAAGAGGTCGACGAAAAGATCGACGCGCTGCCCCGTGGCTCGATGGAGCGTAAAATGCTGCAACGCCTGTTTCATGGACAGTCTTTCCCGACGACTGTCGATGAAACCGGCCGTTTGGTTCTGCCGGCTAAGCTGCGGCAGAAGATCAATCTGGAAAACGAAGCCTTCTTTATTGCGGCAGGGGATACGTTCCAGATCTGGAAAACGGAAACCTACGAGGAAGAAGAGCTCGCCAAGACCGAAGAATGGCTGGATGAACTGCCAGATGACTTTGATCCTCTGGCCTTCCTGGACAAGCGGCCCGAGGATTGATCGATGTCTAAGGCTGCCACCGAGACGACATCTCCTCACATCCCAGTTTTGCTGAAACCTTTGCTGGCGGCGGTTGCGCCTGTGTCTGGGCGTTGGCTGGATGGCACCTTTGGCGCGGGCGGCTATACGCGCGGCTTGCTCGAGGCGGGAGCGGACAAGGTTTGCGGCGTCGATCGCGATCCATTGGCGTTTGACATGGCCGAGGATTGGATTGGCGATTTCGCGGGGCGGATTGAATTTGTCGCCGATGTGTTTTCCAACATGGACGCCCATGCGCAAGATCTGGATGGGGTGGTCTTGGATCTGGGTGTCAGCTCGATGCAGTTGGACCTCGCAGAACGCGGCTTTTCCTTCATGAAGGACGGCCCCCTTGATATGCGGATGAGCCAATCTGGGCCATCGGCGGCGGATCTGGTCAATGAGTCTTCCGAGGAAGAGATCGCCGACATTCTGTTCCACTACGGCGAAGAGCGCGCAAGCCGCCGTATCGCCCGTGCAATCGTCAAGACGCGCACGGAACGGCCGTTTAAGACCACATTGGAACTCGCAGATATCATTGAGAAAAACCTGCCGCGACCAAAGCCCGGGCAAAGCCATCCGGCGACCCGCAGCTTTCAGGGTCTGCGTATTGCGGTGAACAATGAATACGGCGAATTGTTGAATGGTCTGATGGCGGCCGAACGGGCGCTGAAGCCCGGCGGATTGCTGGCAGTTGTGACCTTTCATTCCATTGAGGACCGCATGGTCAAGAAATTCATGGCCGAACGCGCGGGTCGCACTGGCGGGGGCAATCGTTACGCTCCTGAGGTGGCTCAGGATGCGCCAGCCTTTGAGCTGCTCACCCGCAAGGCGGTTGGGCCCGATGACGAAGAACTCGCCATCAACCCACGGTCGCGCTCTGCAAAACTGCGCGTGGCCCGTCGCACGGATGCGCCCGCGGGTGTGGTCGATGGGGCCAAGATCGGGATGCCCATGTTGGGCGGCCAAAAGAGGGGACGAAAGTAATGCGTAGCCTGCTTTATGTGATGACAGCCCTATCGGTGATCGCCTTGGCCTTTTGGGCCTATCGCGAGAATTATGCCACGCAACAAGCGCTCGGCAATGTCGAGGAGCTGCGCTACGAAATTAGCGAGGCGCGTGACCGCTTGGCGATCCTGAAAGCGGAATGGGCCTATCTGAACCGTCCGGATCGCTTGCTGGATTTGGCCGATCTGAACTTTTCCCGCCTTCAGCTTCTGCCCTTGCAGGCCGATCAATTCGGCATGGTCGAACAAGTCAGCTATCCCCCTGTGAACATTGATATTATCGACGACGTCGTCGAGGTCTCTAATCAGGAGGCAAGCCAATGACCCGTACCCCTTTGCGTCCTTTGGCCACGATCTTGCAAGCGCGCCAAACCGGAGCGGACCCCAAGGCCATTGAAAAAGAGAACATCCGCCAGCGTCACGAAGAAATGCGCGGTGCAGCGCGTCAGCGGGCGGAGGGGCGTCTGTTGGTCCTTGGCGTCATGTTCCTGGCAGCCTTCAGCATCATCGGCATCCGCATGGGCACGCTGTCCCAAAGCGAGGTGGTTGAGCCGCGCTCCAGCACCGGCGGCGCGCGCATCATGGCACAGCGCGCGGATATCGTGGATCGCAACGGGCGTATTCTGGCGACTAATATCGAGACCCACAGCCTCTATGCGCAGCCTCAGCAGATGATCGACAAAGAGCGGGTCGCCCAAGAGTTGGTGCGCATTTTCCCGGATATGAACGAGCAGCGGCTGCTCACGGATTTCACGGGCAAGCGCAAATTCCTATGGGTGCGAAAAAAGCTGAGCCCCGAGCAGAAACAAGCCGTGCATGATATTGGCGATCCCGGTCTGTTGTTTGGCCCGCGTGAGATGCGTCTTTACCCCAACGGTAAACTGGCCGCGCATATTCTGGGCGGCGCGGGTTTCGGTCGTGAGGGCGTGAGTGCCGCCGAAGTGATTGGTGTCGCTGGTGTTGAGAAAACCTTTGACGACATCCTGCGTGATCCGGCCAATGGCGGTAAAGCGCTGACCTTGTCTCTGGACCTGACCATCCAAGCGGCCATGGAGCGGGTGCTTTATGGCGGCATGAAGCTCTTGAACGCCAAAGGCGCGGCAGCAGTTCTGATGGATGCGCATACGGGCGAAGTCATCGCGCTGAGCTCGATGCCGGATTTCGATCCCAATGATCGCCCGCGCCCCATTCCGACCGAGGCGGGGTCTGAAAGTCCGTTGTTTAACAGAGCCTTGCAGGGCGTTTATGAACTGGGGTCGACCTTCAAAATCTTCACAACGGCGCAGGCTTTGGATTTGGGGTTGGTGACGCCAGAGACCGTTATCGAAACCAAAGGGCCGATGAAGGTACATGGCTACACGATCGGCGAATTTGAGAACAAAAACTATGGCAAACTCTCAGTCACCGACATCATCGTCAAAAGCTCCAACCGTGGCACAGGGCGTATCGCGCTAGACGTAGGCGCGGAGAGGCAGCAAGAGTTTCTGAAGTCTCTGGGTATGTTTGATGCAACGTCAATTGAGGTCGTTGAGGCAACCGGCGGCAAGCCGCTGAAGCCATCTAAGTGGACGGATTTGTCAGCCGTTACAATCTCTTACGGTCACGGTCTGTCGGCAACACCTCTGCATTTGGCCGCCGCATATGCTGCGATTGCCAATGGGGGCTACAAGGTAAAGCCAACGATACTTAGGCAAGAGGGCGCGAAATATGGCCCGCGGGTCATGAGCCAAGCTGTTGCCGAAGCCAGCGTGGATATGCTGCGCAAGGTGGTCACAGAAGGCACCGCCTCGATGGGCGAGGTGCCGGGCTATCATGTGGCGGGCAAAACCGGCACAGCCGATAAGCCCAAGCCAAATGGCGGCTATTATGAGGACAAGGTGATCAACACTTTCGCCTCTGTCTTCCCCGCGCATGATCCAAAATACGTCTTGGTGGTAACCTTGGACGAACCCGTTGAAACCATGGGCGAAGCGCCGCGCCGCACGGCTGGTTGGACGGCTGTGCCTGTGGCCTCGGAAATCATCGGCCGCGTTGCGCCTTTGCTCGGCTTGTTGCCGCACGTTGAACCTGTGGAATTGACTGATATAACCTTGGCAGCGAACTAAGCTGGCAAGGGCAGAAAAATGGCAGCGCAGGCAAAGACAGTTTCCGACCTTGGCCTGACGGCCTTGCAGGGAAAAAATCCTGAAATCACCGGATTGGCCGTGGACAGTCGCGACGTCAAAGACGGCTTTCTGTTCGCGGCGCTGCCCGGAACGCAGGTGCATGGCGCGACGTTCATCCAATTTGCGCTGCGGATGGGCGCGGCGGCCGTCATGACCGATGCCGAGGGCGCGCGGATTGCTGAGGCGGAACTTGCGGCCTCGGACGCGGCTTTGATCATCTGTGAAGACCCACGGCAGGCTCTGGCCTATACGGCGGCGCTTTGGTTTGAGCATCAGCCGCCCGTGATGGCGGCAGTGACGGGCACAAATGGTAAGACCTCGGTCTCGACGTTTTTGAGGATGATCTGGCAGGCGATGGGATTGCCTGCGGTGAACCTTGGCACCACGGGGGTCGAGGGCGACTTTGAAGCGCCTTTGATGCACACAACGCCCGAGCCGATCACTTTGCATCGCACCTTGGCGGCGGCCCATGCCGAAGGGATCGACTATGCTGCGATGGAAGCCAGCTCGCATGGGCTGGCGCAAAGGCGTCTGGATGGCGTCCAACTGACCGCCGCGGGCTTCACGAATTTCACGCAGGATCATCTGGATTACCACGCGACCTTTGATGAGTACTTCGACGCGAAAGCGGCCCTTTTTGATCGGGTGTTGCCAGAGGATGGCGTGGCCGTCATCAATACAGACGACATGCGCGGGCCGGATATGGCCGCGATTGCGCGGGGTCGTGGGCAGGCGGTGATTACTGTGGGGCGTGAGGGCGCGGACCTGTGCCTGTTGAGCCAGCGTTTGGACAATGCGGGCCAAGACATCCGCTTTTCGTTCCGCGATGAGACCTATCAAGTGCGTCTGAACCTGATTGGCGGCTTTCAAGCTGACAATGTGCTTTTGGCCTCGGGTCTAGCAATTGGCTGCGGGGCCGATCCGATGCGCGTGTTTGAGGTCCTGCATACTCTGACCACTGTGCGTGGTCGCATGCAGTTGGCGGCAACCCGTCGCAATGGCGCGCCTGTGTTTGTAGATTATTCCCATACGCCTGATGCTGTCGAAACCGCGCTCAAAGCCATGCGCCCGCATGTGATGGGCAAGCTTGTGGTGATCGTTGGCGCTGGCGGTGATCGCGATCCGATCAAGCGGCCCTTAATGGGCAAAGCGGCGCAAGAGAACGCGGATGTGGTTTTTGTAACCGACGACAACCCACGCAGCGAAGATCCGGCAACTATCCGAGCCGCTGTCCTTGAAGGCGCGCCCGAGGCGATTGAGGTCGGCGACCGCGCCGAAGCGATCCTGCGCGGGGTGGACGCTTTGGGGCCGGGCGATGCGTTGCTCATCGCGGGCAAGGGGCATGAGACGGGTCAGATCGTTGGCGATGATGTCTTGCCCTTTGACGATGTGGAACAGGCGAGCGTCGCCGTGATGGCTTTGGACGGAGATCTGGCATGACATTGTGGACCGCATCAGAGGCCGCCAAAGCGACCGGTGGCAAAGCGCAGGGCGACTGGACAGTTGACGGAGTCTCAATCGACACACGGACGATTGTGGCCGGTGACCTTTTCGTCGCCCTCAAGGCGGCACGCGACGGCCATGACTTCGTCGCCCAAGCCTTGGAGAAAGGGGCCGGCGCGGCGCTGGTCAGCCGTATTCCTGAAGACCTCCCAGCCGATGCGCCGCTTTTGATCGTTGAGGATGTGCTCAAAGGGCTTGAGGATCTGGGCCGCGCCTCTCGAGCACGCATGGGCGGCAAAGTCGTCGCGGTAACTGGCTCGGTTGGGAAAACCTCGACCAAAGAGATGCTGCGGACGGTGCTTGGCGGGCAGGGGCAGGTGCATGCCTCTGTGGCGAGCTACAACAACCATTGGGGTGTGCCGCTGACTTTGGCGCGGATGCCGCAAGACACGGAATTTGCAGTGATCGAAATCGGCATGAACCACCCTGGCGAAATTGCGCCTTTGGCCGCTATGGCGCGTCCGCATGTGGCGGTGGTGACGACCGTTGCGCCTGCGCATCTTGAGGCCTTTGAAAACGTCGAAGGCATCGCGCGCGAGAAGGCCTCAATCTTTACCGGCCTCGAAGAAAACGGCACCGCGATCTTTAACGCAGACCTTACGGTCTCACCCATCCTGCAAGACATCGCCGCGCAACATGCCAAGACGCTTGTGGCTTTCGGTGAAAGCGACGCGACCTTCCGCCTTACGGATGTCAACGTCACCGACAGCGCCACCGTGGGCACCGGCACGGCCCATGGTCACCCGTTGCTCTACAAGGTCGCCGTGCCCGGTCGCCACTACGCCATGAACGGCCTCGCCGTTCTCGCGGTGGCGGACGCGCTGGCGCTTGATCCTGCCATCGCGATCACTGATCTCGGCCGTTGGGAACCCGGTGCAGGACGCGGTTTGCGCGATCTGATCCAGCTCGACCCAGCGGACAATCGCCGCATGATCGAGCTGATTGATGACGCATATAATGCCAATCCGGCCTCCGTGCGTGCCTCACTAGAAGTCTTGTCTGTTGCGGAATTGTCGGGCGAAACGGCAGGGCAAACTGCGCGCAGGATTGCGTATCTGGGTGATATGAAGGAACTGGGTCCGCGCGAAAAAGATCTGCACCGCGAGATCGCAGAGCTGGCCTCCGTCGAAAAAATCGACCGAATTCATTGCATTGGCCCCCTGATGAAAGAGCTCTACGACGCACTGCCCGTNGAAAAACGTGGCCGCTGGACGGAAACCAGCGAAGAGATGGCCAAGGGCGTCGCCCGCGATCTGCATGCCGGGGACATTGTGGCGGCAAAAGGCTCACTCAGTATGGGTGTGGCGCGCGTGGTTGACGCTATTCGCAAATTGGGTCATCCCGCCATGAAATTAAGCAAAGGGACCGCGTAATGCTCTATTGGTTGACGCTTTTGTCAGATGGTGGCGATGTTTTTAACCTGTTTCGCTATATCACCTTCCGCGCCGGCGGGGCGTTTCTGACGGCGTTGCTCTTTGGGTTTATCTTTGGGCGTCCGCTGATCAACGTGCTGCGCAGACGGCAGGGCAAGGGGCAGCCGATCCGGGATGATGGTCCGGAAAGCCATTTTTCAAAGGCAGGTACGCCGACCATGGGGGGCTTGCTGATCGTGGGGGCTCTGGTGACCTCGACGCTCTTGTGGGCGCGGCTTGATAACGGGTTTGTCTGGCTCGTGCTGTTTGTGACTTTGGCCTATGGGCTGATTGGCTTTGCCGATGATTACGCGAAGGTCAGCAAACAGAATACGAAGGGGGTTTCTAGCCGGATCCGCCTTCTTTTGGGGCTCTTGATCGCGGCGATCGCTGGCTATTGGGCGGCGACATTGCATCCTGAGAACCTTCAATACCAACTGGCTCTGCCGATCTTTAAAGACGTGCTGTTGAACCTGGGTTACGTCTTTGTACCGTTCTCTGTGATCGTCATTGTTGGCTCGGCGAACTCGGTGAACCTCACCGATGGGTTGGACGGTCTGGCAATCATGCCGGTGATGATCGCTGGCGGCACTTTGGGCATCATTGCCTATGCGGTGGGTCGCGTCGACTTTACCGAATATCTGGATGTTCACTATGTACCGGGCACAGGCGAAATCCTGATCTTCACATCCGCCCTCATCGGCGGAGGCCTTGGGTTCCTTTGGTACAACGCACCGCCTGCAGCGGTCTTTATGGGCGACACAGGGTCCTTGGCCCTGGGCGGCGCATTGGGCGCAATTGCCGTGTCGACCAAACACGAGCTAGTGCTGGCGATTGTCGGCGGGCTTTTTGTGGTCGAGGCGCTCTCGGTGATTATTCAGGTCGTCTACTTTAAGGCCACGGGCAAGCGGGTGTTTCTAATGGCGCCGATCCATCACCACTACGAGAAAAAGGGCTGGGCTGAACCTCAGATCGTGATACGGTTCTGGATCATTTCCCTGATCCTCGCGATGATCGGTCTGGCAACGCTGAAGGTTCGGTGACAAAGCCTGTGTCCACGCCCGTCAAAGACACCAGCGCCATGATTTCCGGCATGGCGCCTGTGTTGGATGACCCGCTCTATCATTTTTGTCTGCTGCCAGACGGCGCTGAGGCTTTGAAATCTCAGGCCTTGGCGAGTTTTGCCGAAGACGAAGGCCTTTCGGTGATCTTAACCGACCAAGTTGCTCGAGACGCCGGTTTAGCGAGCGACCTACCCATGCGGCGCATCACGTTGACGGTGCATTCTGCCTTGGATGGCGTGGGACTGACCGCGGCTGTCGCGAGCGCATTGGCCGACGCAGGCATTGCCTGCAACATGGTTGCGGCCTATCACCATGATCATGCCTTTGTGCCCGCCACTGACGCGGATCGCGCTTTGGCAATTTTACAGGCGCTCGCGGGCGCAGAGTGAGGGGACGCACCGATGATACCTGTTGTCGGATATAAGGGCCATCAGATCGCCGTTCTGGGCCTTGGCCGTTCTGGCCTCGCGACGGCCCGCGCGTTGCGCGAGGGAGGAGCGACTCCGATCTGTTGGGACGACAACCCAGCCGCGCGCGCGGCGGCGGAGGGTGAAGGCTTTGCGATCAAGGAACTGGTCAAACAGGGCGCGTTTGAGGGCATCACCAGCCTGATTGTCTCGCCTGGTATCCCGCATCTTTACCCGACGCCTAATCCCGTGGTGAAGGCCGCTTTGGCGGCGGGTGTGGCGGTAGACAACGACATTGGCCTGTTTTTCCGCAGTTTTGCGACGCGCGATTGGGATAACTTCGACACGCTGCCCAAAGTGGTCGCGGTCACCGGATCCAACGGCAAATCCACCACATCGGCCTTGATCCATCACGTTCTGGAGGCCGCCAACCGCCCTTGCCAGTTGGCCGGCAATATCGGGCGGGGGGTTCTGGATATTGATCCCGCCATTGATGGTGAGGTCGTGGTGCTGGAGCTGTCGAGCTATCAAACCGATTTGGCCCGATCCCTGACGCCGGATATTGCGGTTTTCACGAACCTCTCGCCAGATCATCTGGATCGCCATGCTGGCATGGGCGGCTATTTCGCGGCGAAGCGTCGGCTCTTTGCCGAAGGCGGGCCAGATCGCGCAGTGATTGGGATTGACGAGGATGAGGGGCTGTATCTGGCCAATCAACTCTCTGAAGGCCTGGCCGATGATCGCGTGATCCGCATGTCGGTTGAGCAAAAGCTGACGGGGCCGGGCTGGCAGGTCTTTGCCAAGAAGGGGTTCCTGTCTGACTACCGCAAGGGCAAACAGGTCGGCTCGATCGATCTGCGGTCTGTGAAAGGCTTGCCGGGGGTTCATAACCATCAGAACGCCTGCGCGGCCTATTCGGTCTGTCGCTCGCTCGGGCTTGCGCCTCGGGTGATAGAGCAGGCGTTTCATAGTTTTGCGGGTCTGCCGCATCGCTCGCAGATCATCGCTGAGGCGGGTGGGGTGACCTATGTGAACGACAGCAAGGCCACCAATGTGGATGCGGCGGCAAAGGCGCTTGAGGCATTCAAAAAGATCCGTTGGATCTGTGGCGGGTTGCAAAAGGATGGTGGGCTTGAGGCGGTTCAAGCGGCCACGGGTGAGGTCGTGAAGGCCTATGTGATTGGGCGTGAGGCTGCGACTTTCGCGATGCAATTGGGCGGGGTTGAGGCTGAGGTTTGCACGGATATGGAAACGGCTGTTTCTAAGGCTGTGGCTGAGGCGCAGGAGGGCGAGACGGTTTTGCTGGCGCCTGCGGCGGCGAGCTTTGATCAATACGACAGTTTTGAGAAACGCGGCGATCACTTTGCCGCGTTGGTGAAAGCCCAACTGTCATAGAGTGTTGCCCGCTTAGGATGCCTCCGGCGGGGATATTTTGGGCAAGAGAAAAAGCCTAGCTGGCCGCGATTGCGGTACCTGCGGCGTATCCCGAGCTCCAGGCCCATTGGAAGTTGAAACCGCCGAGCCAGCCGGTGACATCAACGGCTTCGCCGATGGCGTGGAGGCCGGGGACGGATTTGGCTTGCATGGTTTTTGACGACAGCGCGTCAGTGTCGATGCCGCCAAGCGTGACTTCGGCGGTGCGATAGCCTTCGGTGCCGCTGGGGGTGAGGTGCCAGGTGTGGATGGCGTCCGTGAGGGCGCGTAGTTTGGCGTCGGACTGGTCGGCGATATTGCCGGTGAGTGCGAGGTCTGTGGCGAGGAGATCGACGAGCTTCGCTGGCAGAAACTGCGCCAGAATGGTTGAGAGGTTTTTGCGCCCATCTTCGGTGCGTTTTGCACGCAGTGCTTCATAGAGACCGCCTTGTGGATAGAGGTCAAAGGCGACTTTCTGGCCTTCGCGCCAGTAAGAGCTGATCTGCAGAACCGAGGGACCTGACAGGCCGCGATGGGTGAAAAGCAAGGCTTCGTCAAATGAGGTGGATGGGAGCGATGCCCGCACGGGAAGAGCGACGCCCGCGAGGGCTTTGAACCGCCCATCAGAGAATGTGAAAGGCACCAGGCCCGCGCGGGTCTCTGTGACATTCAGGCCAAATTGACGCGCAAGGTCATACGCCAAACCTGTTGCGCCCATTTTGGGGATGGATTTGCCGCCGGTGGCCAGAACCAGGTTTTGGGTCGTGACAATGGTTTTGGTGCCGTCTTTGTCGAGTGAAACCTCAAAAACACCGTCTTTTCGTGTTACGTCAAGGATCGACGTCTTTAGCCACAGGTCTGCGCCGGCTTTGCGCAGTTCAGACAGCAGCATCTGTATGATCTCTTTGGAGGATCCATCGCAAAAGAGCTGCCCCAGAGTTTTCTCGTGATAGGCAATGCCATGGCGCGCGACGAGGTCGATGAAATCCCATTGCGTATAGCGGCTGAGCGCGCTTTTGCAGAAATGAGGGTTGCCGCTCAGGAAATTTTCGGGCCCTGCGTAGATATTGGTGAAGTTGCAGCGTCCACCCCCCGAGATGCGAATTTTCTCGCCTGGCGCTTTGGCGTGATCAACCACCAGAGTGTCACCGCCCGCATGGGCTGCGCACATCATTCCGGCGGCTCCGGCGCCGAGGATCAGGGTTTTGACTTGCATGAGACGCCCATGCCTGAGGCGCGGGGCGAAGGTCAAGTCATAAGCAATTTGTTAAGCATTTTACTCGAGATTTAGCGTTACAGAACGGCAAACAAACCGTCATTTAAACCGCACAAAACTGCAACGAATCCGTTGCATGTCGCGCGCTAGGAGAGGGCCCTCACTATCCAGCAAACGACGAGGATTTCCCCATTCGTGAGCACGACATCGACGAGCTTTCTTTTGATGATTATGACGAACTGCGCGACCCGCGCCCAGAGGACAATGGCTTGGACGCTGTCGTCGACGCGGCGATGTCACGCCGTGGGTTCTTGGGCGGTGTTGTGGCCTTTGGCTCAGGTGCCGCTGTTATGGGCACGACGTTCCTCGCCTCTGAGGCGCAGGCGGCCAACCGCTTTGGCTTTACCCCGATCCCGACCTCCACTGCGAACACCATCACTCTGCCAGAGGGCTATGAGTGGGACGTTCTGGTCAAATGGGGTCAGCCGTTGTGGTCTGGCACGCCTGACGTGGATCAAGCGACCGGTGGCACTGCGGAAACTCAGGCGCGTGCGTTTGGTGACAACACCGACGGCATGGCGATCTTTGCCAAGGGCGACAAACAGATCCTCGCGGTGAACAACGAATATATTCAGAACAAAGTCCTTCTGAACAACCGCGAAGACGGCAAGGCGATCAATGCCGATGACGTTCAGAAAATGAAGAACGCGCATGGTATTTCGATTATCGAAATCGAAGAGGGTGCGACTGGCTGGGATGTGGTTTTGGATTCGGAATTCAACCGCCGCATCACCATCGACACGCAGATGGAACTGACCGGTCCGGCTGCAGGTCATGACCTGCTGAAAATCGATGCGGACCCGATGGCCAAGACTGTTCTGGGCACCTGGAACAACTGTGGTAATGGCGAGACCCCTTGGGGCACCTATCTGACCTGCGAAGAGAACTTTAACGGCTATTTCGGCTCGGCCGATGCAGAGCAAGAGCTGCCAGCAGAGTTCAAGCGCTATGGGATCAAAACCAAATCCCGCTACGGGTTTGAAAAGTTCGACGACCGTTTCGATCTGAGCAAAAACATCAACGAGCCAAACCGTCACGGCTATATCGTTGAGATCGACGCAACGGACCCGACCTCGACGCCAAAGAAACGCACCGCTCTGGGCCGTTTCAAGCATGAGAACGCGGAAACTGTTCTGGCCGCTGATGGTCGCGTGGTTGTCTATATGGGCGACGATGAGCGCGGCGAGTTTCTTTACAAGTTCGTCTCCAAAGACGCTTATGTCGAAGGCGGCAGCACCGAGGGTCTGCTGAGCGATGGTCAGCTTTATGTGGCGAAATTCAACGACGATCTGAGCGGTGAATGGATTGCCTTGACCCCAGAGGCGACCGGCATGACCGCCGAGGAAATCTGCATCCAGACCCGTGTGGCAGGCTCCAAAGTGGGCGCGACCACGATGGATCGCCCTGAGTGGGTGGCCGTGAACCCTCTGAAAGTCGAAGCATACTGCGCGCTGACCAACAACAAGAACCGAGGTCTGAAAACCAACGCCGGTGGGGATGAAACCCCCGTGGGCGGTCCTAACCCGCGTGAGGCCAATAAATTTGGTCAGATCGTGCGCTGGCGTCCAACCAATGGTAATCACACAGATACCGATTTCACATGGGATCTCTATGTGATGGCGGGTAACCCGACTGTGTTTGACGACGACCGCGCGGGCTCGGCCAACGTCAATGCGGGCAATATGTTCAACAGCCCAGACGGGATGCAGTTTGACAGCAAAGGCCTGCTGTGGATCCAGACTGACGGCGACTATAAGAACGAAGGCGATTTTGCGGGGCAGGGCAACAACCAGATGCTGATCGGTGATCCGGCGACGGGTGAGATCGTGCGGTTTATGACCGGTCCGAACCGCTGCGAAGTCACCGGCCTTTGCTGGTCCCTGGACCGCCGCACGGCCTTTGTTGGCATTCAGCACCCGGCGGCAGATTTCCCGGATGGCCCGGGTACGCTGCCGCGCTCTTGCGTGGTTGCCGTGAAGCGCACCGATGGTGGCATCATCGGCTAAGGCCTTTTTCTAAGAGAAAAAGAAAGCCCCGCCTCGGCGGGGCTTTTGTCATAGATCGCCCATATGGGTGTGTTTGAAACCTTTGGTGGATTTCAACCCATAGCCAAGAGAGCGGTCAAAGCCGGTGTGGGCCAGCATCAAGGCCCCGATGGCTGTTATCAAGACATTGGCCGTTAAAAGACCGGCGACGATCAAGACGGCCCCGAGCGCATAGACATGGACGAGGTTATAGGCGAAGGCCCCGACCTTGGGGCCGGCGGCATAGGCGGCAAAGGACAGATCCGGCGCGAAGAAGATCAGAACCGCTGCCCAGATTGGCAACCCGCTGTCGAGATTGGCGAAATAGATCCCTGAGGCGATGAGGACCACGAGGCCTTCAAGCCTTTGCCATAGGATTGTATCGGTCATTGCGTCCCCCCTCGATCTTCAAAAGATATGGACAGGGGGCACGCGCGTTTCAATCCCTAGTTAAAGGTCTCGCTATAGGCCTGGGTCAAGGCCCCCTCAAGCGAGGATCCCTCGGAGTAGAGGTCCAGATCTGCACCGCGTGCGGCCTCCGCATGGCTGCGCGGGCAGGGTTCCGGCGTGCCAAGCGTGGTGTGGATTGGAATGATCTCTGCATGGATGGGCAGGGCGTAGTCTTCCTCGTCGTCTTTGACAGTGCCCGTCCGCACTTTGGCTGCCGCGCTTTCAATGTCCATGTAGATGAAAGACGTCGCCTTTAGTTCCTGATCCGTGACCTTGCGCAAGCACTCTGTCCGACCCGGGAACAGCCGATCCACCATGGCAACTTGCGCCGCGTATTTTTCCTCGGGANCCTCAAGCAGACGCGCCGTTCCAAAGGCCATCACGGTCCGATAGTTCGCGGAATGGTGAAAGCCCGACCGCGCAATCACCAGCCCGTCAAAATGGGTCACTGTCACACAGGCCTTCACTCCCTGACGAATGGTTTTGATCATCCGGCTTGCCGCACTTCCGTGCCAGTAAAGCCGAGACCCTTCGCGCCAGAACATGGTCGGCGTGGCATAGGGCTGGTCGTCAATCACATAGGCCACGTGACAGAGCGCGGCGGCATCCAGAATGGCGTGGACGCTCGCGTGGTCATAGGCCGCGCGCTCATGGGCGCGCTTGATGCGATTGGTCGGGGTGATGGGATAGCTTGGCTGATCAGTCATGAGGGGCTCCGGTAGGTCTTGGCCCATAGCTACCGGAAATCGGTTTTCGGAAAAGTTCCAATTATGTAGAAAATAACCATACCAATATTGATGTCACCACGGCGTAATTTCGCTAGGAGGACACCGCCGCCATACTTCCCTTAAAGCGCAACTCGTGGTACACTTCGCCTCAGATCCGGAGAACCGGGCGCAAACAGGCAAATCGGCAGGTCTTTGATGACAGAAATGGTCTACGGCGGAGTCCCAGTACGGGACGTGGAGCCGATTCTTCCGAAATGGTGGCGGACAGTTGATAAAATTACCCTGACATGTGTCTTGGGGTTGATGGGCATCGGCATGTTATTGGGGTTGGCGGCGAGCCCGCCCTTGGCCGAGAAAAACGGCTTTCCGTATTTCCACTATGTCTTGCGCCAAGGGGTGTTCGTCGGTGGGGCCATGGTCACGATGATCATTGTCTCGATGCTATCCCCACGCGAGATCCGGCGGTTGGCCGTGTTGGGCTTCTTCATGGCTTTTGTGGCTTTGCTGCTCTTGCCCGTCTTTGGGACAGATTACGGCAAAGGCGCAGTGCGCTGGTATTCGCTGGGCTTTGCAGCTCTGCAGCCGTCCGAGTTTCTGAAACCCGTCTATGTGGTCGTCATGGCCTGGCTCTTCGCAGCGAGCCAAGAGATCAACGGACCTCCGGGCAAAAGCTGGTCGATCTTCCTGACGCTGATCATTGTGGGCGCGCTGGTGATGCAGCCCGACTTTGGGCAGGCCTGCCTGATCCTGTTCGGCTGGGGCGTCATGTATTTCGTCGCCGGAGCCCCCATGACCCTACTGGTCGCTATGGCGGGCTTTGTCTGTATTGGCGGATTCATTGCCTATAACGCGTCCGAGCACTTCGCCCGCCGGATTGATGGGTTTCTGACCGCAGATGTCGATCCAACCACGCAGCTAGGATACGCCACGAACGCGATCCGCGAAGGTGGCTTTTTCGGCGTGGGTGTGGGCGAGGGTCAGGTGAAATGGTCTTTGCCTGATGCGCATACGGATTTCATTATTGCTGTGGCGGCAGAGGAATACGGCCTCGTGCTGGTCCTTTGCATTATCGCGCTCTACGCCACCATTGTGGCGCGCTCTTTGCTGCGGCTGATGCGCGAACGTGATCCCTTTATCCGCCTTGCGGGCACGGGATTGGTCGCGCTCTTTGGTATCCAAGCGATGATCAATCTGGGGGTCGCTGTCAGATTGTTGCCCGCCAAAGGCATGACTTTGCCGTTTGTCAGCTATGGCGGCTCTTCTCTTATTGCAGGTGGCATCGCAGTCGGTATGTTGCTGGCGCTGACCCGGAGCCGGGCTCAGGGTGAATTTGGCGATATACTTCGAGGCCACATTAGATGAAAAAACAACCGCTGCTCTTGATGGCAGCAGGAGGCACCGGGGGCCATATGTTCCCGGCGCAAGCTTTAGCCGAAGCCATGTTGGCGCAGGGGTGGCGCGTGAAGCTGTCCACAGACGCACGTGGCGCACGCTATACCGGAGCCTTTCCCGAAGGCGTGGAGATCGAACAGGTCTCTTCCGCCACCTTTGCGCGGGGAGGCGTTGTAGCCAAGCTTACCGCGCCATTTCGCATTTTGGGTGGGGTGCTGAGCGCGGTGTTCAAACTGCGCCGCGATCGGCCTGACGTGGTTGTGGGCTTTGGAGGTTACCCGACCATTCCAGCGATGGGTGCTGCGGTTCTGATGAAACTGCCCCGGATGATCCACGAGCAAAATGGTGTTTTGGGGCGTGTGAACAAAGCTTTTGCCAAGCACGTCAGCAAGATCGCCTGTGGCACCTGGCCGACCACCTTGCCCGAAGGCATCGAGGGCACACACACCGGCAACCCTGTGCGCCAAACTGTTCTGGACCGCGCGGGCGCAGGCTATATCCCGCCCGGAGACTATCCGATGTCGATCCTTGTCATCGGTGGCAGCCAAGGCGCGCGGATCCTATCGGAGGTCGTGCCGCCTGCGATTGCGATGTTGCCGGATGAGATCAAATCCCACCTGCGCGTCAGCCATCAGGCGCGGGGCGAGGATCATGCGAATGTTGCCGCCTTCTATGCCGAACAGGACATCACCGCCGATGTGCAGGAATTTTTCACAGATATTCCCGAGCGCATGAGCGAAGCACAGCTGGTGATTTCGCGGGCAGGGGCCTCTTCCGTCGCTGATATCTCCGTCATCGGTCGGCCGTCGATCCTGATCCCTCTGGCGATTGCGACAGGCGATCACCAAAGCGCCAATGCGCGCGGGCTTGAAGAAGCGGATGGGGCGGTTGTGATCCCAGAGACCGCGTTTAATGTAGAAACCCTGACGGCCCAGATCGCCGCGATCCTGAGCGACGCGGATGCGGCTGTTGAAATGAGTGCGGGGGCGCTTGCGATGGGCATGCCGGACGCGACGGCCAATCTGGTCGCAATGGTTCGGGATCTGGCCCAAGAGGACGTTTGATATGAATGCAGCAACCAAACTCCCCGGAGACGTTGGCCCGATCCATTTTGTCGGCATTGGCGGCATTGGCATGTCGGGCATTGCAGAAGTCCTTCTGAACCATGGCTATATCGTGCAGGGTTCGGACCTAAAGGACAGTAAGATCACCCAGCGTTTGGCCGATATGGGGGCCAAGATTTTCATCGGTCAAAAGGCAGAGAACCTTGAAGCAGCTGAGGTTGTCGTGATCTCTTCTGCGATTAAGCCGGGCAATGCAGAGCTGGATGAAGCACGCCGAAAAGGCCTGCCCGTTGTGCGTCGCGCAGAAATGCTGGCTGAGCTGATGCGGCTGAAGTCCAATATCGCGGTCGCAGGGACGCATGGGAAAACCACGACGACCACGATGGTCGCCGCTTTGCTCGATCACGGGAAATACGACCCAACGGTCATCAATGGCGGGATCATCCACGCCTATGGCTCCAATGCCCGCGTCGGCGATGGCGAATGGATGGTGGTTGAGGCCGATGAATCCGACGGCACGTTCAATCGGCTCCCAGCGACCATTGCGATTGTCACCAATATCGACCCCGAACATATGGAGCATTGGGGCGATTTCGATACGTTGCGTGCAGGCTTCAACGAGTTTGTGTCAAATATCCCCTTCTATGGTCTTGCGGTCTGCTGCACCGATCATAACGAAGTGCAGGCTCTGGTTGGCAAGATCACCGACCGACGCGTTGTGACCTATGGGTTCAATTCGCAAGCAGACGTGCGGGCCACCAAGCCGACTTATAAGGCAGGTGTTGCGCATTTCGACATCCATTTGCAGAGCGAAGGGCTTGTAATTGAGGGTTGCACTCTACCAATGCCCGGAGATCACAATGTTTCCAATGCCTTAAGTGCCGTTGCTGTGGCGCGTCATCTGGGCATGAAACTGGATGAAATCCGCGAGGCACTGGCGAAATTCGGAGGCGTCAACCGTCGCTTTACCAAAGTCGGCGAAGTCGACGGCATCACGATCATCGACGATTATGGCCACCATCCGGTGGAAATTGCAGCCGTACTGAAGGCTGCGCGTCAAGCCAGCGAAGGTCGCGTGATCGCCGTGCATCAGCCGCACCGCTACACGCGTCTGCACAGCCTCTTTGAGGATTTCTGCACCTGTTTCAACGAAGCTGACGTGGTTGCCATCGCCGAAGTTTTTGCCGCTGGCGAAGAGCTGATCGAAGGCGCCACCCGCGATGATCTGGTCGACGGTCTGATCGCCCATGGCCACCGTCACGCCCGCGCGATTGTCAGCGAGGATGATCTGGTGCGCCTCGTGAAAGAACAGGCGCGGCCGGGTGACATGGTCGTTTGTCTTGGCGCCGGTACGATCAGCGCTTGGGCCAATGCTTTGCCAAGACGACTGGCAGACTAACATGAGCCTTAGCGTCATTGCAGCCCTTATCTGGATGGTCGTCGTTAACATGCGCGCCATGTTTCCCAGCCGCGACAAACACTGGCGCTTTGCTTATGTCATGATCGCCATTGCCGTGCCGATTTTGATTGGCATTTTCCTGCAGCATGGCATCCTGCTGGTCTGTGTTTTCCTGCTGGCCGGCATGTGGATCATGCGCTGGCCGGTGATTTATTTGGGCCGCTGGGTAAAGAGGGTTGTCGGGCATGGTGCCAGCTGAAATTCTGCTGCTGATTGGAGGCACTCTGTTGATCCTTTTGGGGATCGCGGGCTTTGTCTTAACGCAGCGCGATGCTTGGCGCGTGATCCTCTTGTTGGCGACCCTTCTTGGTGGCCTCAATATCGGGGTGTTCATCTGGGCCGAACTGCTTGAGGGCTGGGATAGCTTCCGTCTTTTCCTGTTTTGGTTAACCGCCTGTTTACCTCCGCTCGTCGGCCTTGGCCTTGGGGCGTTGCTTGGTTATGCGGTGAACTGGCGAATTGAGCGGATCAAACCGAGGGGGTCAGGGCGATGAGCGGCTTGCCAGACGTGCGTGGAAAAATCACCGAAAACCGCCTTTTGGCGGATCTGACGTGGCTTCGGGTCGGTGGGCCTGCGGATTATCTTTTTCAACCTCAGGATGTATCTGACCTGCAGGACTTCCTGCGCAATCTGGACCCAGAGGTTGCGGTTTTCCCGATGGGCCTGGGCAGCAATCTGATCATTCGCGACGGAGGGCTTCGGGCCGTCGTCATCCGGATGGGGCGCGGGTTTAACCAGATTGAGGTCGAGGGCAATCGCGTGACGGCAGGCGTTGCTGCGCTTGATGCCCATGTCGCGCGCAAAGCGGCTGAGCAGGGCGTGGACCTAACCTTTTTGCGCACCATTCCGGGTGCTATCGGTGGCGCGGTTTGCATGAACGCCGGCTGCTATGGGTCTTATATTGCTGATGTTTTTGTCTCGGCCAAAGCTGTAACGCGGACCGGAGAGCTGGTGACGCTCACCGCCGATGACTTGAACTTTCAATACCGCCAATCCGACCTGCCAGAGGGCTGGGTTCTGGTGGAAGCCACCTTTGAAGGCCCCAGCGGCGACCCTGAGGAGCTGAGCGCTCGCATGCAGTCGCAACTGGAAAAACGCAACGCCACGCAGCCGACCAAAGACCGAAGCGCGGGCAGCACGTTCCGAAACCCAGCCGGATTTTCCAGCACAGGTCGCGCGGATGACGTACACGACCTTAAGGCGTGGAAGGTGATTGATGATGCGGGCATGCGCGGCGCTCGGGTGGGCGGCGCGCAAATGAGCGAGAAGCACAGCAACTTTATGATCAACACTGGCAACGCAACTGCGGCTGACTTGGAAAATCTTGGCGAAGAGGTGCGAAAAAAGGTTTTCGAAAACAGCGGAATAGAGCTACAATGGGAAATTAAGCGAATTGGCGAGTTTGACTGATTTGCACCAAATGATCCGGGCATAAGATCTGGACATGAAATATCAGTCGGTGCCGGAGAACCGGGCTGGCGCGTACATGAGACCCTAAGAGGCGGCGGAGATCGCCTTAAAAAGGGCAATAAACAAGGGCCGAAAAAGGCTCGGAAAATTGAGGCTGTGAAAAGTGGGTAGTTCGAGCAGAACACCCCAAAAGGTAGCGGTAGTGATGGGTGGCCCCTCGGCCGAACGCGAGGTGTCTCTGTCGACGGGTAAAGAATGTGCCGCTGCGTTGAGGGAAGCAGGTTTTGAGGTTGTCGAGGTCGTAGCTGACCGCGCCTTGGCTCAGGGCTTGGCAAAAATTAAGCCGGATGTGGTCTTTAACGCCCTGCATGGTCGCTGGGGCGAAGACGGCTGTGTGCAGGGTCTGCTAGAATGGATGCAGATCCCTTATACCCATTCCGGCGTCATGAGTTCCGCCATTGCGATGGACAAGGAAAAGTCCAAGGAAGCGTACCGGGCCGCCGGGCTTCCTGTGGCTGCTAGCCTCTTGGCGCATCGCGACGAGATTGAAACCCGCCATATGATGGAGCCACCCTATGTGGTGAAACCCTATAATGAGGGCTCCTCCGTCGGCGTCTATATCGTTCAAGAGGCCGCCAATGGCCCGCCGACACTTGCGCCGGATTTGCCGGATGAGTTGATGGTCGAGGGCTATGTGGATGGGCGCGAGCTGACTTGCACTGTCATGGGCGACCGCGCTTTGACGGTCACGGATATCGTCACCGACAGCTGGTATGACTATCACGCGAAATATGCCGAAGGGGGCTCTCGTCACGAGGTGCCCGCCAATGTGCCTTCTGAAATTTTTGATGCCTGTATGGAAATGTCCCTGAAAGCCCACCAAGTTCTGGGCTGTCGCGGCATTTCTCGCACCGATTTTCGTTGGGACGAAAGTAAAGGCCTCGCAGGGCTCATCTTGCTTGAGACCAACACACAGCCCGGCATGACCCCAACAAGCCTCAGCCCAGAGCAGGCGCAGGCCGTCGGTATTTCGTTTCCAGAGTTGTGTAAGTGGTTGGTGGAGGATGCATCATGCAACAGATAACTGCGACGCGTCCCAGCTATTACCGTCCAGCTCCAAAGCCTGAGCCGCGCGCGGTCAAATCAGATCCCGCGCCGTCGCGGTTCTGGTATCGCTATGAACGGATGATGCTCACGCCGCTTTTTCGCTTTGCTCTGCGCGTTGTTGCGCCCTTTGTTTTGGCTGTTTTGGCGGTCCATGCCTATTTCGCGGATCAGGAGCGCTCGGATAATTTCTTCCTGATGCTACACGAGCTGCGCACCAGTTTTGTGGAACGGCCAGAGTTCATGGTTGGAGCGATGACCATCGATGGCGCGGGCCCGATCCTGGCTGGCGATATTCGCGAGGTTTTGCACACAGACTTCCCGATCAGCAGCTTTGATATCGATGTGGGGTCCATGCGAGAGACGCTTTTGGGTCTGTCACCGGTCAAAGCGGCTCAGATCAAGATTGACGGCAATGTGCTGCAGATCGCGATTGAGGAACGCACGCCGGTCCTCTTGTGGCGCACGCAGGATGGTTTGCAGCTTGTGGATGCCGAAGGGTTCGTTGTCTCGGCTGCCAAGGGCCGCTTGGCGCATGGTGATCTGCCGTTGATGGCGGGCGTTGGTGCCGATGTGCATGCCAAAGAAGCACTGCAATTGCTGAAAGTCGCGGCACCCTTGGGCGATCGGGTGCGCGGTTTGGCCTGGGTCGGGGATCGACGCTGGGATATCGTGCTGGATCGCGATCAACGCATCATGTTGCCGGAAAACGGAGCCGTCGGCGCGCTTGAGCGCATCGTGGCGATGGCGCAAGTGCAGGACTTATTGGAAAGAGACGTGTCGGTGGTCGATCTGCGGATTGGCAATAGACCGACGTTGAGGGTTGCGGAGAATTCTGTCGAGAACTGGTGGGAAGTCCGCAAAACGAGCTTGGGGGTAAAAGAATAATGGGCGACCTCTATCAATCACAACGCGCGATGCGCGCGATGCGAAAAGCCGCGATGCAACGCGGTGTTGTTGCGATTTTGGACGTTGGATCGTCGAAAATCGCCTGTTTGGTTCTTCGCTTTGATGGCGTGGATCAAACCGGAGACATGGATGGCATCGGGCCTTTGGCGGGGCAAAGCGGGTTTCGGGTGATCGGAGCGGCGTCTACGCGATCGCGTGGTGTTCGGTTTGGCGAGATCTCGGCGATGCAGGAAACGGAGCGTGCAATCCGCACTGCGGTGCAAGCCGCACAGAAAATGGCGCAGATCCGTGTGGATCATGTGATTGCCTGTTTCTCGGGTGCATCTCCACGCTCCTATGGTCTGGATGGTCGCGTCGAGGTCATGGCGCAGGAAGTTACCGAGCATGACGTCGCCCACGTGCTGTCCAGATGCGAAACACCCGACATCGGGGCAGGGCGCGAGGTTCTGCATGCCCATCCGGTGAACTTTGCGCTGGATCATCGCAGCGGTCTTGGCGATCCACGCGGGCAGGTGGGGCAGAACCTCAGCTGTGACATGCATATGTTGACTGTCGATGCCTCGGTGGTTGCAAACCTCGCCCATTGTGTGAAGCGCTGCGATTTGGAGCTCGCGGGCATTGCGAACTCGGCCTATGTGTCGGGTCTGGCCGCCCTTGTTGAAGACGAGCAAGAGCTCGGGGCTGCCTGTATCGACCTTGGCGGCGGCTCAACCAGCATTTCGATCTTTATGAAGAAACACATGATCTATGCCGATGCGGTGCGCATGGGTGGGGATCATGTGACCAGCGACATCTCGATGGGCCTTCAGGTGCCAGCGGCCACGGCAGAACGGATCAAAACCTTCTACGGTGGTGTTCAAGCCACCGGCATGGATGATCGCGAGATGATTGAGATCAATGGCGAGACCGGCGATTGGGAACACGACCGCCGTCAGGTCAGCCGTGCGGAACTGATTGGGATCATCCGTCCTCGTGTTGAAGAGATCCTGGAAGAAGCCCGCAAACGTCTCGACGCCGCCGGGTTCGAGCATCTGCCAAGCCAGAAAATCGTTCTGACCGGCGGCGCGAGCCAGATGCCGGGGCTCGATGGTCTCGCAAGCCGGATCCTGGGGCAGCAAGTGCGACTGGGGCGTCCGATCCGTGTGCATGGCCTGCCACAGGCCACGACAGGGCCAGGGTTCAGCTCTTCGGTCGGCATGTGCCTCTTTGCGACGCGACCCCAAGATGAATGCTGGGATTTCGACCTTCCGGTTGAACATCACGGCGTCAAAAGTTTCCGCCGCGCCGTGCGGTGGTTTAAAGCGAATTGGTAGGCNGATCATGAATAGTCTACCCAATCAGAAGGACTGACCGTCGACAGCAAGGATAGATTCGGCTAAGGTGANTCTCATAACGGCGCAAAACGCGCTACTGGCAGGCAGAGCAGCTTCGCCAAACCTGTGAATCACCTCACGCCGACTGCCCTTTTGGGGCCGTCCAATCCCTCTTTTTGTGTCCTAACCCCCAGATTCCCACTGTATTTTGCATTTTAGGCGAAATCACGCGGGTCTAAGTCGTATTTTGGCCATATTTTGTGGCTGATACCGCTTTTGGGCGTGACGTAGCGCGTTGTGAACGCTATGACTATTAGAGAGTAGATGAAAAACACCCGTAAATTCGGGGTAAGACAGGCGGACATTCTGATGGCATTGAATCTGACCTTCCAGGAGCAGGAAGACCTCAAACCACGTATCACCGTGTTCGGTGTTGGCGGGGCTGGCGGCAACGCGGTCAACAATATGATCGCCAAAGAGCTTGAGGGTGTCGATTTCGTCGTCGCGAACACAGACGCACAGGCGCTGCAACAGAATGATGCCAAGTCCCGCGTTCAGCTGGGTGTCAAAGCCACCGAGGGACTCGGCGCAGGGGCACGCCCAACAGTGGGCGCGGCAGCGGCTGAGGAGAGCATCGAACAGATCGTCGATCACCTCGCGGGCTCTCATATGTGTTTCATCACCGCAGGCATGGGCGGCGGCACCGGTACTGGTGCTGCGCCAATCATTGCGCAAGCGGCCCGCGAGCTGGGTGTTCTGACCGTTGGGGTTGTCACCAAGCCATTCCAATTCGAAGGCGCCAAGCGCATGCGTCAGGCGGAAGCCGGCGTTGAAGCGCTGCAAAAGGTGGTCGATACTCTGATCATCATTCCAAACCAGAACCTGTTCCGTCTGGCGAATGAGAAAACCACGTTCACCGAAGCCTTTTCGATGGCCGATGATGTTCTCTATCAAGGTGTCAAAGGCGTGACCGACCTGATGGTGCGTCCTGGCCTCATCAACCTCGACTTTGCAGACGTTCGTGCTGTGATGGACGAGATGGGCAAAGCCATGATGGGCACGGGCGAAGCAACCGGCGAGGATCGTGCGATCCAAGCAGCCGAGAAGGCCATCGCCAACCCACTCTTGGACGAAATCAGCCTGCGTGGTGCGCGCGGTGTGCTTATCAACATCACCGGCGGCGAAGACCTTACCTTGTTTGAACTGGACGAAGCAGCCAACCGCATCCGCGAAGAGGTTGACCCAGAAGCAAATATCATCGTCGGCTCCACCATGGACACCTCGTTGGACGGTGGCATGCGCGTGTCCGTCGTCGCGACCGGCATCGACGCGAGCGAAGTCATCATGGACACTCCAGTGGCGCGCCGCAAACTTTCCGAGCCGCTGAAACAAGCGGAGCCCGAGCCTGCGCCAGCACCAGTTGCTGCCGCTCCCGTAGCTGCGCCAGAAGAGCCGGCGCTGTTCAGCGAGTTTGATGTGGAACAAGCGGCCTCTGAGGACCAGATGGAAGACCTGTTCGAAGAGCAGGCGCCAGCGGCAACAGATGATTTGCCACCTCCGGCCTATCAGCCGCAGGTCGCGCAGTTCCTCCAGCCGCAGACCGAATATGTGGACGATGAGCCAGAAGCCTTTGTTGCGCCAAAAGCGCCCGCACCGGGCACGCCGTCTCCTGAGGCCCTCGCACGTCTGCGCACCGCGGTTTCGAAGGTGCCCTCCGCACCACCGGAACGTGAGAAGATCGTTGCAGTAGAACCTGCGCCGCAACCAGAAGAGCGCAAGTTCGGTATCAACTCTTTGATCGGTCGCATGACAGGCCATTCCAAGGACGCCGCCGCTCAGGTCGCGCGACAAGAGCCGCAAATGCAGCCGGCACCAATGGAAGAAGAAGAGCAGGATCGTATCGAAATTCCAGCCTTCCTGCGGCGTCAAGCCAACTAAAAGTTTCAATATGTAACAAAGTAAGGCCGCCTTGTCAGGCGGCTTTATTCTTTTAAAATCAGGCACCTATGCGCGTTTTGGCGAAAAAATGCCGATCTGTACATGTCATGTTTCGACCCGTCGCAATCTTTGAATTGAGTCCA
>JABSOU010000034.1 GCA_013215215.1 Cognatishimia sp. | reverse complement strand
ACTCGGCTTCGTTCTTGCGATTTACAATCACATTGTAGACCCTAGCCAATCTTTCGCGAGTAATACTGTTAGATTTTTCAATGCCTTGCTCATAAAGTAAATTCAATATTTCATTATAAGCAGCTTTTATTGCGGAAGAACCTGTACGCAAGCGATTGGGTCCAAAAGCCCGCGAACTGGAGCGTTTGGTTTCTTGGAATGCCAGCTCCGAACGCAACTCTCTGACGAGAGGAAAAATCTGAAAGAAAAACCTTTCAAACTCTCTCTTTCCTTCGGATTTCTCGAGTTGGCGATTATTTTTCCTTTGTAAGTAAACAGTTGCAGCGACACCCAGAAAGGCCAGGCCTGAAAAGATTGAATTTAAAGGTGCAAAAGCATCGCCCCAATCCCCCAAAGACACCATCGAAACATCTGCGCCGAAGTGATCTCCGACAAATATTACACTATCTCCCCACCAAGCGGTGCAGATTAAAATAATAAAAGCAAACAAGATAAGAGAAGGAGTAAATCTCGGCACGAAAACACCCAAAACAAAACTATTCTGCATTCATTTATCTCAGCAAAACCGTTCCTTCAATCAACTTGCACCGTATGGCATCAAAGCCTAGATATGCATCAGCGTAAGAAGGAGAGCGTTTATGCGTCGAGTCGTCGTCACTGGTTTGGGCATCGTCAGCTCAATCGGCAATAACGCAGAAGAAGTCATCGCCAGCCTCAAGGCAGGCAAATCCGGCATCGAAGCCAGCCCCGAGATGGTGGAGCATGGGTTCCGCTCTCAGGTGGCGGGTACGCTGAAAATTGACGTGAGCGAACATGTCGACAAACGCACCCTGCGCTTTATGGGGCCCGGTGCGGCCTATGCCCATATTGCAATGAGCCAAGCCATCGCGGACGCGGGGCTTTCGGAAGATCAGGTTGTTAACGAACGAACAGGCCTCGTCGCAGGCTCTGGTGGCCCGTCCACATCAGCCATGCTGGCCGCGCACCAGACCGTTGCGAAAACCGGCGCGACCAAGCGCATTGGGCCATTCGCGGTGCCAAAATGCATGAGTTCGACCATCTCGGCGAACCTCGCGACCGCCTTTAGAATCAAAGGCATCAACTATTCGATCACCTCGGCTTGCTCGACATCCCTGCACTGCATCGGCAACGCGGCGGAACAGATCATGATGGGCAAACAAGACGTGATGTTCGCGGGCGGAGGCGAGGAACTGGACTGGACCCTGTCCTGCCTCTTTGACGCCATGGGCGCGATGTCCTCGAAAAAGAACGACGACCCAACCAAAGCCTCGCGCGCCTTTGATCAAGACCGCGACGGCTTCGTCATCACCGGCGGCGGCGGTATCGTGGTGCTTGAAGATCTCGACCACGCTCTGGCGCGCGGCGCGAAGATTTACGCCGAAGTCACTGGTTTCGCAGCAACGTCTGACGGTCACGACATGGTCGCCCCTTCTGGCGAGGGCGGCGAACGCGCGATGCGTCTGGCGCTGCAGACCCTGCCTGAAGGCCGCAAAGTCAGCTATATCAACGCCCACGGCACCTCGACCCCTGTCGGCGATGTCGGCGAAGTCGAAGCGGTGCGGCGCGTCTTTGGCGAAGGCTCTGTGCCTCCGATCAGCTCGACCAAATCCATGACCGGCCACGGTCAGGGCGCGGCGGGAGCGATGGAGGCAATCTTCTGCCTTCTGATGCTGGACAATGACTTCATCACCCCATCGATCAACGTCGAAACGCTGGCCGAAGGCATCAACGAAGGTGAAATCGCCACCAGCCTTGTGGAAAACGCAGGTCTGGATAGCGTGATGACCAACAGCTTTGGCTTTGGCGGCACCAACGGGTCGATGATCATGTCGAAATACACCGGCTAACCCACTGATTTAGCAACAAGACAACTTTAAGGGACGAAAGATATGTCTGACCTGCTCAAAGGAAAACGCGGCCTGATTATGGGCGTCGCCAACGATCGCTCGATCGCGTGGGGCATTGCAAAAGCCATGCATGAGGCGGGCGCCGAGTTGGCCTTCACCTATCAAGGGGAGGCCTTTGGCAAACGCCTCGCGCCTCTGGCAGAAAGCCTTGGAAGCGACTTTATGGTCGATGTGGATGTGACCGATGATGCATCCTTGGATGCGGCGTTTGATCAACTGGGCCAGCGCTGGGACAACATCGACTTTGTCGTCCATGCCATTGCTTATTCTGACAAAAATGAGCTGACGGGGCGTTTCCTGGACACCAGCCGCGACAATTTTAAGAACTCGATGGATATCTCGGCCTATAGCCTGATCGAGGTCGCCCGCCGCGCGCATCCTTTGATGAAGGACCAAGGCGGCACGATCCTGACCCTGACCTATCAGGGCTCTAATCGTGTGACGCCCTTCTATAACGTCATGGGTGTTGCGAAAGCAGCTCTTGAGGCCGCGACCCGCTATCTCGCGAACGACCTTGGCCCAGAAGGCATCCGTGTGAATGCGATCTCTCCGGGTCCGATGAAAACGCTGGCTGGCGCTGCGATTGGCGGGGCACGCAAGACCTTCCGTCAGACCGAATCCAACGCGCCGATGCGTGCCAATGCGACGCTGGAAGCGGTCGGTGGCACGGCGGTTTATCTGGCGTCCGAGGCTGGCGCCTGCACCACGGGTGAGATCATCCGCGTGGATGGTGGTTACCACGTGCTGGGGATGCCGCAGCCGGAAAACCTCTAGGTTTCACTGGCATCTGAAAAGCAAAAAGCCGGGCATATCGCCTGGCTTTTTCTGTTCTAAGTAAGGCGCTTAGCAGCAGCCGCAGCTTTTCTCTTCGCCACCCGCCGCAACCGGCGCGCCGATGCTGACCAGTTTCAGTGCAAAGGTCAGATCCTTACCCGCCAGCATATGGTTTGCGTCCAGCGTGACACTGTCGTCTGTGATATTCACAACCGTCACAGGGATCACATCACCCGCCTGCCCCTGCATCTGCAGCATCATACCTAGCTCCAGAGGGATCTCATCCGGGATCTGTTCGCGTGGGACGTCCTGCATCATGGCCGGGTTGATCGGGCCATAAGCGTCTTCGCATGGGATTTGGATGGTCTTTTCTTCGCCCACGCTCATGCCGGTCACACCATCGTCAAAGCCCTTGATGACCTGCCCTGAGCCCAAGGTGAACGCCAGCGGATCGCGGCCTTCGCTGCTGTCAAAGGTGCTTCCGTCATCCAGCGTGCCAGTGTAGTGGATCTGTACGTTGTCGCCCGCTTTGGCGAGTTGTTTCGCGTCACTCATGTCTCGTCCAATATGTTCTCAGACGTCCCCGTGACCTCTGACGCGCCTCCCCTAGCGGGAAAAACCGCGTGATGCAAATCGCCCTGCATTGACTTCACGCCGCAAGGGATCATTCTGGCTGCAACGGAGGATCACATATGCCCATCAAAGCATGCGTATTTGACGCCTATGGCACGCTATTTGACGTCGCAGCCGCCGCGCGTGAAGCAGCTCAGGAACCGGGTCGCGAAGCATTTGCCACCCATTGGCCCAAGGTTGCGAATGACTGGCGTCTGAAACAGCTGCAATACACCTGGCTGCGCGCCATCACAGGCGCCCATACGGATTTCTGGCAAGTCACCCATGAGGGCTTGGACTGGGCGTTAGAGGCCTCTGGTCTCGCTGAGCCCGCGCTGCGGGAGCGGCTTTTGCAGCTTTATTGGGAGCTCTCGGCCTATCCTGAGGTGCCCATCATGCTCAAAACTTTGAAAGATCAGGGATTTGAGACGGCGATCCTGTCCAATGGCTCGCCTGATATGCTGAAAGGTGCCGTAGACAGCGCGGGAATCGGCGATGTGCTCGATGACGTGCTCAGCGTGGAAAGCGTGGGCATCTTCAAACCAGACGCCTCGGCCTATGAGTTGGTGACCAACCGCTTTGGATGCGCGCGCGACGAGGTGCTCTTTGTGTCCTCAAACGGCTGGGACGCCGCCGGGGCCGCTGGTTTCGGCTTCACCACCGTCTGGGTCAACCGCGCAGGCGAGCCGATGGACCGCTTGCCATGGACCCCGCATCATGTTCTGTCTGACCTCACCACAATTCCAGAATTAGCGAGGGCCTGATGGCCAATTTTCAAACTTCTGACGGGGTCACGATTTTCTATACCGATGAGGGCACCGAAGAGGTCCCCGTCCTGTGCCTCTCGGGCCTCACGCGCAATTCCACTGACTTCAGCTATATCGACGGCCATCTCCCCGGCACGCGGCTGATCAAGATGGACTATCGCGGCCGCGGCAAATCCGATTGGGTCGAGGATTTCACAACCTATTCCGTCTTGCGCGAAGCCCAAGACGCGATTGAATTGATGGATCATTTGGGCCTTGAGAGGTTCGCCATTCTGGGCACCTCGCGCGGCGGGCTGATTGCGATGACCCTTGGCGCGATGTGTATGGATCGCCTGATCGGCGTGGCGATGAATGATATCGGGCCGGAACTGGACACAGCGGGTCTGTCAGCCATCATGGGCTATCTGGGGCGCCCGCCCGTCTGGAAAACCTATGCCGAGGCCGCAGCCGTCCGGTCGAGCGTCATGGCAGGTTTTGCCAATGTGCCCGACAGCCGCTGGCGCGAAGAAGTCGAGAAACAGCACCACCAGACGCCGAACGGCCTGATCAACACCTATGACCCCAAGCTGCGCGACGCGGTCGAAGCCGCAAGCCTGCAAGCCGTGCCGGACCTTTGGCCTTTTTTCACAGCCTTCGCGCATCTTCCCGTGGCCCTGATCCGAGGCGCGAACTCTGACCTTTTGCCCGCGACCGCCTTTGAGCGCATGCAAAAAGAGCTGCCAGACGCGCTCGCCGTCACCGTCGCAGATCGCGGCCACATCCCTTTCCTAGATGAACCCGAAGCGCTCGATACTCTGCGTTCTTGGATTGCGAGGCTCACATGAACATCGACATGATCGAAGCCGCCGCCGAGCGGCTCAGGGGACATGCAAGACGCACACCGCTTCTTTCGTCCCCGTTTCTGGATGAGATCGCCGGACGGCGTGTTTTCGTGAAACCTGAAAACCTGCAGCGCACAGGGTCGTTTAAGTTTCGCGGCGGTTGGTCTGCGGTCTCAGCGCTCAGCGACGCGCAGAGAAAACAAGGTGTTATTGCGTTTTCCTCGGGCAATCACGCGCAAGGTGTGGCGTCCGCGGCAGCGGCCCACCGCGTTAAAGCCGTGATCATCATGCCCGCCGATGCGCCGCAGATCAAAATCGACAACACTCGCGCCTTGGGGGCAGACGTGGTCCTCTATGACCGCGCCGGGGGAGAAAGCCGAGAAGAGGCTGCCGAGGCTTACACCAAGGCAGGCATGATCCTGATCCGCCCCTACGACGACGCCCATGTCATCGCGGGCCAAGGCACCACAGGCCTTGAGATCGCAGAGCAAGCGGCGGAGGTCGACATTGACGCGGCAGAAGTGCTGATCTGTGCAGGCGGCGGAGGCTTGTCTGCGGGCATTTCCTTGGCGCTGGAGGCCAAAGCACCACAGATGACCGTCCGCACCTGCGAACCGCAGGGATTCGACGATGTGCGCATCTCCCTGAGCACCGGAGTCATCACTTCGCACAACAGCCCCGCCAAAGGCCTCTGTGATGCGATCCTGACCCCGCAACCCGGTGAGATGACCTTCCCAATCCTCCACCGCCTCGCAGGTCAAGGCATCGCGGTCTCTGATGACGAGGCCAAACGCGCCATGGCATTGGCCTTCAACCGTCTCAAAATCGTGCTGGAACCCGGTGGCGCGGTGTCGCTTGCGGCGGCACTCTTTCATGGCGACGCGCTCACCATGGATACAGCCATTGCCGTCACCACGGGCGGCAACGTCGACCCTGCTCTCTTTGCGCAAGTCCTTCAGACCTACGGATAGATCCCATGCATTTCACGCTCGCGTCTTTCAATGTCAAAAACCTGATCGGAGCGGATCAGGAGTATTACCGGTTCCAGTCCTACACGCCTGAAGAACATGCGTGGAAAGTCGATTGGATGGCGGATCAGATCCTGTCGATGGATGCCGATATCATCGGGTTTCAAGAGATCTTCGAGGAAGACGCTCTGCGCCATGTGATTGAGGAAACCAATGAACGGGGCGCGGCCCTAAATGCCGCCGTGATCCCCAGCCGCGACAAACGCTATCACCGCAAGGCAATCTTTAAAAAACTGGGGTTTGATCCCTATGACACGCGCCACATCGCCTTTGCGAAGAACGTCAATGACACAGGCGAGCCCGGCCATCGCCGCCCGGGCGTCGCGGTCCTCAGCCGGTTTGGGTTTGTCGGAGACCCAGAGGTTATTCAAGACCTACCCGAACCCTTAGATATCCCAATGCAGGATCTGACCGGAGGCGACGGCGGTTCGATCCGGATCACCCGTCTCTCACGCCCGATCCTCAAGGTACGCGTGCCTGTGGGCGATCACGTGGTGACGCTCTTTAATTGCCACCTGAAGTCCAAACTCGGCGAATTCCCCCGCCCCGATCACGGAGGCCCTGCCCCAGAGGCAGACCTCACCCAATACGACCCAATTGGCCGTGCCCTTGGATCCCTGCGCGCCGCCGTGCGCCGCATGGCCGAGGCTTGGGTTCTGCGCCGCGAGATCGTCAAGGAACTCGAGGCTGGCAACCCCGTCGCTGTTACGGGCGATTTCAACGATGGCGAAAACGCGGTCAGCTCTGAAATCATCTCGGGCGAGACACCGTTCAAAAACTATGCCTGGATGCTGCGCCATGACGCCGAAACGCCGCGCGATCGCTACAGCGAGGCCGAGGACCACCAGATCCGCGCGGCCTTGCTCAAGATGCAGCTTGTCTCTGCCGAGAACCTCTTTCTGCGTAAGAGCCTGCGCGACGTGGTCTATACGACCGCTTTTGGTGGCGTGCACGAAAGCATCGACCAGATTTACCTGTCGCGTCATTTCAACCCTGACAACCCCGACCGGATCGGCGATATGGAGTACTTTAGCGTCTTTAACGACCATCTCACCGACGGCAGCCACCCCGAAGCGCCCTACAACAAACTGGCCTCCGATCACGGGCAGATCATGGCCCATATGCGACTGAAATGAATGAAGATCGACCTCGGAACTCATAGCCTTAACGTGATCGACGAAGGCCCGCGCGACGGAGCGCCTTTGGTGCTGTTGCACGCGCTCGGGACGGGCGCGCATCTTTGGGAGGATATGATCGAGCACCTGCCTCCGGGCCTCAGGATCATTCGCCCAGACATGCGTGGGCATCGTGAAAGCACGGCGCCTGAGGGTACCTATAAAATGGGCAATCTGGTGCGTGACGTGGAGCGGGTTCTGGATCAGCTTGAGATCCGCGATGCGGTCGTCGTTGGTCTGTCGATTGGCGGCATGGTGGCGCAGGGACTGGCCGTAAAACGGCTGGATATCGTGCGGGGTTTGGTGCTGGCAAATACCTCCGCGCGGGTTGGGATTGCCAGCCAATGGGACAAACATATCGAAGAGGTGCGCGCCAAGGGTACCGGCGGCATGACCAGCCGCACGATTGAAGCGTGGTTCACCAAAGACTGGCATCTGACCGGCAAAACCGAGCCTTGGCGCAAGAGCCTCGCGAGCCTGCCGGATGAGGTGGTGATCGGCTATATGGAAGCTGTCAAAACCACTGACTTTTACACGCCGACGAGCGGTCTGCGACTGCCGACCTTGGGTCTCGCGAGCTTTGGCGACAAGATCATCCCACCGGACATGACACGAGAGACAGTCGAGCTTATCCCGGGCTCAAAAATCGAAGTCATTCGCAAGTCCGGTCATCTATCGCCAGTGGATCAGCCAATTTCTTTTGCCATGTCCTTGGTGCAATTCCTCAAAGATATCGGACACATAGCCCAAGACGCGGAAATCTGACCCGACGGCAAACCCTCAAAACTGAACTGATCAGTTTGATTTTGCATTTAAATCCCTTATCTCTTCTCACTACGAGAGATTGGGGACCGTCATGTCATCGAGATTGCCGATTATCTTCATCGTTATGACCGTTGTGATTGATGCCATGGGCATCGGTCTGATCATGCCTGTGATGCCCGATCTGATCCAAGAGGTTCAGGGCGTTGGCATCTCCGATGCGGCGATCTGGGGCGGCATTCTGGCTGCGTCTTTTGCGGCGATGCAGTTTCTCTTTGGTCCCTTCCTTGGCAATCTGTCGGACCGCTATGGCCGCAGACCCGTCCTGCTGATTTCGCTGACGGTCATGGCGCTTGACTACATCGTCATGGCTCTGGCGGGCAGCATCTGGCTCTTGCTGGCTGGCCGGATCGTCGGAGGCATCACCGCCGCGACCCATTCGACCGCAAGCGCCTACATGGCGGACATCTCGACACCGGATCAAAAGGCGAAGAACTTTGGCCTGATTGGCGCAGGTTTTGGCATTGGCTTCGTCCTTGGCCCAGCGCTTGGCGGTATGCTTGCTGAATTTGGCACCCGCGCGCCGTTCTTCGCCGCCGCAGCCCTTGCGGGTGCGAATGTGATCCTTGGCTATTTCGTCCTGAAAGAAACCGTCACGGATGAGATCCGCCGTCCCTTCCGCTGGAAACGCGCAAACCCGCTTGGGGCCTTTGCCGCCGTGTCCAAGCTCCCAAACCTTGGCGCGCTTCTCTTGGTGTTCTTTTTCTACCAGGTCTCAGCCTATGTGTACCCCGCGATCTGGAGCTATTTCACCGCTGAGGCCTTTGGCTGGAGCGTCAGCATGATCGGGATATCGCTGGCGGTTTTCGGCATTTTCTACGCTGCCAGCCAAGCCCTCTTGGTGCAGCCCTTGATCAACCGCTTCGGCTATCGCGGCACTGTAATTTTCGGCCTTGGCCTCGAGATATTCGCCATGCTTTTCATTGGCTTGGTGCCCAGCGGTATGCTGATCCTCGCCTTCACCCCAATCGCAGCCCTCGCCTCTATCGGCCTGCCTGCCTTGCAAGGTATCATGTCACGCGTCGTCCCTGATGACGCACAAGGGGAATTGCAAGGCGTGCTCACGTCTGTGGCGGCCATCGGCATGGTAATCTCACCTCTTGTGATGAACCAAACCTTCGCCTTTTTCACGCGAGACTCAGCCCCGATTTACCTGCCCGGCGCGTCCTTCCTGCTGGCAGCGGTCCTTATGGGCATCGCGATCGTGATCTTTACGTGGCGTAGTGCATCACAAGCGACACAAAACGCATAAAACTTTGTCGCAATCGGGCGGTCAGCTGCTAGCGTTAACTCACCACGCTGGTGCAAGTTAACAAGGAATATCGACATGGCCCTAGTCAAAGCTGCTGTCTGCCACGAATTTGGCAAACCCCTTTCTATCGAAGACGTCGAGTTGCGCGCACCCATTTCTGGCGAGGTCGAGGTGACCCTCGCCGCCGTTGCGATCTGCCATTCGGACATCTCCTATGCCGATGGCGCCTGGGGCGGGTCTTTGCCCGCGGTCTATGGCCATGAGGCGGCGGGTGTGATCACCGCGATGGGTGACAATGTGACGGGCCATCAGGTGGGTGACAAAGTGGTGGTGACCCTCATTCGCGCCTGTGGCACCTGCCCAGCTTGCGCGGCCGGAACGCCGACAATCTGCCAAACCGCCTACGACGGCGACAAAGGGCCTCTGACCATGCCCGACGGCAGCAAATTGCATCAGGCGATGGCGTGTGGAGCCTTTGCCGAGAAGGTCGTCGTCGATCAAAGCCAGATCGCCGAGATCCCAGAAGACATGTCTTCGACCTGCGCGAGCCTTTTGGCTTGCGGTGTCATCACCGGCGTCGGCGCTGTGGTGAACGCAGCGCAATTGCGCGCTGGTCAAGACGTCGTCGTTATTGGCGCGGGTGGTGTGGGCCTCAATGCGATCCAAGGCGCGCGGATCGCCGGGGCTCGCCGGATCGTCGCTGTAGATATGAGCGAGGAAAAGCTTGAAATCGCAAAAGAATTTGGCGCGACCCACGGCGTGCTCGCCACGGAAGACAAACCATGGCGCGCCGCCAAAGAGGCCCTGGGAGGACGTGGGGCCGATGCGGTTCTGGTCACCGTGGGCGCCGCGCCGGCCTATGACACAGCGCCAAATTACCTCGCCTATGGTGGCAAGATGATCATGGTCGGCATGCCTCATACGGGTGCAACCTCAACCTATGAGGCGGCCAATTTCGCCGCCGTAGGCCAGAGCATGATCGGCTCGAAAATGGGCGACGTGGTGGTGCCGCGCGACATCCCTTGGATGGCGGATCTTTATGAACAGGGCCGCTTGAAGCTGGACGAACTGGTCTCTGGCACATGGACGCTCGATCAAATCAACGAAGCCATTGCCGACACGAAAACCGGCACCGCCAAGCGCAACGTCATCGTGTTCTAAGGCGCGCTTGCGCCCGCGAAGACTTCGTCGCAAGCTCACATCCAAAGGAGAGCCCCATGCGTCTGATTGATCTGGATGTCATCGTCACAAGCCCCCCTGCGCCGGGTTGGGGTGGCCGCTATTGGATTTTGGTCAAACTGCGCACCGACACCGGGCTTGTCGGTTGGGGCGAATGCTATGCGGCCTCGGTAGGCCCCGAGGCCATGACACATGTGATCCGCGATGTCTTTGAGCGGCATATGCAGGGCGAGAACCCCGAGGACATCGAATTGATGTTCCGCAAAGTCTATTCCTCAGGCTTTACACAGCGGCCTGATTTGACGGTCATGGGGGCATTTTCCGGTTTGGAAATCGCATGCTGGGACATACTCGGTAAGGATCGCGGCCGTCCTGTCTATGCTCTGCTGGGTGGCAAGATGAATGAACGGCTGCGCGCCTATACCTATCTCTACCCCCTGCCCGAGCATGACATAAACGCCTTCTGGACCTCACCCGCCATGCATGCCGAAGCGGCGGCTGAACTCTTGGCGCAGGGCTATACGGCCATGAAGTTCGACCCAGCGGGCCCTTACACAATGCGCGGCGGTCATATGCCGGCCATGCGCGACATCACCATGTCTGAGGCCATGTGTCAGGCCATCCGCGGCGCTGTCGGCGACGAAGCGGATCTTTTGTTCGGAACCCACGGGCAATTCACCACAGCAGGTGCGATCCGTCTTGGCCAAGCCTTGGAAAAATACAGCCCGCTTTGGTTCGAAGAACCGATCCCACCAGACAATGCGCGCGAAATGGCCAAGGTCGCGCAAGCCGTGCGCATTCCGACGGCCACCGGCGAGCGACTCACCACCAAAGTCGAATTCGCAGACGTCCTGCGCCTAGGGGCCGCAACGATCCTTCAACCGGCACTCGGTCGCGTTGGCGGCATATGGGAGGCCAAAAAGATCGCCGCCCTCGCCGAAGTCCACAACGCGCAGATGGCCCCGCATCTTTATGCGGGCCCTGTAGAATGGGCCGCGAATATCCACTTCGGCATTTCGATCCCGAACATCCTGATGGTCGAAACCATCGAAACACCTTTCCACAAGGACCTCATCAAAGGCGGCATTCGGGTCGAAGAAGGTTTCGTCCATGCACCAACCGAGCCGGGCTTGGGCATCGAGGTCGACGAAGACCTCGCCCGTGCGCATCCTTTTACCGGCCATGACCTCCATCTGAACATGCAGGATGATCCCTGCGATTATGTAAATGGCAATTCCTTCGCCGGGGGCGCGCCACCTCTGGAATAAGTGACTTCGCAGAACGGCGACTTCCATGTTACGATTGAGCAATTGATTTAGGACTTAACCGTGAACATACAGATCTCCGCCGACTCGATATCTTCAATGGACCAAAGCGCGGCAAACGCGGCGCGTTTCTTGAAAAGCTTTGCACATGAAGGCCGGTTGCGAATCCTGTGCCATCTTGCAACCGGTGAGAAGTCCGTAAGCGAGCTCGAGACACTTCTGGACGCGCGACAGGCCGCCGTCAGTCAGATGCTCGCGCGGCTTCGCGAAGATCAGATGGTCGAAACGCGTCGCAGCGGCAAGACTGTCTACTACTCTGTTTCAGATAAGACCGTCGCGCAGATCATTGGCGTGTTGTATGATCGCTTTTGCGCCACAGAGGCGGACGGCGACGTTGCCATAGAAGAATAAAGCTACAGCGCGGCCTAAGCACCCGCGCCCTTGGCCTTGCCTTGCGACCCGCACCGGCCTAGCGTTCAGGACATTCGCACATCGGCTCAATCGTCAAAGGTCAGCTGCGCAGGTATGACGCTTCCATCGGCATTCAATGACTGGTTTGCCCGCCGAGGCTGGGCGGCGCATCCCCATCAGGTTCAGATGCTGGCCAAACAGGATGCCCCGGCCCTTTTACTGATCGCCCCGACGGGCTGCGGCAAAACCTTGGCGGGCTTCCTGCCCACATTGGTAGATCTGGCAGATGGGGCACCTGAGGGTTTGCATACGCTCTATGTTTCCCCACTCAAGGCGCTAGCGAGTGATATTCAACGCAATCTCAGCACGCCGATTGCAGAGATCGGACTGCCCATCCGTGTCGAAGAACGCACGGGCGATACCACCAATATGCGCAAGAAACGCCAGCGTGCCGATCCGCCGCATATCCTGCTGACGACACCAGAAAGCCTTGCATTGCTCACCAGCTATGAGGACGCGCCCCATATTTTCCGTGGCCTCAAGCGGGTCATCGTCGATGAAATCCATGCTTTGGCGGAAAGCAAACGGGGCGACCAGTTGATGCTGGCTTTGGCCCGTTTGCAGGCGCTGTGCCCCGATATGAAACGTGTTGGCCTTTCGGCGACCGTGGATCGACCAGTCGACATCGCGAAGCTCTTGGCCAAAAACCCAGACCCTTGCGAGATCCTGACCGCTGACCCGGGCCCCGCACCTGATATCTCGATGTTAGAAACAGACGAGGCCCCGCCCTGGTCTGGAGGCGGCGCGGCCTATGCTATTCCGGCGGTGCTGAATGAGGTCAAGAAACACAAGACTACGCTGATCTTTCACAACACCCGCGCGCAGGCCGAGATTTTCTTTCACAACCTCTGGCTCGCCAATGACGAGGCGCTCCCCATTGGCATCCACCATGGCAGTCTCGACCGTGAACAACGTCTAAAAGTCGAAGCGGCAATGGTGCGTGGCGACTTGCGGGCGATTGTCTGTACCGGCAGTCTAGACCTTGGCATCGACTGGGGGGACGTGGACCTGGTCATACAGGTCGGAGCCCCCAAGAACGTCAAACGATTGGTGCAACGTATCGGCCGCGCCAATCACCGCTACAACGCGCCGTCTAAGGCCATATTGGTGCCCGCCAACCGCTTTGAGGTCATTGAATGCGTGGCTGCCCTTCAGGCGGTGCAAGAAAACGATCTGGATGGGGAAACACGCGGGGCTGGGCCTCGGGACGTCTTGTGCCAACATATCATGCTGCGCGCGGCGGCGGGGCCGTTTGATGCAGATGCGCTCTTTGCTGAAATGACGTCGGCCGGGGCCTTCGCTGATCTGTCCCGCGCCGATTTCGACCTTTGCCTAACCTTCTGCGCAACCGGGGGCTATGCGCTCAGGGCCTATGATCAATGGCAACGGCTAAAACAGGCGCCGGACGGCAAGTGGCACCTGCGCGATCCACGCTCGGCGGCCAAGATCCGCATGAACGCCGGCACCATTCAGGACAGTGACCTGCTGAAAGTCCGCATGGGCCGGTCGCGGGGTGGCAGGCCCTTGGGTGAGATCGAAGAAGCCTTTGCGGCCTCACTCACCGCCGGAGACACCTTTTTGATTGGCGGGCAGATCGTGCGCTATGAAGGCCTGCGCGAAATGACCGTTGAGGTCTCGCGCAATCGCGGGCGCAAACCCAAGGTCGCAGTGTTCTCGGGGTCCAAATTCTCGACCTCTACGCAATTGTCACAACGCATCCTCAGGCTGTTTGAGAAGAGCGATTGGCCGGAATTGCCAAGTCACACCAGCGATTGGCTGCACCTGCAGACGGATATGTCTCATTTGCCCACGCCGGGTCGGCTGTTAGTGGAGAGTTTTCCCAATGATGACCGTCAGAACCTCTGCGTCTACGGGTTTGCGGGGCGCAATGCGCAGCAAACCTTGGGGCTTTTGCTGACCAAGCGGATGGAAGATCTGGGTCTTGCGCCCATGGGATTTGTGGCAACCGATTATGCGACATTGATCTGGGGGCTTGATGCGGTGACCGATCCGAAACCGCTTTTGGACCCCGAGGCTTTGCGTGATGGGCTAGACGGATGGCTTGCGGAAAACGCTCTGATGAAACGCACCTTCCGAGGCGTTGCCACCATCGCGGGCCTGATTGACCGCAACCTGCCCGGCAAGCGCAAGACCGGCCGGCAGGCAACGTTTTCCAGCGATATCCTCTATGACACTTTGCTGAAATATGACCCCGATCACGTGTTGATGCAGATCACCCGAGAAGAGGCCATGCGCGGTCTTGTCGATTTCGCGCGCATCGAAGAGATGCTGGCGCGGATCGAGGGGCGCATCGATCATGTGGTCTTGGATCGTGTGACACCTCTGGCAGCGCCGCTGTTTTTAGAGGTCGGAAAGGTCTCGGTTTCGGGTGCTGCGGAAGAGCGCTTGTTGGCGGAAGAAGAGGCCAGATTGATGGACAGTTCGGGCCTTGCAAAAATTAACTGATCCCTGCTTGCCAGTGCCCGAAATTTCCGTCACCTATGCCTTATGAATGGCGTGGACTTTTCTTTGGCAGGCGCACAGCTGACGGCCCTTGGGTCAGGCGCGCTTTGGTGGCAGGAAAAACGCCTGCTCTGTGTTTCAGATCTACATCTTGGAAAATCCGAGCGGCTGGCGCGCCTGTCTGGGCAGGTTTTGCCGCCCTATGACACTCAGGACACTTTGATCCGTTTGGAACATGATCTGCAGCAGACGCAGGCCGCGATTGTGGTCTGTCTGGGCGACAGTTTTGACGATCTAGAGGTTCTGGACGAGCTGCCCGAGGCCGAGACCAACTGGATCCACCGCCTGCAAGCCGGCCGCCGTTGGATCTGGATCGAAGGCAACCATGATCCGGGGCCTGTGCAATTGCCGGGCAGTCACCTTTCAGAGCTGCCTTTGCCCCCGCTGACCTTCCGCCACATTGCGCAGCCGGGCAAAAGCGGTGAAATTTCCGGGCATTTCCATCCGAAAGTACGTGTTCAAACGCGGCTGAGATCGATCTCGCGCCCTGCGTTCCTGTTTGATTCAGACCGGATTATCATGCCGTCTTATGGCACCTATACGGGCGGGTTGCGCAGCTCTGATGACGCGCTGAAAAACCTGATGCGCCCTGAGGCGCAGGCGATTGTGACCGGTCAAACCCCACGGATCGTTCCCTTACCAAAGTGACGCGACGCTCTCGTTGAGACCTCTGATCAGATCGGCATGCTCTAAGGGGATACGAACAGCAGGTGTGCTATGTCCCTTGATCCCATCGTTGATAAGAAAATCCGCGCAGCCTTTTATGCGCAGGCCTTTATGAAGACGATTGGCGCAGAAATTCACGACGTCGAATTAGGGCGTGCGGAGATCACTTCGCCGTTGGGCGAGGCTTTTTTGCAGCACAATGGGGTTGGCCATGCAGGCTTGACCTTTGCGCTTGGGGATACCGCCGCAGGTTTCGCGGCTGCGACGACAATGACCCTCGACGGCAACGTGTTGACCACCGAAATGAAGATCAACTTGCTTGCCCCTGCCGCTGGAGAACGGCTGCGCGCTGTTGGGCGCGTGATCAAACCGGGCAAACGGCTGATCGTCACTCAGGCCGATGTCTACAGCGAGACCGACGGGAAAGAGCCGGTCCACGTAGCGATTTTGATGGGAACAATGGTGGCGGCCCATCCAAAGACCTAGGCCGCCTGTGCGGATCCTTTAAAAGGATCCGACGTCTTTTTCTTTCAAAAAATAGCTTACGCGGTGAGTCCTTCAGGCTCGGCCAGGCCGTTTGCGCGGCAGCAAGCCGTCACAGTATTGGCCAAGAGACAGGCGATGGTCATCGGCCCAACACCACCCGGAACTGGGGTGATCGCCCCTGCCCGCTCGGCGCAGGACGCGTAATCCACGTCGCCCACAAGTTTGTTCTTACCGTCGCGCTCGATGCGGTTGATGCCCACGTCAATCACAGTCGCGCCTTCTTTGATCCAGTCCCCTGGCACCATTTCAGGACGGCCCACAGCGGCCACAACGATGTCCGCGCGACGCACAACATCAGGCAGGTCTTTGGTGCGGCTATGCGCAATGGTCACAGTGCAGCTGTCGCCCAGCAAAAGCTGCGCCATAGGCTTACCCACGATGTTGGAGCGGCCGATCACAACCGCATCCATGCCAGACAGAGACCCGTGATGATCGCGCAGCATCATCAAACAGCCAAGCGGCGTGCAAGGCACCATGGATTTCTGACCAGTCCCCAGCAGACCGACGTTAGAAATATGGAACCCGTCCACATCTTTGGCCGGATCAATAGAGTTGATGATCAGATCTTCGTTCAGATGCGCAGGCAATGGCAGCTGCACCAGAATCCCATGCACATTCGGATCATTGTTCAACTGGTTCACAACAGCCAGCAGATCCTCTTCCGAGGTATCCGCGTCCATCTTGTGCTCATAGGAATTCATCCCCGCCTCAACGGTCTGTTTGCCCTTGGAGCGCACATAGACCTGGCTTGCAGGATCTTCACCAACAAGAACCACGGCCAAGCCCGGCGTGATGCCGTTTTCTTCTTTCAACCGTGCCACATGGCCTGCCACTTTTTCACGCACGGTTGCGGCAAAGGCTTTGCCGTCGATAATCTGAGCTGCCATCTTGTCAGTCCCCCACAGTCTACGAGGCTAGGCCTCTGCGTTCTCTTTGATCACCTGCGCCTCGCGCGCGATGGACCAATCTATCAGCCGTCGCCACAAATCCTCGGTCAGCTGGGGGTCTAGTCCCGCAGTTGCCGAGGTTGCTTTGACCTTGCTGACCACCTCTTCCACACGTTCGGGAATGCGGGCGGGCCAGCCGTTAATCTGTTTGAGCTCGATTGCGCGGTCGATCATACCCGCACGCGCCACCAAAAGCTCGACCAAGTGACGATCCAGACCATCAATGGCCTCCCGCAATTCCTGCATGTTTTGACAGTCTTGAGGGGATTTCAGCGTCGTCATTGGGAGTCTCCTGCGGCCACTCTTTATGTGGCCGCAGAGAGCGCATTTTTCAACTTAGAACAAGCCCTCGATTTCACCATCTGCATTGAGGCAAATCGTCTCGGCCGCTGGCTTACGTGGCAGGCCAGGCATGGTCATGATCTCACCGCAGACAACCACGATGAAACCGGCACCGGCAGAGAGGCGTACTTCGCGTACTGGCACAGAGTGGCCCACAGGTGCACCACGCAAGTTCGGATCCGTCGAGAAGCTGTACTGCGTCTTCGCCATACAGACCGGAAGGTTGCCATAGCCGGCCTCTTCCCATTCGCGCAGCTGGTTGCGGATCTTGGCGTCGGCCAGCACTTCGTCCGCGCGGTAGATGCGTTTCGCGATGGTCTCGATTTTCTCAAACAGAGGCATGTCGTCGCGATAGAGCGGTGCAAATTGGCTGACGCCAGAGTCTGCGATTTCCGCCACACGGGTTGCCAGCTCTTTGGTGCCTTCAGAACCATGTGCCCAGTGCTGGCAGAGGATCGCTTCAGAGCCCTGACCTTCGACGTAGTCCTTCACAGCCGCAACTTCAGCGTCGGTGTCGGTGACAAAGTGGTTGATCGCAACGACCACAGGCACGCCAAAGGATTTGACGTTGCCGATGTGACGGCCGAGGTTCGCGCAGCCGTCTTGAACCGCTTGCACGTTCTCTTCGCCCAGATCTGCCTTGGCGACGCCGCCGTTCATCTTCATTGCACGCACAGTAGCAACCAGCACCACACAATCGGGTGCGAGGCCCGCTTTGCGGCATTTGATGTTCATGAACTTCTCAGCACCGAGGTCCGCGCCAAATCCCGCCTCGGTCACGACGTAATCCGCCACTTTCAGCGCGGTCTTGGTCGCAATCACAGAGTTACAGCCATGCGCGATGTTCGCGAATGGGCCGCCGTGGACAAAGGCCGGGTTGTTTTCCAGCGTCTGCACGAGGTTTGGCTGCATCGCGTCTTTCAGCAGAACGGTCATCGCGCCGGAGGCCTTGATGTCGCGGCAATACACAGGCGTCTTGTCGCGGCGATAGGCCACGATGATGTCGCCCAGACGCTTCTCCAGATCGGCGAGATCAGTCGCCAGACACAGGATCGCCATAACCTCAGAGGCCACGGTGATGTCAAAACCGGTTTCACGCGGGAAGCCATTGGACACGCCACCCAGAGACGCTGTGATCTGACGCAGCGCGCGGTCGTTCATATCGACCACACGACGCCATGCCACACGACGGGTGTCGATTTCCTGCTCGTTGCCCCAATAGATGTGGTTGTCGATCATCGCAGACAGCAAAGAGTGCGCCGAGGTGATTGCGTGGAAGTCGCCGGTGAAGTGGAGGTTCATTTCCTCCATCGGCACAACCTGCGCGTAACCGCCGCCTGCCGCGCCGCCCTTCATGCCGAAGTTCGGGCCCAAGGACGCCTCGCGGATACAGATCATCGCGTTCTTACCAATGGCGTTCAGACCGTCGCCCAGACCCACGGTGGTGGTGGTTTTGCCTTCGCCCGCAGGGGTCGGGTTGATCGCGGTCACGAGGATCAGCTTGCCGTCCTCTTTGCCTTGAACCGAATTGATGAACTCTTGGCTGACCTTGGCTTTGTCATGGCCATACGGCAGCAGGTCATTTGATTCCATACCAAGCTTGGCGCCGATCTCCATGATCGGCCGTTTCTGCGCCTCGCGGGCGATTTCGATGTCTGATTTATATCCCATGGCGGTCTTTCCAGTCGCTAAAGGTGGTGTTTGAGGTAATTAATAGCGACAGAATGCCTCGGTACACGGAGCATTTCCGACACAAACAAGCATTCTTGCGTCTTGCGCGACAGATGGGGTTTCGTTTGGGAAACGGAAATCTCGTTTCGCGTCCCTTTGAAAACAATCGGCCTTAATCACAATGCTTTCGCAAACAAAAAACCGGCACTCACGCGAGCACCGGTTTATTTGTTTTGCTTGTCGAGCGCATTAGGCGGTCGGCTCAGGCTCCATCCCGCCATCCGGCTTGTTGCGCGGTTTGGTTTTCGGGATCGCCGTCACAGATGGCTTATCCTCGGCACTAGGCGCAGAGCCTTCGTCATCATCGGACGCTTGCGGAGGCTCTCCGTTCATGACGCGCTGGATTTCTTCGCCCGTCAGGGTTTCGTATTCCAACAGGCCTTGCGCCAGACGCTCCCACTCATCCTTGTATTTGGTCAGAATTTCGTAGGCGCGGTCATAGCCGCCTTGGATAAAGGCGCGGACCTCTTCTTCGATCAGCTCTTTGGTGTTGGCAGACACCGAGAAACCACCGGTATTGCCGGAATAGCCCTCATGTGCCTCGGCATAGTCGATGTTGCCGACCTTATCGGACATGCCCCAACGCAGCACCATCGCGCGCGCCAGTTGGCTGGCTTGCATGATATCGCCTGCTGGGCCGTTGGACACATTGTCCTCACCGTATTTGATGATCTCAGCAGCTTTACCCGCCATGGTCATGGCCAGCTTTTGCTTACATTCCTCTTTGTGGTAGTTCAGACGGTCCATTTCAGGTAGGGACACAACCATACCCAAAGCGCCACCGCGCGGGATGATCGTCGCCTTATAGACAGGATCGCATTCCGGCAGCTTCAGGCCGACCACAGCGTGGCCCGCTTCGTGATAGGCGGTCTTTTCTTTCTGGTCCTGCGTCAGAACCATCGAGCGGCGTTCGGCACCCATCATCACCTTATCTTTGGCGGATTCAAAATCCTCCATGGTGACAAAACGACGACCGACACGGGCAGCCATCAGCGCGGCCTCATTCACAAGGTTCGCGAGATCCGCACCAGAGAAACCCGGCGTACCGCGCGCAATGATGCGCAGGTCGACGTCTGGGCCCAGAGGCGTCTTGCGTGCGTGAACGCCAAGGATTTTTTCGCGGCCTTTGATGTCAGGATTGCCGACAGTCACATTCCGGTCAAAACGGCCCGGACGCAGCAGCGCTGGGTCCAGCACGTCTTTACGGTTGGTCGCGGCCAGAATGATTACGCCTTCGTTGGCCTCAAAACCGTCCATCTCGACAAGCAGCTGGTTTAGCGTCTGTTCACGCTCGTCATTGCCGCCGCCATAGCCTGCGCCACGATGGCGACCTACGGCGTCGATCTCGTCGATGAAGACGATACAAGGCGCGTTTTTCTTAGCTTGCTCGAACATGTCACGGACACGGGAGGCACCCACACCCACGAACATCTCAACAAAGTCAGACCCAGAGATGGTGAAGAACGGCACACCCGCCTCGCCCGCAATCGCGCGCGCCAGTAGGGTTTTACCAGTGCCCGGAGGGCCCACGAGCAAAGCGCCCTTAGGGATCTTGCCGCCAAGACGGCTGAATTTCTGAGGGTTGCGCAGGAACTCAACGATCTCTTCGAGCTCTTCTTTCGCTTCATCGATGCCAGCGACATCATCAAAGGTCACGCGGCCATGCTTTTCGGTCAGCATCTTGGCTTTGGATTTGCCAAAGCCCATCGCACCGCCTTTGCCACCACCCTGCATGCGGTTCATGAAATAGATCCACACACCGATCAACAGCAGGAAGGGCAGCAGGCTTAGGATGAATGCCTGAAAGCCAGATTGCTCTTGCGCCTCGGCTTTTACCGGCACGTCCTGGGCCAGCAAAAGCTCGGTCACGCGGGCGTCTTCGGGCGCAATGGTGACATAATCCGTGCCGTCTGCTGTGCGATAGACGACCTTTTCGCCATCCAAGGTGACGCTGGTGACAGTGCCCTCCTCGACAGAGGCGACAAAGTCGGAATAGCCAATTTCACGGCTTTGCAGGGTGCTGCTGTTGCCGCTTAGCAGATTGAAAAGCGCGAGGATCAGCAGGAAGAGCACAACCCAGAAAGCGATATTACGTGCGTTGCCCAAGGCAATTCTCCTAAAATTCGGTTGGAGCCGTGTCTATCACAGCCTCCATGGGTGATAAATAGACATCCCGCCGCAAGGTTCAATGCGAATAGGCGGATCCTAGCATAAACTTGTGAAAATCGGGTTCACGCAGGTTTAATGACCACCCCTCGCCATAGTTTGCCAAGGGAACCGCGATCAAGTCGTCGCCTTTCCACACGGCGGGCGAGGCCATCAAGGATTGTCGCGTGACGCCAGAGGCGCGCCAATCGTCCAATCCGGCAAGGCTTGGCTCGCCCAAAGCGGTGACTTTGAGCCCCACAGTCCAAGGGCCGTCTAGGTGCCAACGATCCCAGTTTGGGGCAAATTCCACCAGCTCACGCACGGCATTGAATTCGCGGAGAATTCGGACTGATTTCGCGGTCAGCTGAATGATGCAACCATTGCAAGAGAAATTCCGACCTTCGGAAATGGACTGATCGAGCTCGCTCAGCGTGCCTCGGCGCAAAGGATACGGCGTCGGTGACACCCAGCCTAAGGCGTCATTCAAAAGGCGGCGGCGCAATTCATAGGGCGCGGCCTTAAAGCCCTCCAGATCCAAAACAAGATCGCCTTTGTCCTGACGTGCCACCCGAGCCGCAAAATCCGCAACGCGATCTTTCATGACGTCGCGCACTTGGCTCATGTTTTCAGCGACCGCAGCAAGGTTTTCCGACGAGATGCCGACGTCCTTCAAAACCTCAAGCGCGCGGCGGATGCGGACGCGGTCGAAATCTTCGTTGTCGTTTGAGGGATCATCGACCCACTCAACACCACGCCGTTTGAGATAGTCGCGCAGCCCCGTGCGCTCGATGTCCAGCATGGGGCGCAGGAATTGCACGTCGTGGCGAGTGAAACGCTCGGCCATTTTGGCCAACCCGTCGACACCGCTTTCGCGGCCCAGACGCATTACAAAAGTCTCGGCGACATCGTCCTGCGTGTGGCCAATGCAGACCGCAGCCAGCTTGCGACGCTCGGCCCACTCCGCAATCAAACGATACCGGCCCTGCCGCGCTGCATCCTGCAAGTTGCCTTCTCCGCCCCAGCCCGTCCAGCGCGCCGTTGCGTGGGGAATACCAAGTTTGACGCAGACTTTACGGGTGTAATCCGCCTCAGCAGCCGCTTCGGCTCGCAAGCCGTGATCGACGGTCATTGCTTCGACTTGTTGTCCGGTGGTTTCAGCGATTTCCTGAACAGCTAACAAAAGCGCGAGGGAATCCCCGCCGCCAGAAACAGCCACGCCAATCGCACCTTCCGCAGGCACTCGGCTGGCGATCTTCGTCAAAATCGTCTTGCTGTCGCGCATCAGCTACATTGCAGTCTTTGCATTTCAGCCTGCGCATCCCCGACGAAACTATCGCCCGGATGGCGCACACCGACTTCGTTGAGCGTCACACATGCCTCGCGGGTTTGACCCAGCTTGCCAAGTGCCGTTCCCAGGCGGAACAAAGCTTCGGGCGCTGTGTAGTTATTGGGATGGCCGGAATAGCTTTCCAGATAGGCTCTTGCTGCAGCCGAAGTTGCACCGGACCCTTCCAGAGCTTCGCCCTGACGAAGGAAGGCTTCCGCCGACAGAGGGCTGCCGGGATAGGTTTCGTTAAAGGCACGGAATTGATCTGCGGCGGCCAGGAAATCACCGGAATCCAACGCATCATAGGCGCGCTGGAAATCTGCTTCTTCGCCAACAGCCAATTCAGTCGGCACACCGTCGCCAGACCCCGTGTCCTCAAGCTGGTCGATTGTGCCCGCGACATCGCCGCCCAGCGTGGTGGTTTCGCCCAATTGGCTGACATCGCCGCCTTCCAATTCGACAAGACGGAACTCAAGATCGCCGATCCGGTTGGTGCCGTCTTTGACGATCCGTTCAATGCGAAACTCCAGCTGTTCCGTCTTGCCTGTCAAACGCTGCAGCTCCAGCTCAATCGCGTCAATGCGCGACAAAACGGAGACCTCGTTCTCGGACCCACGCGGGGCCAAAGTCGTCGACAACTCCCTCTTCAGCCGCTGCACATCCACAAAAAGTATCGAGAGCTGCTGACGAATATCCGCCAAGGTTTCCTCCTGCTGGGCCGAGACCGTCGCAGGAGCGAAAGAGCATAGCACAAAGGCTGCGACTGCAATGAAACGCATGGCGAAATTCCTTAACTTAGCTGCTGAGACCGCCCGAGATGACAGTCACCGCGCGGCGGTTCTGTTCATAGCAGGCTTCCGCCGAGCAGATCTCAATCGGGCGCTCTTTGCCGTAGCTGACGGTGCGCAGACGCACGCCGGCAACGCCTTTGGACAAGAGGTATTCGCGGACTGCATTGGCGCGACGCGCCCCCAGCGCGAGGTTATATTCGCGCGTACCTTGCTCGTCGGCATGGCCTTCGATGATGGCGACATAGTCGGAGTTCACGGCAAGCCAGCCCGCTTGGGCGTCCAGGATCGCGCGGCCTTCGTCCGTGAGCACGGCCCGATCTACTGGGAACAAGACGCGGTCGCCAATGGCCTGCTGGAAATAGCTGGGGCTTGTCGGGTCTCCGAATTGGGTATCGTCCGCTGGGCGATTGCCGCCAAACAGGCCTCCACCGCCGAATTGGCCAGTGTCAGAACAGGCGCCCAGCGCCAAGCTCGCCGCTAGGACGGCTGTCAGTTTCATACTGCTCATCTTTACCCCTCGCTTCTTTTCTCTCTCAGACCGGATCTAAGGATTTCCTGCAAGCTTATCATAGTCCGGCATTCCTGAATATCTTTACTGTTGCAGCGGCGACCAGCTTGGATCGGACCCCCCGCCCTGCGTGCGCACAGGCTTGAGGTTACGCCCCGAGACATCCACTGAATAAAGCGACGCCGATCCGTTCGCGCCCTGCGTTTCGCGGGTGAACATGATCACGCGCCCATTCGGGGACCAGGTCGGGCCTTCGTCCAGAAAACTCGCGGTCAAAAGACGCTCTTCAGAGCCATCCACGCGCATGACACCGATGTGGAAACGGCCTTTGTTCTGCTTGGTGAAGGCCACAAGATCGCCCCGCGGGCTCCAGACCGGCGTGCCATAGCGTCCTTGCCCAAAGCTGATCCGCTGCGCCTGCCCGCCATTTGCGGACATAATGTAAAGCTGTTGGCTGCCCGAGCGGTCGCTTTCAAAGACGATCCGCTTGCCATCCGGGCTGAACGACGGCGCGGTTTCAATCGACGGCGCATTGGTCAGACGTTTGCGAGACCCGCTATTGATGTCCATCAGATAGATATCTGTGTTGCCGCCCTCGGTGATCGAGAAGACGACGCTGTTGCCGTCGGGTGAGAACCTTGGCGCGAAGCTCATGGTACCCGGTTGATCCTCGAGCACGCGACGGGTCGCAGAGCCTACGTCCAGAACAAAGACCCTCGGGAAGCCGGTTTCATAAGAGGTATAAAGCACGCGGTCGCCACTGGGCGAGAAGCGCGGGGCCAGAACGATAGAGCTGCTGTCGGTCAGGAACTGAAGGTTCGCGCCGTCATAATCCATGATAGCAAGCCGTTTGAGGCGTTCATTTTTGGGGCCGGTCTCGCTGACGTAAACCACGCGGCTGTCAAAATAACCGCTTTCGCCCGTGATCCGGCTATAGACCGCATCGGCCACCTTATGCGCAATCCGACGCCAGCCCTCGCGGGTGCCACGGAAGCGCAGGCCGTTGCCAAGCTCTTGGCCGGAGAAGACGTCATAAACCCGGAACTTCACCGACATCTCGCCCGTATTGTTCATACTGACCGCACCAGAAATCAGCGCCTGTGCGTTGATCGCCTTCCAGTCAGAATATTGCACCGGAGAGGAGAAATTCGTGATCGTGCTGATAAAGGCGTTCTCTGGGATCTCGCGGAAAAGGCCGGTGCCGTTCAGATCCGCCGCAACAACGCGCGCGATGTTGGTTGCGAGCTCTTCCATGCCGCTGGTTTCCGCGACAAAGTTCGGCACCGCGAAGGGCAAGGGCTCAATCACACCATCGGTGATTTCGATCCGGAGAGGACCGTTCTGGGCCTGCGCGAGCGGGGCCACCCCCACGAAAAGAGCCAAAGCGCACAGCAATGATTTAAGGAAAGTCTTCATCTACGTCTCATTTTCTCCGGATTGAACGTCATTTCTATATCACGCCAATGGTCATATTTCTCAATCGGCAGATTAAAACCACCACGCTGACAGCGCAAAACCGCCCGCCGCGCGGCTTCAAAAGCTGCATTTTGGGCGCGGGTGTCGCCGCCGGTTGCTGACAGCAGTCTTAACGTACCGCCTACCACACGACCATCACGATCCAGTGACATACCAAGAACCACGACCACATTTGCGGCCTGACTGCCCACATCCACGTTCCAACATTGCTGAACCGAGACCCTGAGGGATTCTTTTTCAGCAAAGGACAGCGGCGGGCCGCTGGGTCGCGCTGGGGTTTCGGCCTGCTCTTGTGCCTCAGCCAAAGCGGCGGCGACGCTGTCGTTGGTTGTGTCAGGTGCAGGTGTTGGCACGGCGGGCGTCACGCTGCGCGGTCTGATGCGTGGGCGGACAGAGGTCGTGGGGGCTGCGGCCACATCCTGAGGCTCGGTGGGGATTTCAGTCGCAGCTTCTTCGCGCGCGGTGGCCTCGAGGGCCTCTTCGGTCGCGGCCGCGTCCTCACTCGGCGCACTTGGGGCCTGGTCGATCTCTGCGAGCCGAAGGTCGGGGGCTGGGGCCTCAACAGGTGTCGGTGCAACGCGGCGCACGGGTCGCGCGATGGGGCGCACGGCTTGCTCAGGCGCTGCGCTCGGAGGCTCGATGCTAGGCAGTTCTGGCGCAACGGGCGTGTCGGGAATAACCGGAGACGACGGCGCAGGTGTCGTGATCTCTGGCACAGGGTCGGGCACTGTCGGCGTAGGCTCTGGCACAGGCACGGTTTCGATCTGGGGATCTTGGGTTGGGGTCAGAGCGGGAGCCGCGTCGCTCACGTCAGGCGCAACGGGCGTTTGCACTGCTGTTTCAGGCGACGGGACGTTTTCAGGCGCAAAGAGCGCGTCAAACTCCTCAAAGGAGATCATTTCTACGCCGGTGATCTCAAAGTGCTCGGGTGCCGAGCGAAACACGCCCCCAAATAGCACCCAGCCGATCAGCAGAACATGCGCGCTGCCCGACACATAGTGCCCCAGATGGAGCGGGAGCGCCTCAGCCGTTCTCGCCATCTGCAACCGAGCCATCCAGACCCGGGCCTCCGATGTCGGTCACAAGGCCGATGTCGCTAAAGCCGCCAGCATTGAGCGCGCCCATGACTTGCACGACGACCTCATAGGGGATCGCGCCGTCTGCGCGGAGATAGACGCGATCTGAGTCCCTTTCGGCTGCAATTGCGCGCAGTTTGGGGATTAAATCAGCCATTGGAGTTTCAGTCGTCTGGATAAGGACCGTGCCTTCGGCCGTGACGGAAATGGTCAACGGCTCTTCCTGTTCCCCCGGCAAAGGGTTTGCCGCCGTTTTTGGCAGTTCAATCGGCACGCCGACCGTCAACAAGGGCGCAGCAACCATGAAAATAATCAAGAGCACCAGCATCACATCCACAAAAGGCGTGACGTTGATCTCTGCCATCGGCTGGCTACGGGTGCGCCGAGACCGCCGTCCCCCGCCCTCTTTTTTGATGACACCAGCGCCCATGGATCAGCTGTCCAACTGGCGGCTGAGGATCGTGGCGAATTCATCCATGAAGGCTTCATAGCCCGCGATGATGCGATCACTGTCGGCCGAGAGTTTGTTATAGAAAATCACCGCAGGGATCGCGGCCAAAAGGCCAAGCCCGGTCGCCAAAAGCGCCTCGGCAATCCCCGGAGCCACGACGGCGAGGTTGGTGTTCTGTTGTTCTGCGATCTCGATAAAGGCGTTCATGATGCCCCAGACCGTGCCGAACAGGCCCACGAAAGGCGCGGTCGACCCAATCGTCGCAAGGATCGGCAGGCCTTTTTGCAATTCTTCAGCCTCTTTCGCTACGGCCACATCCATCGAACGATCAATCCGGCTGGTGGCATTGGCAATCAAGCCCCCGTCCTGACGATGACTGCGATGCCACTCGAGCATCCCCGCCGCAAAAATCCGCGCCGAGCGGCCATCGGGATCCGGCCCCATCTCTTCATAAAGCGCATCCAGAGGCTCACCAGACCAAAAGGCCCGATCAAACTGCGCCGCCTCACGCCGCGCAACGCGGTAGGACATCAGTTTCTGTACAATCACAGACCACGACCAGAACGACGCGATGATCAACACCACCATCACCAGTTTCACAGTCAGCGTGGCGCGCGCGAATAGGCCCCACATCGAGAAATCTACGGCTGCTTCCATAAGTCTGCTCTTTATCGTCTGTTCTTTTACGGTGGCCTCTTTGGACCCATTTTGCTCAGAATCTACAGAAGATGAACGGGGAAAGCCACGACTTCCGCCTCAAATCGGTAAAATTGCCGATATCAATGCAGCATTAGGCGGAGATTTGCTGGCAAACGGGCCGCCTGGCCGTTTTCGCCGACACAAACGATGGTCACGATGGCCTGAAACAAGAGCTCATTACCGCGTTTGACGATCTGCTCCATCACCAATCGTGCGCCTGTGACCTGAATGGCGCGGGTTTCAACCAAGAGTTCGTCGTCAAACTTCGCGGGCATCAGATAGTCTGCTTCGACCTTGCGCACGGCAAAGACCACGCCGTCCTCATCTTTCATGGCGTTCTGATCGACGCCCTTCTGACGGACCCAATCGCTGCGGGCGCGTTCGATGAATTTCAGATAGTTCGCGTAATAGACGATGCCCGCCATATCGGTGTCTTCGTAGTAAACGCGAATTGGAAACTCATGCATGAAACCGCTCTCCCTTGGTTAGGCGGTAAAAAAGCCATGGCGGCTTTGCAAGGAATTTCTGGTTAACTCTGGTTAAAGATGGGCGCTTGAAGGCGCGCGAAGAGCCGCAAGGCGTGGCTGCTGTCATCAGCAAAGCTGGGCATCATGCGGTCATATGCGGCGGCGATGACGCCCGCGATTTCTGGCCGCAGCACAGCGCTTTTCTGACCCGGCATCAGAGCGAGCGGAGATTTCGTTGCAAAGGCTTGGTCGCCCCACATCAGCATGATTTGCACGGCTTGGCTGAGGGCAAGGTCTTCGGCGGGTTGTTTGGCGGCTGCACCGGCGATGCGGATAAACACAAAAGCCGCTTGGATCGCGTTTTGGTAATCAAAGCGGAAGGCGCGGTAATGGGCGGCATCTGCTTTGTTAAGACGGTCCACCAAAGGCGCGAGGTCTGGGATCATGCGATCCAGATCCGGCACATCCAGCAGCTCTGCCCAATCGCGGAAGAAAAAGAACATGAGGTTTGAGCCAAGCTCGGGATCCGTTTCGGCCATCTGGTGGCCTGCCAAGGTCACCACGGCCTCGACCGCGCCTTTCACCGTTTGCAACGTCGCATCGTCTACGCCAAAGACAATCGGCGCAATAGGACGACCCCAGCGTGCGAAGGCATAAGAGCCATCTTGGCGTGTGAACAGCGTTTCGATCTCAGCAGGATCGGCAAAAAGGCTCATCAGAGACCTCCGGGCGTTTATTCGAATAGATCATCCTGCGCACGGGGTTTGGGAGCCGAGAGCCCCAGATGCGTCCAGGCCTTCTGCGCCAGCATGCGCCCGCGGGGGGTACGTTGAATAAGCCCCTGTTGCAAGAGGAAGGGTTCAATGACCTCTTCAATCGCATCCCGACTTTCGCTGAGCGCCGCCGAGATGGTTTCCACCCCCACAGGCCCGCCTGCGTAGTTTTCCGCAATAAAGGTTAAGTAACGTCGATCCGCCCCATCGAGGCCCAGATTATCCACGCCCAACCGATTCAGCGCGCCGTCGGCCAGATCCTGCGTGATCCGCCCATCGCCCTCTACCAACGCAAAGTCCACCACGCGGCGCAAGAGCCGTCCCGCGATCCTTGGCGTCCCCCGCGCGCGCCGCGCGATCTCGCGCGAGCCTTTGTCGTCGGCGGGCGCCGCGAGTTTGCGGGCGTTACGGGACACGATCTCGTTGAGTTCGTCCTCGGTATAGAATTGCAGCCGCGTCGGTATGCCGAAACGATCCCTGAGCGGCGTTGTCAGCAAGCCAAGCCGCGTGGTCGCGCCGACCAGCGTGAAGGGTTGGAGTTCAATGCGCACTGTGCGCGCCGCAGGGCCTTCGCCGATCACGAGGTCCAGCTCGAAATCCTCCATAGCGGGATAGAGCACCTCTTCGACGGCAGGGTTCAGACGGTGGATCTCGTCAATGAAGAGCACATCGCGTGCCTCAAGGTTTGTGAGGATCGCCGCAAGGTCGCCGGCTTTGGCCAAAACAGGCCCCGAAGTCATACGGAAATTGACGCCCAACTCACGCGCCATGATCTGCGCGAGCGTGGTCTTACCAAGTCCCGGAGGTCCGTGGAACAACGTATGGTCCATCGCCTCGCCGCGGCGACGCGCGGATTCAATGAAAATCCTCAGGTTTGCACGGGCTTCGGCCTGTCCGATGAACTCATCCAAGCCTTGGGGACGCAAGGCGCGGTCTGCATCCTCTGGGCGCGCTTCGGGGCGCAGGGTTGGGTCTGGTTCACTCATCCCCTAGCCTTTCGGAGCCAGCAACTTGAGCGCGGCCTTAATCAAAGCGGGCGTATCCGCCTCCGGCATCTCTCCAGACACCTGAGCCACAGCGCCTGCCGCATCGCCCGGCGTATAGCCAAGGTTGCCCAAGGCTGACAGAGCCTCCGCCTGCGCAGCCGCATTGCCCTCGGCCGCCTTTGGCACAGGTTTCGCGACCGCCGGCGAAGCCACGGGGGCCTCAATCACATCATCTGATACCGGCGCCCCTGCGGCTCCGGACAGGCTGCCGCCCAGGGACATGACAGCCGGTGCTTTGTCTTTGAGTTCATGCACCACGCGCTGCGCCGTTTTGGGCCCAATGCCCTTCGCGGATTTGATTGCCGTCACATCGCCCAAGGCGATCGCGCGCCCGACGCCTTCAGGCCCCAAAGTTCCAAGGATCGCCAAAGACGCCTTGGCCCCTATCCCCTGCACGGAAATCAGCAAGCGGTGCCATTCCTTTTCCAACAGCGAGGTAAACCCAAACAGCTGCAACACGTCTTCGCGCACCAGAAGCTCCGTGTAGAGCGCCACGGCCTCACCCGCAGGCGGCAGTTCCGCCATCGTGCGTTCCGAGCAATAGACGATATAGCCCACGCCCCGCACATCGATCAGAGCATGATCCAGCGCCTTATAGTCGACGCGCCCCGCAATCTTGCCTATCATGCCGAGGCCCGCCGCAAAGCCTGATCCAACCCGCGCGATGCACCCGCGTAGTGCGCGTGGCAAATCGCGATGGCCAATGCGTCCGATGCATCCGCCCCCGCAATCTTAACCCCGGGCAATTGCAGTTTGACCATATGTTCCACCTGATGCTTTTCCGCGTGCCCCACGCCAACCACGGTTTTTTTGACCTTGTTGGGGGCATATTCGCCAATCTCTATACCGGCTTGCGCGGGCACCAACAACGCGATCCCGCGTGCCTGGCCCAGTTTCAACGTCGCCACAGCGTCTTTGTTCACGAAGGTCTGTTCGATTGCGGCATGATCCGGCTGATAGCGGTGAATGACATCGGTCAGCTGCTGGTGCAGATCATGCAGACGTAGCGCCAAATCATCGCTGCCTTTTGAATGGCAAATCCCATTGGCCACATGGCTAAGACGACTGCCGACTGAGTCGATAATCCCCCATCCCATGTTGCGCAAACCGGGGTCGATTCCCAAAATTCGCATGATGTTTTCCTGTGCCTGCTCTGATCGCTCACGGATNGTTACAAAAACACTAGCACAAAACAAGAACACGCGCCAAGCGATTTGCGACATCCATGGGTCGCTTCCAAATCATCAACACCCAGATCGGTCGCAAGTTTACAAGTCTATGCCGCAAATAATTCACGCGGCACGACACATGCAAAAACTGCATATCAGCTATGAAAAAATGGTATTTGCATGGGGTAATTGATAACACTATCTGCGGCTTACTGACGACCTCAAATGAAACACCGACCAAAAAAGGAAGTATGATATGGCCGCATTTGACTACACCCCCGCGCAGTCCCTCAACGCTGGTTTCGCCGGCCGTATCGGGTTTGCATTCTCCTCCCTCGTCGCGACCGTCGCGCAGTGGAACGCAGCACGCAGCACCCGCGCGCAGCTGTCCAAACTGACTGATCGTGAGCTGGCTGACATCGGCCTGTCTCGCGGCAACATCGCGGACTTCTAAAGCAAACAACTGACCTACACCGTCGTTGTTGAGCCGTGGTTGAGATATCAACCGCGGCTTTTTCTTTGCGCAGATGCTTTCAGGCTAGTTTAGAGAATTTTCTCGATATTCTCGGCCATCATCAAAGAGACCGCGTCTCCTTGCATGGTCCAAGCACCGATCTGGGTCACAAACGACGAACTGCCAAAAAGCTCTTGAATACGGATTGCGTAAATGTCGGATCCCATACCGGCAATCATCAGACCCTTAAGCGCGAAAAAGCCGAGCGCCAAAAGAAAAAGGCCAAGAAACGGCACGCGCCGCGGTCGGGATTTTGCTTGAACGATGACATAACCGTCTTGATCAATGAAAGCCGGGGTATTCGAACGTGCAGCTTTGGAGCGCTTGCGGTGCAAGCGCTTTACCCGGTTCTCGAATTCATGCTGTTGGATATCCATGATAAAAATACTCAGACAGCGCCCCCTGTCTAAGTAATGTTCTGCCTCACAAATGCGGCGAAATTTAGGCAGGCCCCAAGATTACGCTGCACGACGGGTCAAGGTCAGCGTGGTCCATTCGCCGATTTCTTCGCGATGGGCGACGTCAAAGCCGGTTGCGTCATAGGCCGCAACGACTTCGTCAGCTTGCTCGTTCAGAATGCCGGAAAGGATCGCGTGGCCTTTTGGTGCGATGTTCTTGCCCATATCAGGGGCCAGCATAACCAAAGGAGCCTTCAGAATATTGGCAAAGACCAGATCGAAGGGCGCTTTCGCCAGAAGATCCGCGTGCCCAAATCCTGCGGCCTCTAGGCAAATAACCCGACCGACCAGATCATTGGCTTTGACATTGGCTTCAGCCACATCCACCGCAACCTGATCGATGTCGCTGGCGAGAACAGTCTCGGGCCAAATGCGCGCGGCTGCCATACCCAGAACCGCCGTGCCGCAGCCGATATCGGCTACGTTTCGGCCGTGAAACCCACCCTCGGCCAAACGATCCAAGGCGCGTAGGCAGCCCAGAGTTGTCCCGTGGTGCCCGGTCCCAAAGGCCATTGCGGCCTCGATCAACAATGGTTCAGACCCTTCGGGGACCTGATCGGCGTCATGGCTGCCATAGACAAAGAACCGCCCTGCCTGCACGGGGGTTAGCTCGCGTTTGACTTTGGCCACCCAATCCGTGTCAGGCAATTCGCTGACCGCAAAATCCTTGGCGCCAAAAGCTGCCGCCAACAGCGCTAGCCCCGCCTCATCTGGCGCTTCGGTGAAATAGCCGCCAATTTCCCAAAGACCCGAGCCGTCCTCGATTTCAAACACTCCGACGCCGGTTGGCATGGGCTCGAGGTTCTCCATCGCATCGCCAAGCTTCTCAGCATTGTCTTTGCCTGTCAGGGTGGTCAGGGCTGTGAACGTTGGCATAGGGGGCCTCTTGGGTTGGGATGCGTCCCTTTGGCGGAAATACGCGCCGGGATCAAGCGGGCTCTTTCGGCGCAGTGGCTTCAGGCTCGCCCAGCGCCCGAACAAATCGCCAGCCCCAAAGCGCGGAGAGTACACCGACAACAGAACCGACCATGGCCTGCGCATAGACTGCACCCGTCGCTCCCGCGAGGCTCGCCATCCACCAGGCTACTGGCAACATGAGCAGCCCGTCCCTCAGCCAGGTCATAAGCGTTGCGCGAATAGGTTTACCCAAGGAATTGAAGGCCGAGACAGAGACAAACAAGCCCCCCAAGAGGATGAAACTCGCCGAGCCGACATAGCCAAAGGCGCGATAAACCTCAGCACCTTCAGCCGAGAGGTCAAAGGCCGCGATCACGCCACCTGCGCTGATTGACAGGATCGCCCAGACCAAAACCGTGTAGCCAAGACAGAACAGCAAAGCGTCGCGATAGGTGCTGCGGACGCGATCCCAGAGCCCGGCGCCAAAATTCTGGCCGAAAATACCGCCGACGGCACCGGAAAGGGAAAAGATCGATCCAAAGGCCACGACACTCACGCGGTTCACCACCGCCCAGCCGGCGACCGCGCTGTCGCCAAAAGGGGCAATTACGGATGTCAGAATGTAATAGCCAAAGGGTGTGGCCATCTGGGTCAGCAAGGCGGGCCCTGCGACGGCGAAAAACGGTACCAAACAGCGTTTGACCGAGGCCACGGCGGGCGGCGCCAACAAGTCATGTTTGCCGATCAAAAAGCGCATCGCTTGGATCGCCAGAGTAATGCGGAACAGAACAATCCCAACCGCCGCGCCGTCCAGTCCAAACAGATAGATCAGCGGCGGATCTATGAACAAAAGCAACACACCGCCACTGACCGTGACATACATCGCGCGCCGTCCATCTCCCTCGGCCCGCAAAATCGCGGAGCCCGACAGGCCAATCGCCATAATGGCCAGCGAGGGAATGGTGATGAGTAGATAACGTGCCGCGATCTCAAGCGTTTCACCTTGCGCGCCGACAAGCTCCAGCAAAGGATAGCGAAACACAACAATCAGGGTGGCGACGCCAACCTGAAAGCTAACGGTCAGGATCATCGCCGAGGTCGCCTCTTCGCGCGCGCGGTCCATGTCCCCGCGACCTATTTGGCGCGAGACAATCGCCGTCGTTGCGATCATCATGCCCACCCCGGTTGAGACGGAAAAGAACTGGACCGCAAAGGCAAAGCCGATGGCTGCCACCAATTGTTCAGTTCCGAAATAGGCGATCCAAAAAAGGTTCACGAGGTCGACAAGGAAAACAAAGGTGATCCCTACCCCACCCAGCAGAGTCATGCGCATTACATGCCCCATGGTGGATCCGTCCAGAAACCTCCCTCGCTCTGCCATGCTTATTCTGCCGGTGCCGCGAGAGGATTTTGCAGGCGTGTTTCATAACCTTTGACCGGATGGCGCGGGATAAGCAGCGCGAGGCAGAAAGAGATCGCCGCGCCCCCTGCTGCCATCATGAAGACGATGGCTGGTGAGTAGAGCCAAAGTAGGCCCAAAACGACAGGCAAAAACACCGCCGCAATATGATTGATCGTAAAGGCCACCGCCGCCGTCGGCGCAATATCGGCCGGATCTGCGATTTTTTGGAAATAGGTCTTCATCGCCAGGGCCATCGAGAACAACAGGTGATCCACGACGTAGAGCACCATCGCGAGCATGACACCCCAGCCGAAGAAATAGATCCCGCCATAGGCGAGGAAGACCAACACAAGGCCGATGTATTCCACCAAGAGCGTCCGTTGCTCTCCGAAGCGGGCGACGATCTGGCCGATAAAGGGCGCAAAGATCATATTTGCGATCAGGTTGATCAGATAGAGACCGGTCAGGTGATGCACGTCAAAGCCAAATCGCTCGACCATCATAAAGCCTGCGAAAACCACAAAGATCTGCCGCCGCGCGCCCGCCATAAAGGTGAGCGCATAGTAGAGCCAATAGCGCTTGCGCAGGACCATCTTTTTAATCTGCGGGGTCTCGGATTCATATTGCGGATAGGCGAAAAGCGCGAAGAACGCGAGAGCGACAGTCAAAAGTCCCGAGACGAGAAACACGAAGTTATAGCTAAGGCCCAGCCCTTCCCAGGTCATAACAATAAGAACATAGATCACAAGCGTGCTGGCCGAGCCAACCGCTGTCAGCCAACCCAGAGCCTGCGGTGCACGATCTTTCTTAAGCCATTGAAGTTGAACGGATTGATTGACCGTCTCATAATAGTGAAAGCCGATCGAACTGAGCAGTGTGATCATCAATATGCCGCCCAGCGTCGGGAACCAAGCTGTCACAGCCGTGGCTGCTCCAAGCAAAACGAGAGACAAAAGGCCCAACACCTGTTCCCGAATAAAGATGATTACAAAGATCACCAGGAACGACAAAAAGCCCGGGATCTCTCGGACCGTATGCAAAAGGCCAATGTCTGAGCCATCGAAATTTGCAACTTCGATCACGAAGTTATTTAGCAGTGCCGACCAGGTCGAAAATGCCAATGGCATGGCAATCGCCATCAGAACCAAAAGGCCGAAGGGACGTTGCCAGAGGGGGCGATCTGAGGCTGCGCTTAAAGGGACTTTTTCAAACATACTTCGCGCTTACGCCTGTTTTTCAAGGATGGCGAGCGAAAACGGTGCGGTTTCGATGTGCAGGGATGAACAGATGACTAAATTTGTCAGTAGAAACTCTGCGGATCGATGTCGACCGACAGGCGCAAATCGCCTCTGACTTTCACTTGCGATACCCATTGCGCCAAAGCCTGCTGGATCGGCGCGGACTTCTCTGCCTTGACCAAAAGGCGTACCCTATGACGGCCGCGAACACGTGCAATCGGCGCGGGCGCGGGTCCGAACACCTGCGCACCGATTTCGTGTAATGGCCCGTTATTGCGTGCCAATTGGTTCCCGATATCAAAGACTTGCTGCACATCAGGAGACGACAGAATAATTCCGGCCATCCGACCATAGGGCGGCACGCCCGCATGACGGCGCTGATCCGCTTCGGCCTGCCAAAAGCCTTCTTCGTCACCTGATAGAATGGCGCGAATAACCGGATGATCCGGCTGAAACGTCTGCATGAGCGCGGTGCCTTTGCGTTCAGAACGCCCCGCCCGTCCCGCCACTTGGCGCATCAATTGAAACGTGCGTTCTGCGGCGCGCATGTCAGAGCCCTGAAGGCCAAGGTCCGCATCAATCACACCCACCAAAGTCAGCAAAGGGAAGTTATGCCCTTTGGCCACCAATTGCGTGCCAATGATGATATCCGCGCCACCCTCGGCAATCTGCGTGATCCCCTCTTTCAAGGCGCGGGCCGAGCCAAAAAGGTCGGACGACAAAACCGCCAACCGAGCCTCCGGAAAATGCGCCTGCGCTTCCTCGGCAAGCCGTTCCACACCAGGTCCCACAGGCGCAAGTTTGCCTTCGACCCCACAACTCGGGCAGGCCTCAGGCATCGGTTTGCTCTCGCCACATTGATGGCAGAGCAGCCGTTTCAGGAACCGGTGCTCTACCATCCGCGCATCACAATGGTCACAGCCCACCTGATGCCCACAGGCCCGACAAATCGTCACCGGCGCATAGCCACGGCGGTTGATAAACAACAGGGATTGCTCACCTTTTTCCAGACGACTGCGAACAGCAGACTGCAAAGCCGGCGATATCCATTGCGCACTCGGCAGGTCCTCAACCCGCATATCAATCGCCCGCATATCCGGCAAAACAGCCGGCCCAAAGCGCGAGGTCAGCTCGATGCGTTCATATTTTCCGGCATCCGCATTGGCCCAGCTCTCAAGGCTCGGCGTCGCGGAGGCCAGCACAACCCGCGCGCCACATAGGCTGGCGCGCAGCACCGCCATATCGCGGGCGTTATAAAGCACGCCGTCATCTTGTTTGTAAGAGGTGTCATGTTCCTCATCGACCACGATCAGACCCAGGTTCTGAAACGGCAAAAACAAAGCCGACCGCGCCCCAATCACCACCTGAGCACCGCCCTGCCCGACCATCTTCCAGATCCGTCGGCGTTCGGTCATCGTCACGCCCGAATGCCATTCCGCAGGCTTCGCGCCAAAGCGCGCCTCAACGCGCGTGAGGAATTCTGCGGTCAATGCAATCTCTGGCAACAGAACCAACGCCTGACGTCCTGCCTCGATACAAGCCGCAACTGCCTCTAGATAAACTTCGGTCTTGCCTGACCCCGTGACACCACGCAGCAAAGACGTCCCATAGACCTCGTCCTTGATACCCGCCGAGACCTTTTCGGCCGCCGCCGCCTGATCCTCGGTCAGTTCTTTGGGACCAAAATCCGCATCCATACGCCGATAAGGCTGATCGCGCGGTGTGTCCTCTTCCAGGACAACCCCTTGCTTCACGAGACCTTTCACAACCGAAGACGTCACCCCCGCCAATTCGGACACTTCCTTCAGCGTGAACCCAAGCCCGCCATATTCCCGCAAAGCCTCAATCACCCGCGTGCGCGCCTCCGTCACCCGATCCGGCACGCCCTCACCCAACCGATAAACCTTGCGCATCGAGGGCGGATCAGAAAGCCCCGGCGCCCGCGTTGCAAGCCGCAGCATTGCAGGCATCGACGTCAGCGTGTAGCTCGCCGCCTTCTCCAAAAACGAACGCATTTCTGACCGCATCGGCGCCACATCCAGCACCCGATTGACCGAGCGCACCTTGGCGATATCCCAATCCCCGCGCCCGCGTCCCCAGACCACGCCCAGCACCTTGCGCGGCCCCAAAGGAACCTCTACAAACGCGCCCAACCAGCACCCTCCTTCAGGAGCCTTGTAATCCAAGGTCCGGTCCAAGGGCTGGGTGGTCAGGACAGCAACCAGATCACCTGCGTCAAAGAAGTCCGGGTCTTTCAAATCCGCCTCGCAAAAAGGGTTTGCGCTAACACCTCGATGAGGTAAACGAGGCGCGACCCTAGACCAACCCGTAAAAGCCAACCCAATCAGGACGCGCGTTATGAAATTCTTTGTAGACACTGCAGAAATAGATGCAATCGCAGAACTCAATGACTTTGGCATGGTCGATGGTGTCACCACCAATCCATCGCTGATCAAAAAATCCGGCCGTGACATTATCGAAGTCACCAAAGAGATCTGTGAGCTGGTCTCTGGTCCCGTTTCCGCCGAGGTCACCGCGACCGATGCAGAAACCATGATCGCCGAGGGCCGCAAACTGGCCGAGATCGCTGACAATATCGCAGTCAAAGTCCCGCTGACCTGGGACGGCCTGCAGGCCTGTAAGACCCTCACCGACGAAGGCAAAATGGTCAACGTCACTCTCTGTTTTTCCGTGAACCAAGCGATCCTCGCGGCCAAAGCCGGCGCGACCTTCATCTCTCCGTTTATCGGACGACT
>JABSOU010000033.1 GCA_013215215.1 Cognatishimia sp. | reverse complement strand
TATCTGAAACCATGGCGTTTTCGGGTTATCAAATATCATTTGATAACAACCTGTTGCGAGTCGGCATCTGCGAAATCAACAGTAACTTTGAACTGTTAATTTTGTTCAAAGCCACGCAACAATACGGGGAGGTTATTAAAAGAAACTGAGAGTTCGCGCAGCGAAGTCAACGAAGTTAGCTAAACAAAGGTCTAAGACCCTTCGCCTTTACCGACACCTTTAAGGAAGAAAGTGGCGCGGTTGACGGGGCTCGAACCCGCGACCCCCGGCGTGACAGGCCGGTACTCTAACCAACTGAGCTACAACCGCTCTCTGAAAAACCGCTTGTGCCGTGGCCGTCGCGGTGAGCTGTGGTTTATGCGTCCCCAGAGGCAGCGTCAAGCGATTTAGATGCGCCAAAGATGATTTTTTTCGATGAATTAATCTCGACGAAATCCGCGCCGATGGCCCACGCAAAAAATTTCAAAAAACATATTTTTTGCTCTTGTCCTCCCCCCAGATAACAGATTAGAACCCACGCCACGGCGGGTCGTTAGCTCAGTTGGTAGAGCGCTTCGTTTACACCGAAGATGTCGGGAGTTCGAGCCTCTCACGACCCACCATTTCCTCCCATAGCTCTATCGACACATGCGCAGATACTGCCGCAATTGACCACGCTTTGCGCGCAGATTGGGCGCAATACTGCCCCATTATCCGGTCATTAAGCCTCTTGTGACATACGGCATAAGAGGACCTTTGCCATGATGATGAACCCCAAGGCGTTTCTGCCCGCCTTTAAACAAACGCGACATGGGCGGCTGTTTGAGCTGATCAAACAGGCCGATTGGATCAGCGCGACGCATCACCGCAAAGAGTCAACGCCAGAGGCGGAAATCCTCGCGTTTCGGGATCTCGCGATTGGATCTTTGATGCGTTAACCGCGAAAGCCCGTCGCGACCACGAATTTTTCCGACGAATCTGCGCGGGAGCTTGGTGGTTTCATATTCACCACCTTATTGAACTTCTGCTTGAGCAGTTTTTGCAACTCGCCCTCGGCGCCTCCCGCAAGGACTTTGGCCACAAAAGTGCCGCCCTCGTCCAAGACATCAAAAGCCAGATAGGCCGCAGCCTCACAAAGCGCGATGATGCGCAGGTGATCGGTCTGTTTATGGCCTGAGGATGAGGCTGCCATGTCCGACATCACAACGTCAGCTTTGCCGCCGAGCCAGTCTTTGACCTTCTCATCCGCGTCGTCTTCCATGAAGTCGAGCTGATAGATCTCGGCCCCCGGCAGCGGGTCGACTTCTTGCAGGTCAATGCCCAGAACTGTGCCGACCTTCTTGCCAGATTTCTCGCCCAAAGCATTCACACGCGGCACAGCGACTTGCATCCAGCCCCCAGGCGCGCACCCAAGGTCCACGACCCGTGCACCAGGCACCAGAAACCGGAATTTATCGTCCAGTTCCAGAATCTTAAACGCCGCCCGCCCGCGATAACCCTCGGCCTGTGCACGCTTCACATAGGGGTCGTTCAATTGCCGCTGCAACCAACGGGTCGAGCTCAGGCTACGGCCCCGCGCGGTCTTGACCTTTACCGTCAGATCCCGCTGACCCCGACCGGATGTATTCTTCTTTTTGACCATAAGTCCGCCTCAGCAAAGAGCGCCCAAAGGGAGCGATGCGCGCCCTATAGCGCTAATAGACGCCGTCTTCCAGCACCCCATCCGCGCTCATTTGAGCATACAGCAGCCCCTCACGCAGACCGCGGTCCGCCACAGACAGACGATCCGTCGGCCAAGCGCGCAGCAGAGCCTGCAAAATCGCCGAGCCCGACATGATCAACGCATGTCGGTCCTGCCCGATCCGAGGATCCGCCCGTCGGCCGGCAGGCCCAAGGCGCAGATAATCGTTAATGACCGCATCGATTTGTTCCGACGACATTCGCAACCCATCCACCTTGGTACGGTCATACCGGCGCAATCCCAGATGACTTGCGGCCACCGTTGTCACAGTTCCTGAAGTTCCCACGATCTGAAACCCTTCGCGCGATTGCTCATCCGCGTAGGGTGCGAAATCCGCGAGCTTCTCTTCAAAGAACCAGCTCATCAAAGCAAAACGCGCGGAATCATCGTCTACATCATTGAACTGATCGCGCAGAGTGGCGACGCCCAAAGGCACAGATATCCAATCCACCACCCGCGCAGCTGGAAACGGCGTTTCAAGCTTATTGAACCCAGAATGCATGCGCATAATGGCTTTTGGACGATCCACCGGAGCCACATTGCTCAGATCAATCCACACAAGCTCTGTCGAGCCGCCACCAATATCCACCACCAAAAGCTGTTCTGTTTTGGTGCTGACCAAAGGCGCGCAGCTGATCACCGCTAAGCGTGCTTCTTCCTCGGGTTTGATGATCTCAAGCGTCAGCCCAGTCTCGCGTCGCACTTGCTTGACGAAATCTTTGGAGTTCCGCGCGCGCCGACAGGCCTCTGTCGCCACCAAACGCATGCGTTTCACGCCATGACGCTTCAGTTTCTGCTGACAGATCCGCATCGCTTGAATCGTGCGCCGCATAGAGCCACGCGACAGACGACCCGTGGTCTCTAGCCCTGCCCCGAGTTGAACGGATTTCGAAAAACTGTCGACCACATGAAACTGACTGCCCTTGGGTTGAGCAATCAGCATACGACAGCTGTTGGTTCCCAAATCCAAAGCGGCGTAAAGCTCACTGGGATCGGGTCGGTTCGGCGCGGGGCTCTCTACCGGTTTTGGGAATGCGCCCGCACCTTTGGGACGCTTTGGCGCCATAGGTCACGCCTTCCATATCGAGTTAGTCTCAGCCTAGACCCGATATCAACTTCCCGCAATCCCGCAGATTTCCAATTCAAGAAGATCATTAAGATTTTTCATGGGCCCCGCTGTGGAGGGACGGCAACAAACCGTCTATGACACAAGAGGTCGCAGCTTGCGTCCCATAAGTCGAAAACGAACATAGAGAACTCCCCCCCTGTGATTACCTATGGATCACCGTTTAGGAGGTAGAATCAGATCATGCATGACGTCACGATTGTTTATTGGCGCGATATCCCAGCCCAGGTGATTGTGGGCAAAGGTCGTCGTGGTGCGAAAAAACAGCTTGCAGAGCGGTTTGAGCAGGCAATCGACCGTGCGGCGATGAAAGTCGGCGCGGCGGATACAGACGCATATCTGGCCGAATGGCGCAAAGCCACGCCCTACCAAATGGACGGAACCCCAGCCGAAATCGTCGAAGCCGAAGCGGCCCGACTTGAGGCAGAGTTTGATCAGGAGAAAATCAAAGCCCTGATCGCGAATGAAGGATGGGAATGACCCGCGTGCGGGGCAATCAGCTTTGGGAGGCCGTCATGGCGCTTTTGAACTTTAAAAAGAAAACCGAGTCCGGCACCGTTGTGACGCCGGAGGTTGAGGCCTTTCTGGATGGCTATTCCATCGAGGTCATGCCGCGCACCGCAGAAAAGGTCGAGGATTTCCGCGATCTGCTGCCCCAAGGCACCCGTGTCTATATCGCCCATATCGAAGGCACGCCGATTGAAGACATGGTCAAAACCGCCGCGCGTATCGCGGGCGAAGGCTATAACGTCATGCCGCATTTCCCGGCGCGCATCATCAAAGACAAAGCGACGCTGGAAAACTGGATCGCCATGTATCAGGGCGAAGCCGGTGTGAAACAGGCGCTTTTGCTGGCCGGTGGTGTGACCACGCCGTATGGCGATTTTGACAGCTCGATGCAGCTTTTGGAAACCGGTCTCTTTGACAAAGCGGGTTTCACCAATCTGCACGTCGCAGGCCACCCAGAAGGCAACAAAGACATCGATCCAGATGGGTCCAGCAAGAACGTCGATGATGCGCTGCGCTGGAAAAACAAATTCAACGAGACCACCGATGCGTCGATGGCGCTCGCAACCCAGTTTGCTTTTGACGCAAAGCCGATCATCGCATGGGCGGACGGTCTGAAAGAGGCCGGCATCGACCTGCCGATCCATATCGGCATCGCCGGTCCTGCGAAACTGCAGACTCTGATCAAATTCGCCATCGCTTGCGGCGTCGGCCCTTCGCTGAAGGTCCTTCAGAAACGCGCGATGGATGTCACCAAACTCTTGCTGCCCTATGAGCCTACCGACGTGATCGCCGATCTCGCCGCCCACAAAGCCGCGAACCCGGATTTCAACATCGAGAAGGTGCATTTCTTCCCACTGGGCGGCATCAAGACAAACGCAAAATGGGCCATCGACAACGGCGGCGCCTCTACGAAACCTGTGAACGGATAAGGAAAAAGAATGACCCGTACCGTTGTAGAATCCGGCTCAAAGACCGCCATTATCGGTTTTGATCAGCCATTTGCCGTCATCGGCGAACGCATCAACCCGACTGGCCGCAAGATCCTGAATGCCGAGCTGGAAGCAGGCAATTTTGAACGTGTCAAAGCCGACGCGATTGCGCAAGTCGAAGCTGGCGCGACCATTCTGGACATCAACTCTGGCGCGGTGTTCAGCAATAAGATGGCCAAAGACGTGCGCTATGCGGACAACAACTTTGTGGAACCAGAGCTGATGCGTCAGCTGGTCGAGGTTGTTCAGAGCGTTACGGATATTCCGCTCTGCATCGACAGCTCTGTGCCAGGTGCATTGGAAGCGGGTCTTGAGGCAGCCAAAGGCCGCCCGTTGCTCAACTCTGTGACCGGCGAAGAAGAGCGTCTGGAACTCGTTCTGCCTTTGGTCAAGAAATACAACGTGCCTGTGGTTGCGATTTCCAACGACGACACTGGGATCTCTGAGGATCCAGAAGTGCGCTTTGCGGTGGCGAAAAAGATCGTAGAGCGGGCGGCCGATTTCGGCATTCCAGCGCATGACATCGTGGTTGACCCACTCGTGATGCCAATCGGCGCGATGGGCACGGCTGGCCTGCAGGTGTTTGAACTGAACCGTCGTCTGCGGAATGAGCTCGGCGTGAACACCACTTGCGGCGCGTCCAACATCTCGTTTGGTCTGCCAAATCGCCACGGCATCAACAACGCCTTCCTGCCAATGGCGATGGCGACCGGCATGACGTCGGCAATTATGAACCCAGTGGCGCTGCCTGTGGGTCCAAAGAAGATCGCTGAAAAGAAAGCAGAGCTGGAAGCAGCGGGCATCGTGATCCCTGCCGACATGGACGACGAGGCTTTCGTGACCATGTTTGGTATGGGCTCCACAAAGCCACGTCCTGGCAAAGAAATGGAAGCGATCCGCGCGGCGAACTTCCTGACCAACAATGACGACGGTGGTGCGGCTTGGATCAAGTTCAACGCAGCCCCTGCGAAAGAAGGCGAAGAAGGTGGCCGCGGTCGTCGTGGCGGCGGACGTCGTCGTCGCGCCTAAGCGCTGAGACAAAACAACAAAAGCCCCGCCAATGCGGGGCTTTTTTGTGTCCGATTTCTTTAAAAGAAATCGAAACCGGAAACTTTCAAAGTTTCCGCACCACTTTTAAAGTTCAACGCAGCGCATTGATTTTACTGATGATTGCAGATGTCGCCGGATGCACTTCACTTAGGTCAGCGTCTACTTCAACAGCAGGCAGCAATTTGTTTGCCAATTCCTTGCCAAGCTCCACACCCCATTGATCATAAGAGTTGATCCCCAGGATCACCCCCTCGACAAAGACCCGATGCTCATACAGCGCCACGATCTGACCTAAAACATATGGCGTTAGCTTCTGATACACCAAAGTCGTCGACGGCCGATTGCCTGCAAACACCCGCTGCATTGCATGGGCCTCCAGCGCTTCGCCTTCATGACCCGCCGCCGCCATCCGCTCTTTCGCAACCTCATAGCTGCGCCCCAAGAGCAAGGCCTCAGATTGTGCTAAGCAATTGGCGAGAATGGCTTTATGGTGATGAGCGAGCTCCGGCTCATGGACTTCCGACCCCACCATGAACTCACATGGCACGACCTGTTTGCCCTGATGGATCAGCTGATAAAAGGCGTGTTGTCCGTTCGTGCCAGGTTCGCCCCACACAATCGGACCCACGGTTTGGGAAACCTCTTTGCCGTCTCGTGTTACGCTCTTCCCGTTGCTCTCCATCTCCATCTGCTGAAGATAGGCTGGAAAGCGCAGCAGGCGTTGCTCATAGGGCAAGACCGCACGGGTTGCGTGCCCATGGATCTGATGGTGCCAAATTCCCACCAGCGCCAAGGCAACGGGCATGTTTTGCGCCAGGTCTGCCGACACAAAATGCTGATCCATTGCTTGAGCACCACGCAGGAAGTTGTTGAAATCACTAAACCCAATAGCCAACATGATCGACAACCCAATCGGGCCCCACATGGAATAACGGCCACCGACCCAATCCTCGAACCCAAAGACCCGTTCCGCCGGAATACCAAAAGCCGCCGTGGCCTCTAGGTTCGTAGAAATGGCCGCAAACTGCGCCGCAGGGTCTGACACCGACTGCGCCATCCAATCCCGCACCGATGTGGCGTTCATCATGGTTTCCTGAGTCGTAAATGTTTTAGAAGCCACCAAAACCAAAGTCGTCGCGGGATCCAACCCGTCCAGCGTATCCGCAAGATCCGCCCCATCTACGTTTGAAATGAAATGCGTGCGCGGTCCGTCGGCATAAGGCTTCAGAGCAATCGTCGCCATCACAGGACCAAGGTCAGACCCGCCGATCCCAATATTCACCACATCGGTGATCTTGCCGCCCTGCCCTTTGAACGCACCAGCCCGCACGGCCTCGGCAAAATCACCCATCTTGGCCAAGACCTCTTTGACGCCCGGCATGACGTCTTCGCCGTCAACCTCCACAGGTCCACCGTCCAAATTCCGCAGCGCCGTGTGCAGAACCGCGCGATCCTCGGTGACGTTGATCTTCTCGCCCGCAAACATAGCATCGCGCCATTTCGCGACCTCGGTTTCCTCGGCGAGTTTCACCAGATCTTCCCAGCAGGCCTCGGTGATGTCCGTCTTGGCATAATCAAAATAGAGACCGTCTGCTGTGATCGAAAACGCCTCAGACCGCCCGCCATCTTCAAATAAATCAACAATACGAGGCGCTTGCGCCTGATGAGCTTTTAGCACATCCCACATAGGGTTACTCCGTCCAATGAACTGTTGCGCCATCCAAAACGGCGGCGATTGGGGCCTCAACATGCGGCAGAGTCCGCGCCTTTTGCAGCGCATCCATCTTGTCCTGCCCTTTGAAAACAACATGTTTGGCCAGCGCGCCATTGAGAACCCGTGCAGACAGCGTGATCCGCGCCTCGGGCTGGCTTTCAGGGCGTACCGGCAACAAAATCGGCGCGTGCGCGTCCAGAGCCGCCGCGATATCCGGGCTATCTGGGAACAAAGACGCTGTATGCATATCCTCGCCCATGCCCAAAACCGCCACTGCGATGGGCAGATCGGCCTCGATGGCATCCATCAGCCCCGCAAGTGACTCCTCGGGTTCCGGCGTTTCTGCGTAAAGCGGCACCATCCGAGCCGACGCCGCGCGATTGACCAGCAGACGTTCGCGCACCAGCCGTGTATTTGAGCGCGGATGATCGCCAGGCACCCAACGTTCGTCCGTCAACACTACATCAACGCGCGACCAATCGAGATCAGCGGCGCAGAGATCGTCAAAGATCGGTCCTGGCGTGGTTCCTCCCGGCACTGCCAGCATCGCGCGATCCGTGTTGTGCAATGCGACCGTTAAATCCCCTGCGATCCTTTGCGCGACCTCAATCGCCATCATGTCAAAATCGCTGTATTTTTCGATCTTCATCGACCAATTTCCCGCCAGTTGCGCCCGTCGCGTTCGATCAAAAGATCCGCGTCTGTCGGGCCGTTAGAAAAGCTCTCATAGGGCTTTGGCACGTCGTGACGCGCCTCCCAGCCCTGAATGATCGGGTCGGTCCAGGCCCAGGCGGCCTCGACCTCATCGTCGCGCATGAACAGCGTTTGGTTGCCCCGGATCACGTCCATAATCAGGCGTTCATAGGCGTCGGGCGTGTCCGCATCTTCACCCAGAGCTTCGGCAAAGCTCATGTCCAAAGGCACATCCATCAGGCGCATGCCCCCGGGGCCCGGTTCCTTGATGGTCACGCGCAGGTTGATGCCTTCGTCGGGCTGCAGTTGAATACGCAGCTCGTTGTGATGTTCGCCCGCCTCGGGGCCGAAAATCGAATGCGGGGTCTGCTTAAAGACCACATTGATCTCGCTATCGCGCGCCTTCAGCCGTTTGCCCGTGCGCAAATAAAACGGCGTGCCCGCCCATCGCCAATTGCTGACGTGGCATTTCAAAGCAATGTAGCTTTCCGTCCGAGACCGCGGATCGCCCACGTCCTCGCGATAGGTCACCTCATCAGAACTGTCCGTATATTGCCCCCGCACAATGTGATGCGGCTCAACCGGCGTCAGCGCGCGAATGACTTTGAGTTTTTCGTCCCGTACCGCGTCGGGTTCAAAGAAAGACGGCGGCTCCATCGCAGTTAGGCACAAAAGCTGCATCAAGTGGTTCTGCACCATATCCCGCATGGCACCCGATTTGTCGTAATAGGCCCCACGCCCCCCGACGCCCACATCTTCAGCGACAGAAATCTGAATGTGATCAATATATTGGCTGTTCCAGAGCGGTTCAAAGAGCATATTGCCGAACCGCACCGCCATCAGGTTTTGCACCGTTTCTTTGCCAAGATAATGGTCGATTCGGTAAATCTGGCTCTCGTCAAAATGGCGACGGAGCGTGGCGTTCAAGGCCTTGGCGCTCTCTTGATCGCGGCCAAAGGGTTTCTCAACCACGATACGCGTTTCAGTATCAACCAACCCATGTTTGTGAAGGCGTTCGGCGAGCGCCTCAAACAAGCTCGGGCCGACCGAAAAGTAAAACGCGCGCACCTTATCAAAAGCAGGCAGTTTGGCCGCCAGATCAGCCCAACCCTCTTCGCCCAAAGCGTCGATGGTGACGTAGTCCAGCGTGTCAACAAACCCCGAGATCTGATCTGCATCCGGTGTACCCAACGCATCTTCAACCGCCTGAACAACGAAATCCTGAAACCCAGACAGATCCAACTCGGACCGCGCTGCAGCGATAATTCGCGACCCAACCGGCATCTGCCCATCGCAGAACCGTTTAAACAGCCCCGGCAGGATTTTACGGCGCGCCAGATCGCCAGTGCCCCCAAAAATCACCAGATCGAATGTTTCAACCGGAATAATACGCGAAACCATGCTACTCTCTGCTCCCTCGCTCAACTGCTCAAGCAATTGTTAGCGCAAACACCGCTTAACAATTGACCGTGTGTTAAGCAAGTCTACTTCACATCTCTGTCAGTATATCTGTAACGACTTTCCCTCATAGGCATATTTTCATAAGCAAGATCGACCAAAAGAAAGACAGGCATATGAAAGACGCGGTAAATTTCGGCAAGTTTCAGGATCCCTTTGTGACCGCAAAGGGCGAAAAACGTGCCCGAGTGCCCCTGTCTAACCCTGAAACGCTTTGGTTCAATACGGGCACGCTTTGTAATATCGAATGCGCAAATTGCTACATTCTAAGCTCTCCGACCAACGACGCCTTGGTTTATATCACGGCGGATGAGGTCAGCGCCTATCTGGATCAGCTGGATGATCGCAAGTGGGGCGTTCGTGAGATCGCCTTTACGGGTGGCGAACCCTATATGAACCCTGAAATGAACGAGATGACCCGCCGCTGTTTGGAACGCGGCTATGAGGTTTTGGTTCTGACCAACGCGATGATGCCGTTGCAACGCAAAAAGGTTAAAGAAGAGCTGTTGCAGCTGAAAGCGGATTTTCCGGGCAAACTCACCATGCGGATTTCAATCGACCATTGGTCAAAAGAGCTGCACGACAAGGAACGTGGTCGTGGCAGCTTTGACCGAATGGTGATTGGCATGGAATGGCTGCGCGACAATGACTTCAAAATGACCATTGCGGGGCGGACTGTTTGGGGCGAAAGCGATGCAGAAAGCCGCGCGGGCTATGCCGCGCTCTATGAAAAACACGCGCTGGACATTGATCCGATGAACCCCGGTGAAACCATCCTCTTCCCAGAGATGGATGAAACCGTTGAGGTGCCGGAAATCACCACCGAGTGCTGGGGCATTTTGAATAAAAAGCCCTCTGAGGTCATGTGCGCGAGTTCCCGCATGGTGGTCAAACACAAAGGTGCCGAGGCCCCAAGCGTCATCGCCTGCACACTTCTGCCCTATGAAGAAGAATTTGACCTCGGCCCAACCCTCAAAGACGCCGAGCAACCGGTGCTTTTGAACCACCCCCATTGCGCGAAATTCTGCGTTCTGGGCGGGGCGAGCTGTTCGGCGTAAACCACCCCAAAATTCGGTGATTTATCCACAATGGCGATGCAGCCATTGCACCCCATATGCTGCCTCTGTTATAAAAGCTTCAACTAAATATTGAGCCCAAGACAGAAGCGAGCCAAGACTTGAGCGACACGCCTGAAACCCCTGAAAACGAAGAAGAAAACATCGTGGAGCGCATGCATCACGACGGTCCAACTGTGACCATCGAAGAAGAGATGCAGACCTCATATCTCGATTACGCGATGAGTGTGATCGTGAGTCGTGCGATTCCTGACCTTCGGGACGGTCTGAAACCGGTCCACCGCCGCATTCTTTATGCAATGCACGAGACCGGAAACAGCCACGAAAAAGCCTATCGTAAATCCGCCCGTCCGGTCGGCGATGTCATGGGTAAATACCACCCGCATGGCGACGGCGCGATCTATGACGCGCTGGTTCGGATGGCGCAGGATTTCTCGATGTCTCTGCCTTTGCTGGACGGTCAGGGTAACTTTGGCTCGATGGACGGCGATAACCCGGCGGCGATGCGCTACACCGAGGTGCGCATGGACAAGCCGGCGGCCTTTATGCTCGCCGATATCGAAAAAGACACGGTTGATTTTCAGGACAACTACGACGGCAAAGACCAGGAGCCGACAGTCCTGCCCTCGCGCTTCCCGAATATGCTGGTCAACGGCGCTGGCGGTATTGCAGTCGGTATGGCCACGAATATTCCGCCCCACAACCTGGGTGAGGTCTGCGACGCAACGCTGGCCTTGATCGAGAACCCTGATCTCAGCTCCGAGGACCTGATCGAATACGTCCCCGGCCCTGATTTCCCAACCGGCGGCATTATGCTGGGTCGTTCTGGCGCACGTAAAGCTTACCTTGAGGGTCGCGGCTCTGTGATCATCCGTGCCAAGACTCGCGTCGAGGAGATCCGCAAAGACCGCTATGCCATCGTCATCGACGAGATCCCCTATCAGGTCAACAAAGCCTCGATGATCGAGAAAATCGCGGAACAGGTCCGCGAGAAGAAAATCGAAGGCGTCGCCCACGTGCAGGATGAATCAGATCGCAACGGAGTTCGCGTCGTGGTCGAACTGAAACGCGATGCGACCGCTGAGGTCGTACTCAACCAACTCTTCCGCTTCACGCCGATGCAGACCTCTTTTGGCTGTAACATGCTGGCTCTGAACGGTGGCCGCCCCGAACAGCTGACCCTGCGGGCGTTTTTGACCTCTTTCATCGATTTCCGCGAAGAAGTCGTCGCGCGCCGCACCGCTTACGAACTACGCAAGGCCCGCGAACGCAGCCATATCCTCTGTGGTTTGGCCGTGGCGGTCTCCAATGTGGACGAAATCGTTGCCACGATCCGAGCGTCGGCCGATGCGGCGGAAGCACGCGAGAAACTGATGACCCGTCGTTGGCCCGCCGCTGACATCGCGGGCTATATTCAGCTGATCGACGATCCGACCCATACGATGAACGACGACGGCACCTATAACCTTTCTGAGACCCAGGCCCGCGCGATCCTTGAATTGCGCCTGCAGCGTCTGACCCAAATCGGCGTCAAGGAGGTCACCGACGAGCTCGAAGAGCTGGCGGGCAAGATCAAGGAATATCTTGAAATCCTCAGTTCGCGCGAACGCATCATGGGTCTGATTTCCACCGAACTCATGGAAGTCAAAGAGAAATTCGCCGTCGACCGCCGCACCGAGATCGTGGATTGGTCGGGCGACATGGACGACGAAGACCTGATCGAGCGCGAAGATATGGTCGTGACCGTCACCTCCGGCGGCTACATCAAACGCACCGCTCTGGCCGACTTCCGCGCACAAAAACGTGGCGGCAAGGGCATTTCGGGTATGCAGACCAAAGAAGAGGACGTGGTAACGACCCTCTTTGTCGCCAATACCCACACGCAGCTCTTGTTCTTTACGACGGACGGTATGGTTTACAAGCTCAAGACTTGGCGCTTGCCGCTGGGCGGACGCACGGCCAAGGGCAAGGCGATTGTGAACATCCTGCCGATCCCAACGGGCGTGTCTATTGCAGCGATCATGCCGGTCGATCGCGACGAAAAAGAATGGGACGACCTGCAGGTGGTCTTTGCCACCGACCGAGGCACTGTGCGGCGCAACAAGCTGTCTGACTTCACGAATGTGAAGGCTAACGGCAAAATTGCGATGAAATTTGAAGGCGATAGCGAAGACTGGTCGATGATCGACGCGCGCATTGCCTCCAATGATGACGATGTGATGCTGGTCACCAAATCCGGCCGCGCCATTCGCTTCCCAGCAACTGACGTGCGGGTTTTTAACTCGCGGGCGTCAACCGGTGTGCGTGGTGTGAAACTGGGTGACGATGACCGCGTGGTCTCGATGTCCATCATCCGCCACTTTGACGCGACATCAGACGAGCGTGCCGCCTACCTCAAAATGCGCCGCGCGGTTGCGGGGGCTGTCGATGACGAGGCAGCAAGCGACGAAGAGGCCAATGAAAACGCGACCATCAGCCAGGAACGCTATGCTGAGATGTCGGCGGCTGAAAACTTGATCCTCACGATCACTACAGGTGGCGCGGGCAAATTATCCAGCTCACACGACTATCCGGTGCGCGGACGTGGCGGCATGGGCGTCGCGGCCATGGACAAAGCCATGCGCGGCGGCGCGCTGGTGGCCTCCTTCCCGGTTGAGATGGGCGATCAGATCATGCTCGCGACCTCTAAGGGTCAGTCGATCCGCGTGCCTGTGGACGGGATCTCGTTCCGGTCTCGGTCTGCGGGTGGCGTGCGCGTGTTTAACACCGGCAAGGGCGAAGAAGTCGTATCCGTTGCTTGGATCGCGGAACAGAATGAGGACGATGAGAGCGCGGAGGAATAACCCCTCTCAACATCACGAAAAACAAAATGCCCCGGGGGTAAACTCGGGGCTTTTTCATTTCTATATCAGCGCATTACAGGCCGTATATCTCACCAAACTTCAACTCAAGATAATCAAGCAAAGGCGCAGGCGACACTTCTGATCCGGTCGCATGCATGATCGTATCAACGGGTTTTCTCAGCCCACCATGCTGCTGTAGGTTTTCACCCAACCACCCCGTCGCCGCCGAGGTATCCCCTCGCGCCAACTGCTGATCCAGATCCGGCACCGCCGCCCGCATCGCCGCATTCAAACAGCCCGCATAGACATTGCCCAAGGAATACGTCGGGAAATAGCCAAAGAGCCCCACCGACCAATGCACATCCTGCAAAACACCGTTAGACGGCTTATCAACCGAATAGCCAAAGTCGCTCTCAAAGCGGTCATTCCAGGCAGCCTCTAGATCCGCCACCTGCAGATCCCCCGCCATCAGCGCGCGTTCTAGCCCAAAGCGCAGCATGACATGCAGGTTATACTGCACCTCATCCGCCTCGGTCCGAATATAGCCCTGCTTCACACGGTTGACCGAGCGATAGAACTCCTCGGCCGAGGCAATCCCAAAGTCTCCAAACGCGGCTTGCATCTGTTCAAACAGCCATCCGGTAAAGGCGCGTCCTCGCCCGAGCTGGTTCTCATAAATCCGGCTTTGGCTTTCATGCACACCCATCGACACGCCGCGCCCCAAAGGCGTCAGCAGATAGTCCTGAGAGATATTTTGTTCATAACACGCATGCCCGACTTCGTGAATTGTTGAGTAAAAACAATTGAATGGATCGGCCTCATCCACGCGCGTCGTGATGCGCACGTCAATGCCCGATCCCGAGCTGAACGGATGAACGGCCTTATCAATACGCCCCTTGTCAAAGCTATAGCCAAAGGCCGTCGCTAGCTCGTGGCTCAGTTTCAACTGCGCTGCTTCGGGGAAATGTCCGGTCAAGGCCATAGGTGCCTCAGCCTCTAAACACGCGCCACGCAAAGCCACCAACCGCGGTCGCATCGCATCAAAGATCGCGGCGATTTCTGATGCCTGAGTGTATGGCTCGTAGTCTTCCAAAAGCGCATCATAGGGATCACCGCCAGCCGCCAGAGCCTCGGCTTCCTGACGACGCAGGTTCACCACCTCCTCAAGGATCGGCAGGAAGGCCGCCACATCTTCATCCGCCCGCGCCTGCGCCCAGATGCCCTGCGCCTTTGACGTCACCCGCGCGAGCTGGCTTGCCAATTCCACAGGTACTTTCTGCGTCCGCTCATAGCTGCGCGTCACTTCCCGCAGCTGCGCACGACCGGCTTCGTCCAACTCCGATGCATCAATCGACGCAATCCACTCCGCCACCCGAGGATCAATCCGACGCGCATGCAGCACCGTCTCCATCGCGGCCATTTCTTCGGCCCGCTGCGGCGCAGATCCGCGCGGCATCATGGTTTCCTGATCCCACCCCAGACGCCCGGCCACTTGACCCAAAGCTTGAGTTTCGCGCTGGAAGGCCATCAAATCATTGAAAGAAATCATTTATGCCTCACGAATAGAAGTAGAGATCGGATAGAAGGACAGGAACCGCGCCCGCAGGATCAGCACCCAGACCAGAACCGCCATCAACTGATGCGCAATCGCGAGCTGCCACGGCGCCACATAAAGCACCGTCACGATGCCCAGCACGATCTGCACTGCCAACGCCGCCATCACAGCATTAAACGCAAACCGCGTCGCCCCATGCGCCGAGCCGCGCGCGCGGCGCCAAACCACCACGGCGAAAATCACCAAGAGATAGCCCCACATGCGGTGAATGAACTGCACAAGACCGGGGTTCTCAAAGAAGTTGCTCCACCACGGCGTCAGCCCAAAAGCATCCGGCGGAAAGACCCCGCCCGCCATCAGCGGCCAATCGGTGAACGTGCGCCCTGCGTCAATGCCAGCCACCAATGCGCCCAACAGGATCTGCACAAAGCTCGCGTGCAACAGTCCGGTCGACAGGGAATAGAGCTTGGTTTCTTTGCCCCGCCGCGCCTGCATAAGGTCTGTCTCGGGACGCGACAGCAACAGGATATACCACGCCAGAACGCCCAAAATCACAAAAGCCAGCCCCAGGTGCGTCGCCAAGCGATAGGAGGCCACATCCAGCATCTCACCGCTCAGACCCGAAGATACCATCCACCAGCCAATCGCGCCCTGAAGCCCTCCAAGCGCACCGATCAAGAACAGCCGTCCTGTCCACCCGGTTGGTATGTTGCGTGTCGCAGCAAACCCGAGGAAGCCCAAGGCCCAAACGAGCCCCACAGTGCGCCCAAGCTGCCGGTGTCCCCATTCCCACCAATAGATGACCTTGAACTCAGAAAGGCTCATGCCCTTGTTTTGCAACTGATATTCAGGGATTTCGCGATACTTGTCGAATTCAACCTCCCAGGCCTCTGCCGACATCGGCGGCACAGCCCCGGTCACAGGCTTCCACTCGGTAATCGACAGACCGGAATCCGTCAGCCGTGTCAGCCCGCCCACGGCGATCATCATGACGACCATGACAAAGAGGATACCCAACCAAATCCGGATCCCGCGCCGCGCGCCTTTGGGCGCTTGATCGATCACACCCCCTGTCGGCACCGCCACATCGGCCTTTTCGCCAACCTCTTCAAAGATGCTGCGCTTCTCGCTCATCGCTGGATCCTCAACTGATCTTATTTCGCCAGAGAGTAGGTCGCCCAGCGTAGGGCTTCAAGTGCGCTCAATCGTCTTTGCGGTCTTTCCAGCGCACCATTTGCCGCATCATCCCATGCAGCATCTGAATATCTGCACGGGTCATAGGAAAACGCGACCACATATTGCGCAGATTGATCTTCATACCCTCGGCCTTGGGTTCCGGGAAAAAGAACCCAGCCTCATCGAGACGATCTTCAAAATGACGCGCCAAAGCGTCCACGTCGCCCTGGCTGGCCCAATCGCTCCCGGCCATAGACATGCGTTCCGGCGCAATGTCCGCAGCGCCACGCATCCACTCATAGGCTGTTAACAAGACACATTGCGCGAGGTTCAGCGAGGCATATTCCGGGTTCACAGGCACATTGATGACCGCATTTGCCAAAGCAATATCGTCATTTTCAAGCCCTGCGCGTTCCGGCCCATAGAGAACCGCAACCCTCTGACCCGCCGCAATTTTCTCGCGCGCGACAGTCATCGCATGCTCTGGTGTCATCACCGGCACCGTCAAATCCCGAGACCGCGCCGTTGTGGCAAAGACATAGGTGCAATCCGCAACCGCCTCCGCCGTGGATCCACAGATCTGCGCCTCATCCAGCAAACGCCCAGCCCCTGAGGACATGGCAATCGCCTTCTGGTTCGGCCACCCGTCGCGCGGATTGACGATCCGCATCCGGTCCAACCCGAAATTCCACATCGCCCGCGCAGCCCCGCCGATGTTTTCCCCCATCTGCGGGCGCACCAAAACCATGACCGGTTGCGGGGTTTCACTAGGCATCAGGCTCTCCTGTCAAAATCCGCCCGCTCTTAGCGTGGCCAAAGGGCGCAAACAACCCACACCCTTTTCATCTTGCCAAAAATACTCAAAACTTGGGCCCAGCCCCAAGCGCAAACAAAGGAGATATCATGGCAATCGATGAAGGCCTCGTAGAGATCCTGCGCGAAGATCTGGCCCACACGGTCAATATCTCCGAGAAACGCATGTTTGGCGGGCTTTGCTTTATGCTCAAAGGCAATATGCTCTGCGGCGTTCACAAAAATGGCGGTATGTTCCGGGTCGGCAAAAAGCTGGAGGCCGAGGCGCTCGCCATCGAAGGCGCGCGGCCCATGGATTTCACAGGGCGTCCCATGGCTGGATTTGTCGATGTCGACGATGATCTGCTGGGCGACGACGACCGTCGCCTCAGGATGCTTGCGCTGGCGCAGGCCTATGTTGGAGCAATGCCTGCCAAATAGAGCCGGATAGCCAAGCCGCAAAATCCGCGCTATAGAGCGCGAAACAGAACGGAAAGACGCGTCATGGCCGAGCAAGACCTCCCGCAGATCTATGTGATCACCCCGCCAGAGTTTGAACTGAGCACCTACCCCGATCAACTCGCCAAGGTCTTGGATTCCCACGAGATCGCCTGCGTCCGCTTCGCACTGGCCACCCGCGACGAAGACCGCCTGAGCCGCGCGGCCGATGCGATCCGCGAGGTCTGTTACCCGCGCGATATCGCTCTGGTCATGAGCGAGCATGTTTTACTGGCCCAACGTCTTGGACTGGACGGTGTGCATCTGTTGGACGGCGCGCGCAGCATCCGCAAAATCCGTAAGGATCTGGGCGATGACGCGATTGTCGGATCCTTCTGCGGGGCCTCACGCCACGACGGTATGTCCGCCGGAGAAAGCGGCGCAGATTACGTGGCATTCGGCCCTGTGGGGTCGGCCCCTCTGGGCGACGGCAGCATCGCCGAGCCAGAGTTATTCGCATGGTGGTCAGAGATGATCGAAGTGCCGATTGTGGCCGAAGGCGACCTCAATTCCGAGATCATTCGCACGATCGCACCAATCACGGACTTCTTTGGCATCGGAGAAGAAATCTGGCGAGCCGAGGATCCGGCGGCGCAATTGCAGGCCTTCATAGACTGCATGAAGTAAGGGTATTTACCCCCTTACTTCAATAACTTACAACGAGACGTGAAAGTCGCACTCAAAGCAGAGTGCGCTCAATCACCCAATAGAGGCCGATTGCTGCAATCACGTGCGATGCTGGGATCGCAATGACGCTGCGGTACCAAGGCTTTTGACCAAACCAGAGCCCCACAGCCAAGAACGCTAGAGCGATCACAGTCAGCTGACCAACCTCAACGCCGATGTTGAACCCGATCAAGGCGGGGATGAACTGTCCTGCTGGTAGGCCAAATTCTCCGAGCACCGAGGCAAAGCCCAGACCGTGCAGCAGGCCAAAGACAAAGATCACAATCGGCCGCCATTTGGTCAGCTCTGTGGTCCTCACATTCTCGATCCCTACATAGACAATTGAAGCCGCAATGATCGGCTCGACAATGCTGCCGGGTACAACCACCCAGCCCAACGCGCCGAGCGCCAGAGTCACCGTATGTGCAGCCGTGAAGGCCGTTACCTGCCACAACAGCGGGCCCATGCGCAGGCTGAAGAAAAATAGCCCCAAGACAAAGAGGATGTGATCCAGACCCTTTGGCAGGATGTGATCAAAGCCAACTGGAATGTAAGCAACAAAGGTCTGCCATCCGCTCAGCTCTTGGCCGCCGCCGATCAGGATCGGCTCTGACGTTTGCCCGCCTTCGAGTAGCCCCGTGAAAGGCGCTTCGACGCCTTGCTGGCGCAGAACGAGGTCTCCGTAGGTCTCACCCCAAGACACTGTGATCGCTTGGGTATTTTCAGGGATTGCGCCACTCAGAACAGCAAGCCCCAACCGCGCCACCTCGGGAACGGCCTCGGCACTGACTTGGATGTCACTCAAACTCAGGGCAACTGGCGCTCCGTCAGCCGCAACCGTGACGCCAGACAGAAACGCAGCACTCCCCGCGCGAAACAGCTCTGCAACTTCAGATCCGGGCAAGGCCTGCAACGCGTCATAATCCGCCGCCTCAGCCGCCTCATCCGTGTCCGACACCGAGGACAAATCGATCCCTGCCAAAAACGCCTCGGCATTCAGGCGCAGCTCTAGCGTCAAAGCACTCCCCTCCACCGAAAGATCCGCGATCGTTGGATTGGTTTCATGCGCTTGCGCAAAGGTGATCGCCATGAGCATTGACAATGCCGCCAATAGCTTCAGCTTAATCAGCGAAGTAAAAGAGTTAGATTTCATGCGTATTGCTGCCCTGTTGATCTGTCAGTCTGTGTTGTTAACCGCCCCAGCGGCCTTTGCACATGAGTTTTGGATTGCTCCTGAAAAATATCAAGTCGAAGTTGGGGAAAACATCCAGGCGGATTTTGTGAATGGGCAGGAATTTCGTGGCGGCACGCTCGCGTGGTTTGACAAACGCGTTGATCGCGCCGAGGCGATGATCAGCGATATGATCTTTCCGATCGAAGGGCGGTTGGGTGATATTCCGGCGATCACGCAAACTGCGCCCGAGGATGGGCTGATGGTTTTGATCACCGAGGCCGCGCCGTCTACCGTCAATTATCGGGAACCCGAAAAATTCGCGGATTTCGTGAACCACAAAGATCTGCCTGTAGATCCTGAGGCGATGGAATACCCGTTCAAAGAAGCCTATAGCCGCCACGCAAAGGCTCTGGTCGGCATCGGATCTGGCGCGGGGCAGGATCAAGCCATGGGCATGGCCACCGAATTTGTGGTGCTTGAAAACCCCTATACTGATAACGTCTCTGATGGTTTGGACGTTCAGTTGCTTTATCAAGGTGCGCCGCGTGTGGATGCACAGATAGAGGTCTTTCAAATGGACCCTGAAGGCCAGGTGACGATCACGCTTTTGAGCAGCGATCAACACGGCAAGGCCACGATCCCAGTTCTTGCAGGTCACCGCTATCTCGTTGATTCCGTTGTGCTTCGCGCACCTTCTCAGGACACGCTCGACCGCGTAGCCGCGCCCAAGACCGTCAAATGGGAAACGCTTTGGGCGGCTTTGACATTTGCCGTGCCGCAGTAGGCTCTTGCACCGGCCCGCGTTTCTCGCGACAAGCAGCATATGAAAAGTTCACACGACATTCTTTGTATCGGCTCGGTCCTTTGGGACATCATTGGCCGCGCGCCTGCGCATATGCGCCAAGGCTCTGATGTGGCAGGCCGCATCACCCGCCTGCCCGGCGGCGTTGCGATGAATATCGCCATGACCCTCAGCCGTTTTGGCATGCGCCCGGCGTTGCTGACCTCTATAGGCCGTGACGCTGAGGGGGAAGAGCTGTTGCAGGCCTGTAAGGAGCTCGGGACAGGCACAGATTATGTCTATCTCTCGGATGATCTGCCGACAGACAGCTATATGGCGGTCGAAGGCGCGAATGGCTTGATCGCAGCCATCGCAGACGCGCATTCCTTAGAAGCTGCTGGAGACAAGATCCTGCGGCCGCTCATGGATGGCACCCTTGGCAGCGACGATACGCCCTATGACGGCTACATCGCGCTTGACGGCAATCTGACGCAACGCCTGCTTGAAAACATCGCCGTCAGCCCTGCCTTTGCCAAGGCCGACCTGCGTGTCGCCCCAGCAAGCCCCGGCAAAGCCGAACGCCTCGTGCCCTTCCTCAACCACACCCGCGCAACGCTGTATGTGAACCTCGAAGAAGCCGGGCTGCTCTGTCAGCAAGAGTTCGACTCAAGCCACGACGCCGCCGAAGCGCTCCTGTCGCGCGGCGCAAAACGCGCGCTCGTCACAGACGGCGGCAAGGATTGCAGCGACGGCACCGCCGACGGCATCCTTAGCCAAACCCCGCCCGAAGTCCTCGTGACCCGTGTCACCGGCGCAGGCGATACCTTTATGGCGGCGCATATTGCTGCCGAGAAAACCGGAGCGTCCCGCGAAGACGCCCTGTCCCGCGCGCTTCAATCCGCGGCGATCTATGTCTCTGGAGGCAACCCCTAAATGACCCTATTCACCCTGTCTGCGGACGTCGCAGCCGCCAAGGCCGCGGGCAAACCGATTGTGGCGCTGGAAAGCACGATCATCACCCACGGCATGCCCTATCCGCAAAACGTCGAGGTCGCGCGTCAGGTCGAGGCCACTGTACGTGCCGAGGGGGCTGTGCCTGCGACCATCGCGATCCTGGACGGAGAGCTGTTGATCGGTCTTACCGACGCCCAACTGGAACAATTGGCGCGGGCCAAAGACGTCATGAAGGTCTCGCGCGCCGATATGCCGGTCTGTATGGCCGCTGGCCGCAATGGAGCCACAACTGTTGCCGCAACCATGATCGCCGCGCATCTGGCAGGCATTTCCGTTTTCGCAACAGGCGGCATCGGCGGCGTCCACAAAGGCGCGGACCAGAGCTTTGATATCTCGGCCGATTTGATGGAGCTCGCGCAAACACCTGTTTCCGTGGTGGCCGCAGGCGCGAAAGCCATCCTCGACATTCCCAAAACGCTCGAGGTTCTGGAAACTCAGGGCGTGCCGGTCATCGCCATTGGCCAAGACGAGTTCCCGGCTTTCTGGTCGCGCTCATCCGGCCTTCCAGCCCCTCTTCGCTTGGATTCGCCTGCGGAGATCGCCAAGGCCTACGTGATGCGCGCCCAAATGGGCCTGCCCGGAGGCCAGCTCATTGCGAACCCCATCCCAGAGGCCGACGAAATCACCGCAGAGACCCTCGCCCCAATCATCAAAGAGGCCACCGAGGCAGCAAGCGCGCAGGGCATCGCAGGCAAGGAGGTCACGCCTTTCCTTCTGTCGCGAATCTTTGAAACGACCGAGGGCAAATCCCTGACCGCCAATATCGCGCTTGTCCTGAATAACGCCCGTGTCGCGGCCAAGATCGCCACAGAAATCAGCAGCCTATCGGCGGAATAAGCACGATCCGGGACCAAGTGACCCAGCGTTATTGAAGCCCCTTAAGATTCTGCCTATTTAGCGCTAAAGCTTTAGAAAGCCCCACGAGCGATCCCAATGACCACGCCTTTTGACGACCCCAATCAACCTAAGCGCCCCGGCTTAATCGGCGGCTTGCGGTCGTCGTTCCTGACGGGCCTTGTTGTGATCATGCCAGTCGGCTTCACGATCTGGCTGTTCTGGACGTTCATCGGCTGGGTCGACAGCTTTGTGCTGCCCTTCGTGCCAGATTTCTATCAGCCCGATAACCTTGTGCGCTGGGTGATCGGCAATGAGATGTATAACCGCTGGATCGGCGAAGACGTCACGATCAATATTCGCGGCGTCGGCGTTGTTATCTTCTTGCTCTTCACCGTTCTGGTGGGTTGGATTGCCAAGGGCCTGATTGGCCGCTCCCTGATCAGCTATGCGGAAAATCTGGTTCTGCGGATGCCGGTGGTGCGCTCGATCTATTCAGGCGTTAAACAGATCGCAGAAACCGTTTTCGCGCAGTCTGATCGCAGTTTTGAAGAAGCCTGCCTCATCGAATACCCCCGCAAAGGCATCTGGGCGATTGGCTTTGTGTCGACCTCTGCCAAAGGCGAAATCAACAAGCGCGCCGGGGGCGAAGACGACCAGCTCTTGTCCGTCTTTGTCCCAACCACGCCAAACCCAACCTCGGGCTTCTTGCTGTTTTTCCCGGAAAAAGACGTGATCAAACTGGATATGTCGGTCGAAGATGCGGCGAAACTCGTGATCTCGGCAGGCCTTGTCTATCCCAACGGCGCTGACCCAACCCAGCCGCCTGCAGATCAGCCGTAAATCGCCCGCAGATCGACCGAGCTGGCCTTGCCCAGTTTGTCGAAATTCTCGTCCAAAAACGCAATCGCTGCGCGCTGACCGGCCTCTTTCAGACGCGCAAGGATCGAAGGGATCGGCACCATTTTGGTCGCGGCACTCAGGTCGTTCATCAACTCATCATCCGCAATCATATGGACATGCACGTCCTTCATCTGCCCTTGCTGAAGCGTGCCTTCGGAGAGCATCCGTTTCACAAAGGCAATCGCGCGCAATTCGGCCAGAAGCGAGCTGTTAAAACTGATCTCATTCATCCGTGATTGGATCTGAGCCGGTGTTTTCGGCGTCTCGCCCCGCTCAATCGGATTGATATTCACGATGACGATGTCGTCGGGCAGATCCTTGCGAAACAACGGCCACAGCGCCGGATTGCCGGTATAGCCCCCATCCCAATAGGCATCTGTGACGCCGGTCTCGGGATCCGTGATCTCTACCGCTTGAAACACGGTCGGCAAACAGGCCGAGGCGAGGATTGCGTCAATCGACACATCAGAGCCCGTGAAAATCTTGGCCTTCCCTGTGCGCACATTGGTGGCACAGACAAAAAGATCCGGACCTTCTTCGCCACAAATCCGGTCATAATGAAAGGACTCAATCAACGGCTTCAACGGATGGCTGTAAAACGGCCCATAGGCATAGGGCGAGAAAAACCGCGAGGCCAGATCGCTCATCACATAGCCCGGCGAATACTCCAAGCCCTGCGCAATCGTGTCCGCCTCAAAGCCAGCCAGCCAATCGGTGAACCCGCCACCTGACAAAGCCCCCATCTTGGACCAGAGCCACTCCAGATTGTCCAAAGCCGCCGCGCGGCTGCCAAGCGCCAACCCAGATTTCAACGCAGCACCATTCAGCGCCCCCGCAGAGGTGCCGCTGACCGAGGCAATCTCCACCTCTGGCACCTGCAACAACACATCCAGCACGCCCCAGCTAAAGGCCCCATGCGCCCCGCCCCCTTGCAATGCCAGATTTATGCGCACCACGGCCTTGTCTTTCTCTTGCCAAAAATATCCAAAAACCGCGCGTTAAAGCGCGGTCCAGCCGCCATCCACAGAAATCGTCGTACCCGTGATCTGTGCTGCCGCATCAGAACAGAGGAACACCGTCGTGCCCCCCAACTGCTCCACAGTCGCAAACTCTTTGGAGGGTTGGCGCGTCAGCATGACGTTCTTCACCACATCCTCGCGGCTCATGTTGTATTCCTTCATCGTGTCAGGAATTTGCGCCTCAACCAGCGGGGTCAGCACATATCCCGGGCAGATCGCATTACAGGTGATCGGCTCTTGCGCGGTCTCCAAAGCCACGGTTTTGGACATGCCAACCACGCCGTGCTTGGCCGCGATATAGGCTGACTTAAAGGGCGAGGCCGTCAAACCATGGGCTGAGGCAATATTCACAATCCGGCCCCAACCCGCCTCACGCATTAAAGGCAAAGCCGCGGCCATCGTGTGAAAGGCAGAGTTCATATTGATCGCAATAATCGCGTCCCATTTTTCTACCGGAAATTGATCAATCGGCGCGACATGCTGGATGCCAGCGTTGTTCACAAGGATATCGCATTTGCCTGCATCGGCGATCAGCTGGCGGCATTCATCGCCCTTGGACATATCCGCCTTGATGTAGCGGGCCGTCACGCCAAACTCTTTGCCAATCTCTGCTGCAAGCGCATGATCCTCATCGCGGTCGGTGAAAGAGTTCAGCACCACATCAGCACCCGCGCGCGCCAGCTCGCGTGCAACGCCCAGGCCGATGCCTGAATTGGACCCTGTAATTACAGCCGTTTTTCCGTTCAAGCTCATGGCAGCTCTCCTCATACCCAAGTCATTCGCGATTTCGCAGATGCAACATATCACTTTGCACGCGCAACATAAGTCGCAATTTCGCGACCGGGTACTCCTACGGGAAAATGGCGCTGCCTGACCTTATGGCCAAAAAAAAACGCCCGCACGAAGCGGGCGTAAAGTTATTGAGGCAGGTTTCATACAGGCAAGAAACCTATCGAGCAGTGACCTCTTTATAAGCAATCTCCGGCTGAGAGTCCAAGCTAAAAGTTTGATATGGCTGGAATCCCATGTAGGCTGGCATCAATCATAAAAGGCAAACAGGGATTGTTTAACCAATGCGACCAGTGAAAATCAGCGCGTTCCTTAAGAAAGCAACGGCGATCGCCTTTGTTTTAATGGCTCCGAGCGCATTTGCAGAGCCAAAACATGGGATTGCCATGTATGGCGAGCCTGCAATGGGTCCAGACTTCGTCTCTTTACCCTATGTGAACCCAAATGCGCCTAAGGGCGGGCGAATCGTCACCGCGAATACCGGAGGATTCGATTCGCTGAACCCCTATATCCGAAAGGGGAGCGTCCCGTGGCAATTGCGCTTCTTTGCTGTCGAAAGTCTGATGGGCCGCAACCGCGACGAGCCTTTCGCGCTCTATGGTCTACTTGCTGAAACCATTGAAACCGGCCCCAACCGTGAATGGGTGGAATTCACCCTGCGCCCTGAGGCCAAGTTCTCGGACGGCAGCCCTGTCACTGTCGAGGACGTCATCTGGTCTTTTGAAACGCTGGGCACAGTCGGCCACCCGCGCTATCGCGGCTTCTGGGGCAAGATCGGCTCCATCGAGAAAACCGGAGACCGTTCCGTCCGTCTGACCTTCAACGTGGACGACCGAGAGCTCGCCCTGATCGCCGGCCTGCGCCCGATCCTGCAAAAGGCTCAATGGGAGGGTCGCGACATCAACGACTCCACGCTTGAAGATATTCCAATCACAACCTCTCCATATGTGGTGACAGATTTCGAAGCGGGTCGCTATGTGACCCTGACCCGCAATCCCGATTATTGGGGCAAGGATCTGCCCCTGCGGCGCGGCACAAATAACTTCGACACGATCCAAATCGAACACTACGGCGATGGCGATGTGTTGTTTGAAGCCTTCAAAGCGGGGGAAGTTTCCTTCGTGCGCGAATTCAACGCCGAAAACTGGGCGAGCCGCTACAATTTCCCCCGCGCCGAAGCAGGCGATGTGGTGAAATCCGAAATCACTCATGAGAAACCTTCAGGCATCACCGGCTTTGTGATGAACACCCGCCGCGCGCCCTTTGACGATATCCGTGTGCGTGACGCTCTGATGCACGCGTTCAACTTTGAATTCGTCAACGACGCAATGACCAAGGGCCGCCAGCCGCGCATCACCAGCTATTTCAGCAATTCGGTGCTCTCCAAACAGGACGGGGCAGCCACCGGTCGTGTCGCAGACTACCTCGCACCTTATGCCGGCTCTGTGCCAGCAGGCACTATCGAAGGCTACACCCTACCCGTCTCCGACGGCTCCGAGCGCAACCGCGCCAATGTCGCCAAAGCAATGGATCTTTTGATGTCCGCAGGCTTCACGGTCGAAAACGGTGTCATGACCCAGCCCAATGGCGAGCCCTTCGCCTTTGAAATCCTGATGAAGCAATCGGGCAGCGGCTTTCAGGACGCGGGCGCTGTTGCAGACATCTACGCCAAAGCTCTGGAACGTCTGGGCATCAAAGCCACCGTCGTTACAGTGGACAACGCGCAATACAAAGAGCGCGAGACCGCCTTTGACTTTGACATGACCTACTACCGCCGGTCCCTGTCCCTGTCGCCGGGCAATGAGCAAAACCTCTACTGGGGTTCTGCCGCGGCCGACACAGAAGGGTCGCGTAACTGGATGGGGGTAAAATCCGAAGCCATCGACGGTCTGATCAACGAGATGCTAACCGCGAAGACCCAAGACGACTTCGTCGCCGCCACCCGCGCGCTTGATCGTGTGCTCACCGCAGGCCGTTACGTGATCCCATTCTGGAACTTCACCGTGGGCCGCATCGCGCATGACAAGACCATGAAGTTCTCCACCGACTTCCCGATCTATGGCGATGGCGTCGACTGGATGCCCGTCACTTGGTGGTACGAAGAATAAACCAACCAAGCGCGGCTCTTAACGGGGCCGCGCTTTTCTCTTGCCCAAAGTATCCTGGGTGAATTTGCCAAAAGCAAAGAGGGCAAAGCCCTTACCTCGGCTGCAACGTGAGCCAAATCCCGTCTTTACTGCGAACCGTAAGATGCGCGACAGGCTCCGGATCACGCCCCTCAACCCACGTAATCCGAAAATGCTTGAGGATCATCGAAAGCATCAAGACCCCCTCAACCATCGCAAACCCTGCCCCCGTGCAAACACGCGGCCCGCTCGAAAACGGCATATAGGCATCACGCATACATTGCTTGCCGTTCTCAGTGCCCCAACGCATTGGATCAAATCCATCAGGGTTCTCCCATAGCCTTTCGTGACGATGCAGATGCCATGGACTGAGCACCATCTGGCTGCCGCGCTTGATATCCCGCTCTCGGAAAGTCTCTGGACATGTATTCTGTCGCACCATCATCGGTACAGGAGGATAGAGTCTAAGGGACTCGCGGAAAACATCCCGCGAGAGCTTGAGCTTGCTGATCTGGCCAAACTCCGGCCCGTCCAATGCCTGCGCTTCCTCAGCCACGTTGTCCTGCCACTCCGGATAAAGCGCCATCAGATAGAGCGTCCAAGCCAGCGCGGAGGCAGAGGTCTCATGCCCCGCCAGAAAAAAGATCGCGACCTGATCGACCATTTCTTGCGGGCTGAATGTCTCACCCGTCTGGGGATCTTTGGTGGTCAAGATCTTGGTCGCCAGATCCTCAGGCGCGGTGCCTGCGGCGATCTCTGCCGATCTCTCCTCGGTTAGTTGCGTGATCAGACGGCGGATTTCGCGGGCCGTGGATTTGGTCGAGCGCCCAAAAAACCGCGGCATCCAGCGCGGCAGAGGCACGAAGGCCGCTACATTCAGAATCGGCTGGCTGCGTTGATAGTCGCGAAACTGGGTGAATACCTGCGTCGCAATTTCATTTTCAATCGGGATTGAAAAAAGCGTGCGAAAAATGATGTCCGCCGCCGCGTGGCTGGTCTCTTCTTCAATCTCAATCGGTTGCCCCACCCGTGCTTTTAGCCGCGCAACCGAAGCCTCCGCAGCTTCATACATCGCCGGATAAATCTCGCGCAGCCGCCCCCCCTCAAAGGCCGGGTCAATAATGCGCCGCTGGCGCTTCCATGTCTCTCCATTGGTCAGGAACACAGAGTCCCCGAGCAATGGGCGCAGCCCCTCAGCGACACGACCAGACTTGGGAAAGTCGTCCGGCCGTTCTTTGAGCACGGTTTTGACCAGATCCGGCTGGTTCAATAAATAAGACCGAAAGAACGGTGTACGAAACTCAGCCATCCAAGCGCGATAAAGCCGCGCTGGCTGAGCCGACAAAAGATCCTTTTTAAACAATCGCATATACTGGATCAAAGACACTCGATCAGGCCGCGCCGGGGGCTTAGGAGGCATCTCCATCACCCCATCTCCGTGGATTTATTGACCGGATCCTCGATCCGAGACCGCGAGGCTTTGCGGCCCTCAAACCGCCCGCCCAAGCTCTTGGGGCCAGCCGTAATCTGAAAATAATCATAGTCCTTGGGCCGATCAAAAGCGCAGAGATATTGGAAATGCAGTCGGAAAAATCGCCACCGCAGCGCCTTCCATCGCGCGGGGCTCAGCGTCTGGGTGAAAGCCGCCGAAATCACAATCGGCCAGCGTTTGCCTTCGGGCGCAACGCCGCTCACGGAAACCGGATCGCAAAGCGCAAAGGCACATCCATCCCCGGGGGCCGTGACATCCAGCCAAAAGACCTCCTCACGCGCCGCCAGATAGTTCAGATCCATACGCAGGCGTTTGGCCTCTGGCAGAAAACTGACCATGGGCACGACCTGCCCCAGCGACAGAAATGACAATACGGGACCGTCTGGTTTGACATGCCCTGCCCTCAACAAATCCGAAATCACTGAGACCGCCAAATGCGCTCCTGAGCTGTGGCCAACGACCAGAACCTCATCCAAGTCACTCTTCAGAGCCTCGGAAATATGATCCGCAAACTCCGCCAACCGCGCCTCAAGCTCGGGCGGATTGCTGCCTTTGGTCGAGGCCGAATAGGCGTAGTCATGCATGAGGTAATAGGCGAAAAACTTGTTGTCCCGCGCTTTGAACCAATTGAGCAAAAGCGGCACAATGGCGAACCCCGCCAGCCCTACCCACCATGGTGCAAACATCCCGATCAGGCGAAACAGCCCATAGCCCGCCAGCAACGCGAGTTGCAGTTGCACCAGCAAAAACACCACCGGATAAAGCGCCGCAATGACTGGTCCTTTGCGCAGGCGCATCAAGCGAAACAGGGCTCCGGTCGCAATATAGGTCCAGGCTGTACGGATCAGCAGCCCATAGGTCGCCAATATCCCCTGATCCATGCTGCCGCGCACAATGTCAGACCAGACCAGAACCTCGAAATCTGTCTGTGTTTCAACGCCGTCAATCTGGCTATCCGCCCGCCATCCATAAGGCCCCTCGGTGGTTTTCGGAGCAAGCGCGACCTCGTATCCGGAAATCTCACCCTGCGCCTTGCTCTCTTTGCGATAAAGCTCACGGTAGCGACGCGGGTGAATAGGATCATAGCCCGGGATGTAAAACACCCGGCGCGTTTTGATCGGTTCAGAGGTCTGATCACCCATGGTCTGCTCTCTTGCACCTGTTTCGCGGCGCGTTGAGGTCAGACTACATGCTTAGCCCACAAGCGCCAAGGCCGGGAATGCTTCGAGCAACCAATAGGAGAAGGCCGAGAAGCCGCCGGTCAGCATCAAAAGACCGATGGTCCAGAGCAACAGGCCCATGACGCGCTCGATCTGTTCCATATGGCGTTTCATCCAGCCCATGAGGCCCGTCAGACGTGGCAAATACGCCGCGACCAGCAGAAACGGAATACCAAGCCCCATCGCGTAAACCGCCAACAGCAGCGTGCCGCGCGTCACAGAAGCCTCAGATGCTGCAATCGACAGGATCGCGCCCAGTTGCGGACCGATACAGGGCGTCCAACCAAAGGCGAAGGCCAGCCCAAGAATATAGGCTCCGAAAGAACTGCCACCACGGTCGCCAACGTCAAGGCGCGCCTCACGATCCACGAATCCAATGCGATAGATGCCAATGAAGTGCGCACCAAAGATCATCACGAGGATGCCCGCGAGCGTGTTGAACCAGCCCTGATACTGCAAAAACAGCGACCCGATGGCCGAGGCCGTGAACCCGAGGAACAGAAATACCGTCGACAGACCCATCACGAAGAAGAGCGCTGGCATCAAAGCCGTATTCTTTGCCTTGCCCTCGGACAGATCCGTTACCGAAACCCCGCTCATATAGGCCAGATAGGGCGGCACGATGGGCAGTACGCAGGGGCTGAGGAAGGACATCACGCCGGCCAACAGCGCGACGATCATGGCGGGCAGCAGGGCTGCGTCTATGATTTCGATTCCGAACATAGTCCCGACATAGGCGATCCTGACGCGAAGGTCACCTGACAAGCTGTCACAAGCCTGTGGACGCATTGAAACATCTGGGCTACTGCGGGGCATGTCTGACGATATCTTTGAAATCGACGCCATCGGCCTCTTGTGCCCCCTGCCCGTCTTGCGCCTGCGCAAACGGATGCAGCCGCTGGCCATTGGCACGCGCATTCGCCTTTTGGCGGACGATCCGGCCGCAATCGTCGACGTGCCGCATTTCTGTAATGAAAACGGCCATGAACTAGCGGCGCAGTCCGAGGCAGACGGTGTTCTGACATTTGAGGTCATCAAAGCTTAGCAAGGCTTGAAAGCCACGGGCTTGCTGGGGCAGACTTTGGGGAATTGCCTCAGAACGGAGCTCACCCGATGCTCGACCTCAAAGCCTTTCGCCGCGACCTGCATGCTCATCCGGAGACCGGGTTTGACTTGATACGCACGTCGAAAGCGATCGGTGAAGAGCTTGAGAAGGCTGGGCTAGAGGTCACCTATGGTGTTGGCAAAACCGGTCTGGTTGCCACGTTGCGGCGCGGGCCTGAGGACACGGCCATTGGCTTTCGTGCCGATATGGACGCGTTGCCGATCACCGAGGCAACCAACCTCCCCTATCGTTCTGGTATTGAAGGAAAATTTCACGGTTGCGGCCATGATGGTCACAGCACGATGCTTTTGGGCGCAGCGCTGGAACTGGCGCAGGATCCCACGTTAAAACGTACGATCCATTTCATCTTTCAACCTGATGAGGAAAACGGCAACGGCGCCGCCGCGATGATCGCGGATGGTCTGTTTGACCGATTTCCCATGGCCGAAATCTATGGGCTGCACAATATGCCCGGCATGGCGCTTGGGCATTTCGCCACGCAATCTGGTCCGTTCTGTGCCTTTGAAGACAACTTCGAGATCCGCATTCAAGGCCAAGGCGGCCATGCCTCGATGCCAGAAAAAGGCGTGGATCCCATCGTGGTTGGCGCAGCGATCGTGCAGCAACTTCAAACTATTGTCTCGCGCGCGATTTCGGCCAAAGACCATGGCGTCGTCTCAGTCACCGAGTTCATCACTGACGGCGCCCGCAATATCCTGGCAAGCAACGTTTCGCTGCGAGGCGATTGCCGAGGGTTTCACCAAGACGTGTCAGACCTTATTGAGTCCCGCATGCGAGCCATCGCGACCGGTGTGAGCGCCGCCTATGGGGCCTCTGCAGTGGTCGACTATTCCACCTCGTTCCGCCCTTTGGTGAATGACCCTCACGCCACCGAAACCTTGTCTGCCGCCGCGCGTCAGACCGGAAAACTGAATAACGCCTATGGGCGGGTCGGGTTTTCTGAGGATTTCGCGGAATTCCTCACCCATCGCCCCGGCGCTTTTGTGTTGATGGGCAATGGCACAGAGGGATCCAATGCGATGCCGCTTCACAATCCGTCTTACGACTTTAACGACGTGGCGATCTCGCATGGCATCGCGTTCTGGTGTCAACTGGCGCGGCAAGGCCTGTAACAAAAACGCCGGGCAAAATACCCGGCGTTCTTGAATTTTCTTAGCGGCCCATCGACCACCAGCCGCGCCGCTTCGGCTTGGCAGGTTCATCTGGTGCGGGCTCTGCCGCTGGGGCTTCCGCGACCTCTGCGACTGGCTCTGGTTCAGCAACCGGCGCAGGCTCTTCGGCAACCGGCTCTTCGGCCACAGTCTCTTCGGCAACTGTTTCTTCCACAGCTGCTTCGACTGCTGTTTCAGCGACTGGTTCGCTTGGCGCCTCGGCAGGGGATTCTACCTCTGGTTCAGCAGATGCTTCTGCCGCCGCAGGCTCTTCTTTCTTCTTGCGGCTGCGCGAACGGCGCGGTTTTGGCTTAGGCGCTTCTTCGTCCTTCGCCTCTTCCGCGGGTGCTGCATCGTCGCCTTCGGCCGGCGTCTCTTCGCCAGCCTCAGTGGCTTCGTCAGATCCGTTCTCGTCTGACGCACCTTCAGAGCCCTCGCCCTTGGACTTCCGGCGACGGCGACGACGGCGGCGTTTCTTGGGCTTGGCCTCTTCGTCCTCTTGGGTCTCTTCGACGATTTCCGCGTCTTCGATATCCTCGTCGATCGCATCCATCAAAGACGAATCCGCCGACACCACAGATTCCGTTGGCTCTGGCACCACGCGGGTGGCGGTTTTCAGCTTTTCGAGCGAGAAGTCAGGTGAAATCAGCGCTGGATCAGCTTCGATCCGCACCGACAGCCCATAGCGCGCTTCGATCTGCGCCACATGCTCGCGCTTTTGGTTCATGATGTAGTTCACGATACCAACCGGCGCTTTGACCAGAACTTCACGAGAGCGACGGCGCGTGCCTTCCTCTTCGATCTGACGCAGGATGGTCAGCGCGAGGTTGTCATCCGAGCGAATGAGGCCCGTGCCATGACAATGCGGACAGGGTTGGGTGGTCGCCTCGATCATGCCCGGACGCAGACGCTGACGCGACATTTCCAAGAGACCAAAGCCCGAAATCCGACCCACCTGAATGCGCGCGCGATCCGTTTTCAGCTTATCTTTCAGACGCTTTTCAACTGCGTTGTTGTTCTTGCGTTCGTCCATATCGATGAAATCGATGACGATCAGACCCGCAAGGTCGCGCAAACGCAACTGGCGGGCCACCTCTTCGGCGGCCTCAAGGTTGGTCTTAAGCGCGGTTTCCTCAATCGAGCCTTCTTTTGTGGCGCGACCCGAGTTCACGTCGACCGCAACAAGTGCCTCAGTTACACCAATCACGATATAGCCGCCGGATTTCAGCTGCACGGTCGGGTTGAACATGCCCGAGAGGTAGCTCTCCACCTGATAGCGCGCGAAAAGCGGCAGGCTGTCCTGGTATTGCTTCACGTTCTTGGCATGCGACGGCATGATCATCTTCATGAAGTCTTTGGCGATGCGGTAGCCGCGCTCGCCCTCGACTATCACTTCATCGATCTCGCGGCTATACAGATCACGGATCGAGCGTTTGATCAGATCGCCCTCTTCATAGATCTTGGCCGGTGCGATGGATTTCAGCGTCAGCTCGCGGATCTGCTCCCACATGCGCTGCAGGTATTCATAATCGCGCTTGACCTCGGACTTGGTGCGCTGCGCCCCAGCGGTCCGAATGATCAGACCCGCGCCTTGTGGCACGTCGATCTCTTGCGCGATTTCCTTGAGTTTCTTGCGGTCCGCCACATTGGTGATCTTGCGGCTGATCCCGCCACCGCGCGCGGTGTTTGGCATCAGAACGCAATAGCGGCCTGCGAGGCTTAGGTATGTGGTCAGAGCCGCGCCTTTGTTGCCGCGCTCTTCTTTGACGACCTGTACCAGTAGGATCTGACGGACCTTGATAACTTCTTGGATTTTATAGCGACGTGGACGTGGTTTGCGCGGCGGACGGATGTCGTCCTGGTCATCGTCATCTGCCACATCCTCAATCGAGGAATCCTTTTCCGAGGCCTTCGCCCGCTTGCGACGGCCGCGCGACCGCGAGCTACGCTTCTTGCCGCCCTCTTCTTCCTCTTCATCAGAAGATTCATCCTGAACGTCAGTTTCTTCGGCTTCTTTGTCCTCTGAAACATCGTCAGAGGCGTCCGCAGTGTCCGGTTCCGCAGTGTCTTCCTCGGTCTCCTCGCCGGTTTCGACATCTTTGGTCGCAACCGCATCGCCGTCGTTGTCGGCAGACATCGCCATGGTTTTGTTGTCACCATCGCTGTCGTCAGATTTCACATCCTCGGTAGGGGCTTCGGCAACGTCCTCCGCAGGCGTTTCCACGGCTTCAACGCTCGCCTCTTCGGAAGCAGGCGCTTCCTCAGCAGCAGGCGCGTCTTCCGCCTTCACATCCTCTTTTTTCTTTCGAGGACGACGCGCGCGCGGCTTTTTCGGCTTTGGGGCCTCTTCCTCGACAACCTCAGGGGCCTCATCGGCCTCAACGGTGTCATCGCCTAGATCAATGGTCTCCATACCAGAGATCTCGTCAGTCGCGACCGCGTCACTCTCGGCCGCCTCTTCCATAGGCTTATCCGCAGCTTTCGCCTTAGACCGGCGACTACGCTTTGGTTTGGGCTTTTCGTCTTCTTCGTCGCGTGCGCGCATCGCTTCGGCATAGGCGCGCTCTTCTTCCATCAGAGCCTCACGATCCGCGACCGGGATCTGGTAATAGTCCGGGTGGATTTCCGAGAACGCCAAAAAGCCGTGGCGATTGCCACCGTAATCCACGAAAGCCGCCTGCAGAGACGGCTCAACCCGTGTTACTTTTGCGAGATAGATGTTGCCAGCAAGCTGGCGTTTGTTTTCGGATTCAAAGTCGAACTCCTCGACCTTGTTTCCGTCGACCACCACGACGCGGGTTTCCTCCGCGTGGGTGGCATCGATGAGCATTTTCTTAGCCATGTTTTCCGTGTGCACCCGGGATCACGCAAACCTGCGCCCGGATTTATTCCAGGCGGCGCAGAGCGAATTACGGGGTGTCTTGTAATGGCGATGGGTCTCGCGTCGCGCAGCACATCACCAAGGGGGCCGCGTGCGGCCTCTGCTCGGGATCTCATATCTGTCGCGCGCTTCATCGCGGTTCTTCTCCGACACCGGCGTAGTGCCAGTGCCAATTACAGGCCCAGAGCTTTTGATCATCCGGGCAGTTCTTTTGCCCCGAGGGGCATATTCAAACTGAAGGAAAACGCGGCGTATCTGTCGCCCCTGCGTTTTCGGTCAGAGAAACTCTCAGTCGACCTCGCCAAAAAACGGAGGCCACCACGTCTACTTAAGACGAGGGTTTGCGGAATTACAATGCCAAATGCGACAAATGGCCCGTTAAACCGTGGTTTCGGCAATCAACCCTAGGTCTATCAGCGCCGCGCGCAGGTTTGGCCGCACCTTTTGCCCCAAGTCAGGCAGCGCTTTGCCAGCGGGTCGCAGATCAGGAATTTGATACGTCAGACATCCCGCAGCCACCGCCGCTTGAGTTCCAAGATCGCTGTCCTCAAACGCCACACAGTCTTTGGGATCCACGCCCAAGGCCTCAGCCGCCTCACGGTATGGCGCTGGATCCGGTTTGTTCGCCGAAACCTCATCCCCGGCTTTCACCTGCTCAAAATACTCAAAAATCCCCGCGTGCTGCAGGTGATGCCGTGCGTCTTTGCCACCGGTCGACGTCACAACTGCCATCCGCGCACCCTGCCCGCGCAAAGCTTTGAGAACTTCAGTAACATGGTCTTTCAACGGCACACCCGACGCAACATTTTCAGCATGGCGCTTTCGCCAATTGGCTTCAAACTCTGACGCGGTCACAGTGGCGGGCAAAAACTCAGTCAGCCTACGACCAGTCACGGCTGCACTGGTTCCGACCAGAGAAAGGAAGAAGGGTTCTGCTGCTGCGCGCTTAATCCCAATCCCCTCCGTCAACGCCAGAAACGACTGCATAAACAACCGCTCTGTATCCAAGAGCAAACCATCCATATCAAAGAGAAAAGCTGCGGACTGCGTCATCCATCTCACCTTTGCGAAGTGCACGCCAAGGTGCTCGCACAGGTATGTAACGGGCTCAAGTCAGAGCCCATCACGATTGGTGACGGTCTATGTCAGATTACAGGTAGTCCGCCCGCGCCAAGCCGTATTTCGCCATCTTTTCGTTCAACGTCCGGCGCGGCAGGCAAAGCTCTTCCATGACAGAGGCAATCGAGCCGCGATGACGTCGCATGGTGTTGTCAATTAGCATGCGTTCAAAGGCCTCGACGTATTCCTTCAAAGGCTTACCTTCGGTGGTCATCACCGGCTGCATTTCCTCGTGATCGTTCATCAAGAGTGAGGCAATTGTGCCCCCACCCCGACGCGATTGCAGCACCGCACGTTCCGCCAGATTGATCAGTTGCCGAACATTGCCAGGCCACGGCGCTTGCAACAGCTGCGCGGCCTCTTGCGCGGAGACTTTCGGCGTTTCACAGCCATACTCTTCAGCAAACTGTTCAGACTGGCGCGTGAACAGCGTCAGGATATCTTCGCCCCGTTGTCTGAGCGGCGGCACAGTGATCCGCAAGGCCGCCAAGCGATAGAAAAGATCCCGACGGAGCGCATCCTCGCAGGTGCGGTTTTGCTCCTGTAGGTTGCAGATCGCAATGATCCGAGTCTCCGCCGGGGTCCCCTGCTCGTTGATCGCACTCAGCAAGCGCGCCTGCAGCGTATCGGACAACGCTTCGATGTCTTCCAAGACAAGCGTCCCGCCCCGCGCTTCTTCAATGGCGGGCAATTGACTGTCCTCAGGCAACATCGGCCCAAAGAGCCGTTTGGTCAGCGCATCCTCTTCCAGCGCGGAACAGCTCACCAAAACGAATTTCTTACCGGCGCGCGACCCAACCGCGTGCAGCGCATGGGCCACGAGGGTCTTACCCGTGCCAGTTTCCCCATCAATCAGCACATGCCCATCGGCCTGACCCAGATCGAGGATGTCTTCCTTAAGCCGCGTCATGACCGGCGAGGAGCCAACAAGCTTCTTGATCAGCTGCGCCCCATCAGACAGCTCTTTGCGCAAGGCGCGGTTGTCCAACACCAGCCGCCGGGCATTGGAGGCCTTTTTCGCAAGCTGGCTCATGCGGTCCGGGTTGAATGGCTTTTCAAGAAAATCAAACGCGCCGACGCGCATCGCCTCAACCGCCATAGGCACATCGCCGTGTCCTGTAATCATAATCACCGGCAAAGCGCTATCAGAGCCCATCAGCTTTTTCAGGAACTGCATGCCGTCCATACCCGGCATCTTGATGTCAGAAATCACAATCCCCGGATACTCCGGCCCCAGCGTTTTCAGCGCATCCTCAGCACTCGCAAAGGTCTCGGTGTCATAGCCCGACAGCGCCAACCATTGGCTGATGGACTGACGCATATCCCGTTCGTCATCCACAATCGCGATCTTCATTGCCTGAGCCATATTTCGTCTAAGCCTATTCTGCTGCTTCGATGTCTTGGTTTAAGATAGGGATCTGCATTTCAAATACAGCCCCCCCGTCCTGGCCGTTTCTTGCCATCAACCGTCCCCCAAGGTCGTTCACGATGCCCGAGGAAATGGCAAGCCCCAGCCCAACACCGTCACCGGGCTTCTTGGTGGTGTAGAAGGGTTCAAACAGATCATTGAGGTTCTCAATCCCCGGCCCGTTGTCGCGCACCATGAGGCTCGCGGTTTCACCCTTGGCGAGGATCACCTCAATCTCGGGATCATCGCTTGCTTTGGTGGCATCCAGAGCATTCCTCAAGAGGTTGATCATTACTTGCTCAATCCGCATCCGGTCGCCCAGAACATTGACCGGTTCATCAGGCAGCACACGACGAATTTTTATTTGTCTTTGGCGCAGTTGCGGCTCCATCAGTGCGAGCGCCGAGGCCAGCGCTTCGCCCAATTCCACAGGGGTAAACTCGTCGCCCGCCTTGCGCGCATAGCTCTTGAGTTGTTTGGTGATTGCACCCATCCGTTCGATCAGATCATCGATGCGCTTGAAGCTCGACAGTGCCTCCTCGGGACGGTTCCGATTGACCAACAAGCGCGCGCCCGCCAGATAGGTTTTCATGGCGGCCAGCGGCTGGTTCAGCTCATGCGACACCGCCGCCGACATCTCGCCCAAAGCGGCCAGTTTCGAGCTCTGCGCCAGCGATTGTTCGGCCACTTCAAGGCTCTGTTGCATGCGTTCCCGCTCGGCGATTTCTCGCTGTAGGCGGTGGTTCAATGCGCGAAGGCTCGCCGATTCACGCTGAAACAAGGCGACTTTCTGAAACGACCGTCGGCTCAGCAAATAGAAGGCTGCGGCCATCAGGATCGCGAATCCCATGATCTCAAGCGCCAAAACACCGTTCACCCTCTCGCGCACACCGGCATAGGTGGTGAAGCTCGCGATCTGCCAGCCACGGAACGGAATACGCGCATCCTTACGCAAAACGGCCTCACCCTGCACGTAAGCATCCGCAGGCAATGCCGTCCAATCCGAGGTTGCCTGAATGGCGCGTTGAATGGCCCCTTGCGGCGGCTGACGCTGCAACGCCGCCTCTTCCGTTAAGCCACGCCAGCGCGGCTCTGTCGCCAGCAAGATTGTGCCCTCGGAATCCGTCACGAGAACCGCATCGGAAATCCCTGCCCAAGCCCGCTCAAATTTCTGCAGATCGACCTCAACCACGATGACGCCAAGCACCGCATTCTGCATCTCGACCCGCCGCGAATAGGCGAAATAATAACCCGCCGCCTCGCGGGGTTCGACTGTAAACACAGTCACATTGCTGCGCATTGCGTCGACATAGGTCTGCGTCGGCTTAAGGTTCTCGCCCAGCCGATTGCGATCCGTGGCCGCCACGATCCGCCCATCTGCATCCAGCATTAGCAAAGACGCCGCCCCGATCTCCTCAACAAAGGAAATCAGCCGCGCCGTGGTCTGGGAATAATCATCGCCCTGCAAGGCGGAAATCAACGCCGGATCGCGCGCCAACAACTGAGGCACAATCGCACTGCGTCGCAGCTCGGCCAAAAGGTTACCCGAATAAA
>JABSOU010000032.1 GCA_013215215.1 Cognatishimia sp. | reverse complement strand
CTTACCTGATTTTCCGCGAGATCCTTCCGAACGCAACAGCCCCATTGCTGGCCGAATTCGGACTGCGTTTTTGCTTTGTTTTCCTGACAATCGCCTCGCTCAGTTTTCTGGGTGTCGGCATCCAGCCACCGCTGGCGGACTGGGGGACAATGGTGAAAGACCTTGCACAGTTCATCAACTTCGCAGCCTTTGCGCCACAGGTTGCATCCGCGCCTCTGTTGGCCGCGGGCGCCATTGCACTGCTGACCGTTGCCGTAAACTTCGTGGTCGACTGGATGCTTCACAAATCTTCCGGCCTGAAGGAGTAAGATCATGAGTGACCTTCTGGTAAAAATTCGTGATCTCAAGATCGAAGGCCGAAGTGACGAGATCTGGAACCCTATCATCAATGGCATCGACCTTGACCTGCACAAAGGCGAAGTGCTGGGCCTGATCGGTGAATCCGGGGCTGGCAAATCGACTGTTGGCCTGGCCTCGATGGGGTTTACCCGAGACGGCGTGCGCATCTCGGGCGGATCGGTGGAGTTCGACGGAATTGATTTGCTGACCGCCAGTGCTGCGGTCAAACGCGGGCTGCTGGGCAAGCGCATCGCCTATGTGGCGCAATCCGCAGCGGCGAGCTTTAACCCGGCGCACCGCTTGATGGACCAGCACACCGAAGCCCCAGTTCAGCATGGCGTCATGTCCAAGTCTGAAAGCGAAGCGGATGGGATGGAGCTTTATCGCAAGCTGCGTCTGCCGAACCCGGACGAAATCGGCTTCCGCTATCCGCACCAGGTGTCTGGGGGTCAGCTGCAACGCGCTATGACCGCGATGGCGATGTCTTGCCGTCCCGAGTTGATCATCTTTGACGAACCAACCACGGCGCTGGATGTGACCACGCAGATCGAGGTTCTGGCGTCGATCCGCGAGATCGTTGAGGAGTTTGACACTGCCGCGATCTATATCACGCACGACCTCGCGGTTGTGGCGCAGATGGCGGATAAGGTGAAAGTCATGCTGAAGGGCGACGAGGTCGAAGAGGCCGAAACGCGCAAGATGCTGTCTGATCCGCAAGAAGACTACACCAAGTCGCTTTGGGCTGTCCGGAGCTTCCAGCGTCCGCAACAGCCAGCGGTTCACACCGGGACGACTCCTGTGGTTTCCGTAAGAGGCGTCGATGCAGCCTATGGCACCGCCAAGGTTTTGCATGACGTGAGCTTTGACATTCACGAAGCGCGCACGGTCGCGGTTGTGGGGGAATCAGGCTCTGGCAAGTCGACAACGGCACGCTGTATCACGGGTCTTTTGCCGCCGACCAAGGGTCATATCGAATTTGACGGGACAGCCTTGCCGCTCGACTATCGCAAACGTGATCGCGGCCAGTTGCGGCAGGCTCAGATGATCTATCAGATGGCCGATACGGCGCTGAACCCGCGTAAGACCATTGGCGAACTCATCGGTCGTCCGGTACAATTCTATATGGGCCTGACAGGCAGCGAAAAACGCCGCCGTGTTGAACATTTGCTCGAGGAGATCGAGCTTGAGCCCAGCCAATATATGAATCGCCTGCCATCTGAGCTGTCTGGCGGTCAGAAACAACGTATCGGGATTGCCCGTGCTTTGGCCGCTGAGCCAAAGTTTATCATCTGTGATGAAGTCACCTCGGCCTTGGACCAATTGGTGGCTGAAGGCATCCTAAAACTTTTGGCACGCCTCCAAGATACCTTGGGGCTGTCCTATATGTTTATTACGCACGACCTCGCGACGGTCCGTTCGATCGCGGATGAGGTTGTGGTGATGAAGGATGGGCGTGTGGTGGAACAGGGTCTGAAAGAAGACATGTTCAAGCCTCCGCATCATCCCTACACAGATCTGTTGCTCAGCTCGGTGCCAGAGATGGACCCGGATTGGCTGACAAATCTGTTAAACGAGCGAGGGGTCGACAATATCGGCGATGCTGCCGTAAACAAAATGTAACCTCTTAATAATAATAACCAAAAACACGACATAGTCCTCAATTGGGAGAATGAGAATGACACAAATTAGCAGACGCGGCCTTCTAAAGACCGGTGCAGCAGCTGGTGTTCTGGCGGCTTCCGGTGTGCCTCTGAAGGCGGCTCCGAAACGCGGTGGTACTCTGCGTCTTGGTCTGGCGGGTGCGAACACATCCGACAGCTGGGACAGCCGGACCCACTCTGACAGCTTCATGATCACAACCGCGCATGGTGCGGTGTTTGATACCCTGACACAGGTTGCGGCCAACGGTGAGCTGATCGGCGAACTGGCGGAAAGCTGGGAAGCAACCCCAGACGCGAAAACCTGGACGTTCAAACTGCGTAAGGGCGTGACTTTCCACAACGGCAAAGCGTTCGGCGCGGATGACGTTATGGCATCCCTGAACATGCACGTGGCCGAAGGCGCGAAATCCGCGGCGAAGCCAATCGTTTCGGCGATCAACGAAATGAATAAGATCAGCGACCACGAGCTGTCTCTGACACTTGCGGCTGGCAACGCGGACTTCCCGTTCCTGCTGTCTGACTACCACATCTGTATCTTCCCAGCGGGCCAGATCGAAGAAGCGATCGCGCAGGGTATCGGTACAGGTCTGTACAAAGTTGAAAGCTTTGACCCAGGCGTACGCACCGTTCTGAGCCGCGTAGACGGCCACTATAAAGACGGTAAAGAAGGCTGGTTCGACTCTGTTGAAATCATCGCGATCAACGATGCCTCTGCACGTATGAATGCGCTGATGACAGGTCAGGTTGACGCCGTGAACCGCGTGGACTTCAAAACCGAAGCGCTGCTCAAAGCGAACCCGATGATCAACATCTTCGAGGTTACTGGTAACCAGCACTTCACCTTCCCAATGCTGACCGGCCTGTCGCCGTTCGACAACGTGAAGGTCCGTAAGGCGCTGAAGCACGCGATCAACCGTCAGGAAATGGTCGACAAGATCCTTCTGGGTCACGGTGCGGTTGCGAACGATATTCCGATCGGTCCAGCGAACCAGTACTACGCAGCGGATCTGCCATTGAACGATTACGATCCGGATCTGGCGAAATCCCTGCTGAAGGAAGCGGGTCTGGACGGTCTGTCTGTTGATCTGTCTGCATCTGACGCGGCCTTCTCTGGTGCGGTTGACGCAGCGCAGCTGTATCAAGCCTCCGCGAAAGCAGCCGGCATCGACATCAACGTGGTACAGGAACCTGCAGACGGTTACTGGTCCAACGTCTGGCTGAAGAAGCCATGGTGTGCTTGCTACTGGTCTGGTCGTGCGACCGAGGACTGGATGTTCTCCACTGCATACGAATCCGGTGTGCCTTGGAACGACACCAGCTGGGAAAATGCACGCTTCCAAGAGCTGCTGCTGACCGCACGTGCGGAACTCGACCCAGCGAAGCGTCGCGAGCAGTACCACGAGATGCAGGCGATCATGTCCGCAGAAGGTGGCACCGTGATCCCGATGTACGCAAACTACGTCGACGCGCACAGCACCAAGCTGACCAACTCTGGCACCATCGGCAACGTGTTCCAGATGGACAGCTCGCGCCTGATCGAGCGCTGGTGGTTCGCTTAAGCTTTACGCCATATCAAACAGGGAACGCCTCGCATTTTGCGGGGCGTTTTCATTTGGGGATTGCTCGGGCGGCCGTTTCCAGACAAAAGGCGCTCATATTCTGATTTGGGGATCTGAAAGCCATGACCAAACGCATCGTTCTGTCTAGCGACCACGCCGATATCGAGCTGCGCAAATCTATTGCCGCCCATGTGACTGAGCGCGGATATGAGGCGATTGATATCGGGCCGATGACATCCGAGAGCACGCATTACCCCAAACATGGTCGCGAAGCCGCTGAGATGATTGCCAAGGGTGACGCGGACCTGGGCATTCTGATCTGCGGCACGGGGCAGGGGATCATGATGTCCGCAAATAAGGTCGAGGGCATCCGTTGTGGTGTTTGTTCCGACGTGTTTTCGGCCAAGATGATCCGCGCCCATAACAATGCGCAGATGCTGTCGATGGGCGCGCGCGTGATTGGCGCGGGTCTCGCCATGGAAATCGTCGACGCGTTTCTGGATACCGAGTTTGAGGGCGGCCGCCACGCAACGCGCGTGGATATGATCGAGGCCTAAGTCTCGCCAAACGGCGGCGCGTCTGTGCATGGGCGCGCGGTTAACCCTCTTTGGAAAACCGAGCGTTCGCGCTAGCCTCTTCCTTATAGCCAGAGGAGGAGACGGCATGTCTGACACCCCAGCCATCGAAGAACGCGAGAACGGCCCGCTTGTGGTCAAAGGCCTTTCGTCCATGAAGAACACGGACGGCAGCGAGGTCGAAACCAAACCGATCATGGCGCTCTGCCGCTGTGGGGCGTCCAAGAGCAAACCGTTTTGCGACGGCTCTCACAAAGAGGCTGGGTTTCAAAGCCGGGGCGGAACGCCTGCGGGGCGGGATCGGATCATCACTTATGAAGGGTCCGAAGTTTCGGTGACATATAATCCGCTTTTGTGTTCCCATGCGGCTGAATGTGGACGGCTCGCGAGCCATATTTTCAACCCCGCACAGAAACCTTGGGTGCAACCCGACAAAGGAGCCGCCGAAGAGGTGCGCGCCGTGATCGAGGCTTGCCCGTCAAGCGCCCTGGCCTTGGCAGATGAGATGCCGCCTCACCTATTTGCTGACCGCGCAGAGATCGAAGTCGAAAAGAACGGCCCTTATTGGGTCAAGGATGTGGTGTCCCCAGTTCCTCCGCAGGGTCAGGGGCAATCAGAGCGGAAATATGTGCTCTGTCGCTGCGGTCTTTCGGGGAATAAACCCTATTGCGATGGCTCGCATCGGGACGCGAAATGGCAGGATGATTAAGGCCCTTAAGGCGGTTCCCAACTGAGGGCTTGCAGACTCAGGCTGAACCGCCTATATCCCCCTCAACAGCGGCGCGCTGGACACTCAGCGCCCACCGGAAACGACAACGGGCCGCGGGCCCGTTTTTTTGTGCCCGTCGCTCAAATTGGACATACGCATGAGCAATATGATTGCCAAATCTGCGATGGATCGCCGTCTCGCCGAGATCGTTGGCCCTGTCATCGAGGACATGGGGTTCGAGCTGGTGCGCCTGCGGTTTATGGGTGGCAAGACCCATACATTGCAGATCATGGCGGAAAAGCCGGAAGGCGGTATCGAAGTCGATGACTGCGCACAGATCAGCAATGCGATCAGCGCCGTTCTGGACGTCGAGGATCCGATTGAAGACGGTTACGCGCTTGAGGTCGGCAGCCCCGGCATCGACCGTCCTCTGACGCGCCTGAAAGACTTTGACACCTTTGAGGGCTATGAGGCCAAGGTGGAAACCAGCGAACTGATCGATGGTCAGAAACGTTTCAAAGGCGTGCTTGCGGGTGTTGAGGGCGAAGAAGTGCTGATCAACATCGAACAAGGCACCGTGGGTCTGCAGTTTGACTGGCTGTCTGATGCCAAACTGGTGCTGACCGACGATCTGATCAAAGAAATGCTGCGTCAACGTAAAGAGGCCGGTGTGCTGAACGAAGACGCATTTGACGACATTGAAACCGAGACGGGTTCTGAGGAGACTGAATAATGGCAATTACCTCTGCAAACCAGCTGGAGCTGTTGCAAACCGCCGAGGCCGTGGCCCGCGAAAAGATGATCGACCCAGGTCTGGTTGTCGAAGCGATGGAAGAGAGCCTCGCGCGCGCCGCCAAGTCCCGCTACGGCGCGGAAATGGACATCCGCGTGTCCATCGACCGCAAGACCGGCCGCGCGACATTCACTCGCGTGCGCACCGTGGTTGAGGACGAAGAGCTTGAGAACTATCAGGCCGAGTTCACCGTAGAGCAGGCCAAACAGTATCTGGAGAACCCAGAAGTTGGCGATACCTATGTCGAGGAAATCCCTCCGGTAGAGCTGGGCCGGATTGCTGCGCAATCCGCGAAACAGGTGATCCTGCAGAAGGTCCGCGAAGCTGAGCGTGATCGTCAGTATGAGGCGTTCAAAGACAAGGCTGGCACGATCATCAACGGTCAGGTCAAACGCGAAGAATACGGCAATGTCATCGTCGATCTCGCGGGCTACGGCGAAGCAATCCTGCGCCGCAACGAAAAGATCGGCCGCGAGAGCTATCGTCCCAATGACCGCATCCGCTGTTACGTGAAAGACGTGCGTCGTGAGACCCGTGGCCCACAGATCTTCCTGTCCCGCACCGCGCCAGAATTCATGGCCGAGCTGTTCAAAATGGAAGTGCCAGAGATTTATGACGGCATCATCGAGATCAAAGCCGTGTCCCGTGACCCGGGTTCGCGCGCCAAGATCGCTGTGATTTCCTACGATGGTTCGATTGACCCAGTGGGTGCTTGCGTTGGTATGCGTGGCTCGCGCGTGCAGGCCGTTGTGAACGAGCTGCAAGGCGAGAAAATCGACATCATCCCTTGGAACGAAGATCAGCCGACCTTCCTCGTGAACGCGCTGCAACCTGCAGAGGTCTCTAAGGTTGTTCTGGATGAAGAAGCCGGCAAGATCGAAGTGGTTGTGCCAGAGGAACAACTGTCCCTCGCCATCGGCCGTCGCGGTCAGAACGTGCGTCTGGCGTCTCAGCTGACGAACCTTGATATCGACATCATGACCGAGGCCGAAGAATCCGCGCGTCGTCAGAAGGAATTCGAGGCTCGCACTGCGCTGTTCCAAGAGGCGCTGGATATCGACGAGTTCTTTGCGCAATTGCTCGTCTCTGAGGGCTTCACCAACCTCGAAGAAGTTGGCTATGTCGAGATCGACGAACTTCTGGTCATCGACGGTGTGGACGAAGGCACCGCGAGCGAGTTGCAAACCCGTGCGCGTGAATATCTCGAAGCACAAGCTGCGGCTGCTCTGGAAGCGGCCCGTGCGCTGGGCGCAGAGGACAGCCTTATTGAATTCGAAGGCCTGACTGCCCAAATGGTAGAGGCGCTGGCGAAAGACGATGTGAAATCTCTCGAAGACTTTGCAACCTGCGCGGACTGGGAACTGGCCGGTGGCTGGACAACGGTCGACGGCGAGCGTTCCAAAGACGATGGTAGCCTTGAGCCGTTCGGCATCACTCTGGAAGAAGCACAGGACATGATCATGACCGCGCGTGTCATGCTGGGTTGGGTGGATCCCGACGAGTTGCTGGCGCAAGCCGAAGAAGAGGCCGCCGAGGGCGACGCATCCGAGGAGGCCGAGGCCTGATCTCAGGCCTCGTGAGGCTGACAGATGGGACGCGGCGGGCGAACCAAAGACCGGAGCGACGGTCCTGAGCGCAAGTGCATTGCAACGGGCGAGGTGAACCCTAAGTTTGGGTTGATCCGCTTTGTTGTGGGGCCGGATGGTCAGATCGTGCCGGATATCCTGGGCAAATTGCCCGGTCGCGGGATTTATGTCTCGGCGGATCGGGCTGCGCTTGAGAAAGCTGGCAAGAAAGGCGCGTTTTCGCGCGCGGCTAAGCAGCAAGTTGCCGTGCCGGACGGGCTCGCGGATGAGGTGGAAAGCCAAATCGCGCGCCGTGTGGTAGACTTGATCAGCCTTGCACGAAAGTCCGGCGAAGCGGTCGCTGGGTATGAAAAAGTGAAAGACTGGTTGTCCAAAGAATACGCCGAAGTGCTGATTCAGGCGGTGGATGGCTCTGGTCGCGGCAAGTCCAAACTGAGCACGCCGCACTATGGCTCCTATATCGGTTGGCTCACGCAGGCCGAGCTTGGGGCAGCATTTGGGCGACAAACTGTGATTCATAGTGCGCTTGCGTCTGGTGGACTCACGCAACGTGTTGTAGAGGAAGCCCAACGACTTAAGGGCATACGACAAAATACGCTGGAAAATAAGGCGGCAGGGGCCGCCCGGAAGGATTAGAAAGCTACATGAGCGATAGTGACGGTAAAAAGACATTGGGTCTGCGCGGCGCGCGTCCTGGCAACGTAAAGCAAAGCTTTAGCCACGGGCGCACCAAGAACGTCGTGGTGGAAACCAAACGCAAGCGCGTTGTGGTGCCCAAGCCGGGCGCCGGTAAGCCTGCGGGCGGCGGAGCAGTCGGTGGTGATCCTTCTAAACGTCCGGCGGGCATCTCTGATGCGGAAATGGCGCGTCGTCTGAAGGCGCTTCAGGCCGCGAAAGCACGCGAAAGCGAAGAGGCGGAACGCCGCGCAGCCGAGGAAAAGGCGCGCGAAGAGGAACGCACCCGTCGTCGCGCTGAAGCCGAAGCGAAAGAGCGCGAGCAACGCGAAGCCGAAGAGCGCGCCAAGGCCAAAGCCGAAGCCGAAGAACAAAAACGCAAAGAAGCCGAAGTGGCTGCGCAACGCGCGGCGGCCGAAGCTGCGGCTGCGAAAGCGGCCCCTGCTGCGAAAGAAAGCGGTCCAAAACGCGATCTGTCCAGCCGTCCGGCACCTGCCGCGACCCCACGCAAAGCGGATCGCGAACGCGAGAACCGTGGCCGCGGTGGCCGCAACGAAGGTCGTCGTTCCGGCAAGCTGACTCTGTCCCAAGCGACAGGCGGCGAGGGCGGACGTCAGAAATCCCTTGCCTCTATGAAGCGGAAACAGGAACGCGCGCGTCAAAAGGCGATGGGCGGCTCTGTTGAGCGTGAAAAGGTCATTCGTGACGTTCAGCTGCCAGAAGCGATTGTCGTTTCCGAGCTGGCGAACCGTATGGCGGAACGTGTGGCCGATGTTGTCAAAGAGCTCATGAAAATGGGCATGATGGTGACACAGAACCAAACCATCGACGCGGATACTGCGGAACTGATCATCGAGGAATTTGGCCACAAAGTTGTGCGCGTTTCTGACTCTGACGTTGAAGACGTGATTTCCGATGTGGATGATGCGGATGAAGACCTGCAGTCACGTCCTCCGGTCATCACCATTATGGGCCACGTTGACCACGGTAAAACGTCTCTGCTTGATGCGATCCGCGACGCCAAAGTTGTGGCGGGCGAGGCCGGCGGCATCACCCAGCACATCGGTGCTTATCAGGTGAAAACCGATAGCGGTACGGTTCTGTCGTTCCTGGATACTCCGGGCCACGCGGCCTTTACCTCGATGCGCTCCCGTGGTGCTCAGGTCACGGACATCGTTGTTCTGGTGGTTGCGGCGGATGACTCGGTCATGCCGCAGACGATTGAGGCGATCAACCACGCGAAAGCGGCCGAAGTGCCGATTATTGTGGCGATCAACAAGATCGACAAAGAAGCCGCTGATCCGATGAAAGTGCGCAGCGAGCTGCTGCAACACGAAGTTATCGTTGAGGCGATGTCTGGTGAAGTGCAGGACGTTGAGGTTTCTGCCCACACTGGCCAAGGTCTGGATGAGCTGCTCGAAGCGATTGCGCTGCAGTCAGAAATTTTGGAACTGAAAGCCAACCCAGATCGCGCCGCCCAAGGTGCCGTGATCGAAGCGCAGCTTGACGTGGGCCGTGGCCCTGTCGCGACCGTTCTGGTTCAAAAGGGCACCCTGCGCCAAGGCGATATCTTTGTTGTGGGTGAGCAATACGGTAAGGTCCGTGCGCTGATCAACGACAAGGGCGAACGCGTCAAAGAAGCGGGTCCTTCGGTGCCTGTTGAGGTGCTTGGTCTGAACGGTACGCCCGAGGCTGGCGACGTGCTGAACGTGACCGAGACCGAAGCTCAAGCCCGTGAGATCGCGGAATACCGTGCGCAAGCCGCGAAAGACAAACGTGCCGCAGCCGGTGCAGCGACCACGCTGGAACAGCTGATGCAGAAGGCAAAAGACGACGAGAACGTCTCGGAAATGCCAATTCTGGTCAAAGCGGACGTGCAGGGGTCTGCTGAAGCGATCGTTCAGGCGATGGAAAAGATCGGCAACGACGAGGTACGGGTGCGCGTTCTGCATTCTGGTGTTGGTGCGATCACCGAGACAGATATTGGTCTGGCAGAGGCGTCTGGAGCCCCAGTCATGGGCTTTAACGTCCGGGCCAATACCTCGGCACGCAACACGGCGAACCAAAAGGGCGTCGAGATCCGCTATTACTCGGTGATCTACGACCTCGTGGACGACGTAAAAGCGGCGGCTTCGGGCCTCTTGTCTGCGGAAATCAAAGAGACCTTTATCGGCTACGCCCAGATCAAAGACGTCTTCAAAGTGTCCAACGTGGGCAAGGTTGCAGGCTGTCTGGTCACCGAAGGCGTGGCGCGTCGCTCTGCTGGCGTACGTCTGCTGCGTGACAACGTGGTGATCCACGAAGGCACGCTGAAAACTCTGAAACGCTTCAAGGACGAAGTTGCAGAGGTTCAGTCCGGTCAGGAATGCGGCATGGCCTTTGAGAACTACGATGATATCCGTGCAGGCGACGTCATCGAGATCTTTGAGCGCGAAGAAGTGGCGCGGACGCTGGACTAAGGGTCTGACCGATAGAAATAGAAAGCGCCGCCCATTGGGCGGCGTTTTTCGTTCAATTTTCTGTCTGGCAAGTGATTTCAGCGGTGCAAGCTGTCGCTCTGAACCTTTGCAAGAGCGCGATTAATTCAGGCGTATCCCCGCGCGCTGTGTCTTCCATGCAGAGATAGGCCGCGTGCTGACCAAGCTTTTCTTGAAACGTATCCTGCCACCCATCTTCGACAGCCAACATTTGCTCTGCGGAGTAAAACAGATGTTCAACGAAAGACTCATAGGCCCCTGCTCGATCCGATTGGAGCAACGCACATGTGTCTGCCGGAGCTGCGAAGTCTGGATTAGCCGTCGCGAGGGCCAAGTGGCTGCGATAGCTTTCACGAGCGGATTGCTGGCGTGACACCAAGTCATTGGCCTCGAGCTGAATGGATATCGCCACCAAGGCACCTAGGGTGACACATGCAGTGATTGAGGCCGCGACGGCTTCGATAGGTTCAGCATTGCGGCGCAGCCAGCTCATATCGAACTCTGATTTAATTCCAAGGCGCGCTTAGAAGGAGCACAATTTGTTGCGAGGTCAACCGATTGATTGCGCATTCAGAAATTAACCTGCCTTGCTGGTCACGGTTTTCCCTCTTAGGCTCCCGCAAAACAATAGTTCCGGGCGCGCCATGTTTGCAAAAGAAGACCTACAATATTCAGCAATTGAACTACCTGATCGGTCAGACATGAGCGACGAAGAGATGGAGGCTGCTGCTGCGGATTTCTATTCGCATATGACGCGCCGACATACGGTTAGGGACTATTCTACCCGACCTGTTTCCAAACAAGTGATCCAAAACTGCATCCGCGCAGCCGGAACGGCACCGTCCGGCGCCAATCACCAGCCCTGGCACTTCGTGGCAATTTCCGACCCAGCCATCAAACGGCAAATTCGAGTGGCCGCAGAAGAAGAAGAGGTCAAGTTTTATGCCGGCGGCGCAGGGGACGAATGGATTAAAGCGTTAGAACCCATCGGAACAAATGCTGAAAAACCTCATCTCGAGGACGCGCCTTGGTTGATCGTGATCTTCGCACAGCGTTGGGGGCAGCTTGCGGATGGTTCGCGGTACAAAAATTACTATGTGCCAGAGAGTACCGGGATCGCATCCGGGTTTTTGCTAACCGCGCTTCACACCGCGGGGTTGGTTACCCTGACGCATACACCCAACCCTATGAAGTTTCTTAACGGTCTTTTAGGGCGACCAGACAACGAAAAACCCATCATGATTGTCGCAGTTGGCCACCCGAGCGACGATGCAAAAGTGCCAAAGGTCGCGAAATACAAGAAACCGCTCGAAGAGATTTCGACCTTTCGCGAAGGCACGTAAATTCGGCTAAACCCAGTCCCTAATCATGGGAATGAGCGGTATATCCGCTGGCGGCATTGGATAGTCGCGGAAATCCTTGGGATAGACCCATTTCAAGACCTGACCCTCACGCGCGATCGGTGTGCCTTCCCATTTGCGGCAGGCGAAGAGTGGCATCAGCAGGTGGAACTTTTCGTATGTATGCGACGCAAAAGTCAGTGGCGCCAGGCAGCTTTCCCAGGTGTTGATGCCTAGCTCTTCTTCAAGCTCTCGGATCAAGGCGACCTCCGGCGTCTCGCCGTCCTCAACCTTGCCGCCGGGAAACTCCCAAAGACCCGCCATGGATTTCCCTTCGGGCCGTTGCGCCAACAACACCCGCCCGTCGCGGTCGATCAGACAGACCGCAGAGACCAGAACCGACTTCATGACCGATAATCCGCGTTAATCGTGATGTAGCCATGGGTCAGATCGCAGGTCCAAACCTTGGCCGCGCCGTCACCGAGCCCCAGATCCACGCGGATCGCCAGCTCTTGCGCCATCATATAGGCCGCCCCTGCTTCCTCAGAATAGCTTTCCGCCACCCAGCCTTTCTCGGCCACCAGAACGTCCCCGAAATGGATGGTCAGCAGGTCACGATCCGCCGTAGCCCCGGATTTCCCGATGGCCATGACGATGCGGCCCCAGTTAGGGTCTTCGCCCGCGATGGCGGTTTTCACCAGCGGAGAGTTCGCGATGGCCGAAGCATGGGTTTTCGCGTCCTGATCGCTGGCCGCGCCGGTCACTGAAATTTCCACAAATTTCGTCGCGCCCTCACCGTCGCGCACGACCAGATGCGCCAGGTCCAGCATGACCTCGTGCAAACCCGCCGCAAAGGGTCCTTCGGCTTCCTTGATCTCGACACCCGATGCCCCCGTTGCGCCTAACAACAGTGTGTCAGAGGTCGAGGTGTCGCTATCCACGGTGATCGCGTTAAACGTCACATCGGTGAGCTCTGACAGGATCTGTTGCAACAGCGCGCGCTCGACCTTGGCGTCGGTGAAAATATAGACCAGCATCGTCGCCATATCCGGCGCGATCATGCCGGATCCTTTGGCGATCCCTGCGATTTTCACAGGTTGGCCGTCGATCATAACCGTCGTTCCGGCACCCTTGGCATAGGTGTCGGTGGTCATGATGCCGTGGGCTGCATCCTCAATCGCGTCCGGCGTCAGGCCAGCCACCAATTCGTCGATCTTCGCGGTGATGCGGTCATGGGGCAGGCGTTCGCCGATGACGCCAGTGGATGAGGTGAAAACACGCTCCTGCGGCAGGCCAGTGACGCCCGCCACGGCCTCACAAATCGCCGCGACCGAGCCTTCGCCCGCGCGGCCCGTAAAGGCGTTGGAGTTGCCGGAATTGATGATAAACGCAGCCCCCGCGTCGCTGTCCAACCCGACTTTTACCTGACAATCCAGCACGTTGGCCGAACGCGTCGCGGATTTCGTGAAAACCCCCGCAACCGACGATCCGGGCGCGAGCTCGATCAGGGTCACGTCTTTGCGACCCTGATATTTCACACCGGCTTCAACGGCGGCAAAACGCACACCGTCGATCACAGGTAGCTCTGGAAATCCCTCAGGTGCGAGCGGGGAGACAGCGGTGATGTCAGCCAATTTACTCGTCCAGCAGTTCGAATTGCGCGATCAAGTTCGGGTCCAGGCCCTCGGCCGCGGATTGGTCCACTGTGCCGTTTTCCGCCAGTTCTGCCACATAGGCCGCCGCGGCAGCATTCTCTGCATCAACCTGAATTTCCGACAGAACCATCTCAAATGTTGGCGCTTCTTGGGTGCGCGTGTCGTTCAGGATGATCACGTGCCAGCCAAATTGCGTTTCAACCGGATCAGAGACCTCTCCGACCTTCAGCTCTGCCACGGCTGCCTCAAACGGCGGCACCATCTGACCTGGGCCAAACCAGCCCAAAGCGCCGCCGCGTGGGCCGGAGGGGCCGGTGGACTTGGCTTTGGCGGTTTCCGCGAAATCAGCACCGGCGCGGATCTCGGTGGCGATGGCTTGGGCTTCTTCTTCGGTTTCTACCAGAATGTGGCTTGCATCAAACTCCTGCGCGCCTGCGAAATTGCCGTACTTCGCATCATAAGCCGCTTGCAAAGCTGCATCGTCTACCCGCGCAGAGATCGCAGCATCAACGGCGGCATCCGCCAAAATAGCCGTGCGCTGCACTTCCAGCGTTTTCGCAGTGCGGGTCGGAATGTCGTCTCCAACCGCCTGCGCCAGTAGGGTTTGTTGAATGATCTGGTCCAAAATGCCGCTGAACAGAACCTCAGGCGCCAATTGTTGATATTGCGCTGGCAGTGTCTCGCGTACCGCAATCATGTGACCCAATGTGATCTCTGCGTTATTCACCGTGGCCACAACGGTGTCAGCCGTCGGTGTTTCCTGAGCAAAAGCAGGAAGCGCAAAGAAAAGACCTGCCGCGGAAATACGCAAAGCTTTGAGTGTTTTTGACATCGAAACGTCCTTGGTTCGGGCCGCGACGGGGGGCGGCGTTGACACTGTATATATAGGCGCTTACATCGCTTTGAGGCCGATGCACGAGTCCTTTGCCCTGTTTCTATGAGCAGGCATCAGAACGAGCAAGCACAAGCGGCTAAAGATTTTGTCAACGAAGGACACATTCGCATGTTGGGTTTTGGAAAACTGTCCAAAATGGTCTTCGGAACGCCGAACGACCGAAAGATCAAGGCGACCAAAACCATAGTCGAAAAGATCAACGCGCTGGAGCCAGAGTTTGAAGCTCTGAGCGACGAGGGGCTGATCGAAAAGACCGCGGAATATAAAGCACGCGTGGAAGGGGGCGAAAGCCTTGACGCGATCCTGCCCGAAGCCTTTGCAAACTGCCGCGAGGCCGCGAAACGCGCGCTTGGTTTGCGCGCTTTTGATACGCAGCTCATGGGCGGGATGTTCCTGCATCAGGGCAATATCTCGGAAATGAAAACCGGTGAGGGCAAAACCCTCGTGGCGACCTTCCCGGCCTATCTGAATGCTCTGACCGGCAAGGGCGTGCATATCGTCACCGTGAACGACTACCTCGCGAAACGTGACGCGGAATGGATGAGCAAGGTCTATGGCGCGTTGGGCCTGACCACTGGTGTTGTTTACCCGCAGCAGCCTGACGAGGAAAAGAAAGCGGCCTATGGCTGCGACGTGACCTACGCCACGAACAACGAGCTGGGCTTTGACTATCTGCGCGACAACATGAAGTCCGAGCTGAACCAGATCTTCCAGCGCAACCACTATTTCGCCATCGTGGACGAGGTCGACTCGATCCTGATCGACGAAGCCCGGACGCCGCTGATCATCTCGGGGCCTGCTGCGGACCGCACCGATATGTACATGGCGATCGACAAGATCATTCCTGACATCGGCGATGAGCACTTTACGCTCGATGAAAAAACCCGCGCTGTGTCTTTTACCGACGATGGCAACGACTGGCTTGAAGCCAAACTGCTTGAGGCGGAGATCCTGCCTGAGGGGCAGTCGCTCTATGATCCGGAAAGCACTACGATTGTGCACCATGTGAACCAGGGTCTGCGCGCGCACAAGCTTTTCACCAAAGACAAAGACTACATCGTGCGCGGCGATGAGGTTGTTTTGATCGACGAATTCACGGGCCGTATGATGGCGGGCCGTCGTTTGTCCGAGGGTTTGCATCAGGCGATTGAGGCCAAAGAGGGTGTGTCGATCAAACCTGAGAACGTGACCTTGGCGCAGGTGACCTTCCAGAACTACTTCCGTCTTTATGACAAGCTGGGCGGCATGACCGGCACGGCGCTGACCGAGGCTGACGAATTTGCAGAAATCTATGGTCTGGGCGTTGTTGAGGTTCCAACCAACCGGCCTGTGGCGCGGAAGGACGAGGACGACGCGGTCTATCGCACGGCCAAAGAAAAATACGACGCGATTGTGAATACGATCAAAGAGTCCAAGGAAAAGGGACAACCGACCCTCGTGGGCACGACCTCGATTGAGAAATCCGAGCTGTTGTCGCAATTGCTGAACGATGCGGGGATCGAGCACAACGTCCTGAACGCGCGCCAGCACGAGCAAGAGGCGCAGATCGTGGCCGACGCGGGCAAGTTGGGTGCGGTGACTATCGCGACCAACATGGCGGGCCGTGGTACCGACATTAAACTGGGCGGCAACGTCGAGTTTAAGATCATGGAAGCCATTGCCGCCGATCCCGAAGCCAATCCCGATGAGATTCGGGCCCGGATCGAAGAGGGCCACCAGGCGGATGAGAACGCGGTCAAAGAGGCCGGTGGCCTGTTCGTTCTGGCCACCGAACGCCACGAAAGCCGCCGCATCGACAACCAGCTGCGTGGTCGTTCCGGCCGTCAAGGGGATCCGGGTCGCTCGGCCTTCTTCCTATCTTTGGAAGATGACCTGATGCGGATTTTCGGCTCAGACCGTCTGGACAAGGTGCTGTCCACTCTGGGCATGCAAGAGGGCGAAGCCATCGTGCACCCTTGGGTGAACAAATCGCTAGAGCGCGCGCAGGCCAAGGTCGAAGGCCGCAACTTTGACATCCGGAAACAGCTTCTGAAGTTTGACGACGTGATGAACGACCAGCGGAAAGTGATCTTTGGCCAGCGCCGTGAGATCATGGAAGCCGAGGATCTGTCTGAAATCGTGCAGGACATGCGTCACGAGGTGATCGCCGATCTGATCGACATCCACATGCCGCCAAAATCCTATGCCGAACAATGGGACACCGAAGGCCTCAAGGCCTCGCTACAGGAAAACGTCGGCATCGATGCTCCGGTGGTGGAATGGGCCGCCGAAGAAGGCGTGGATGACGAAGACATCCAGGAACGTCTGGAAAAAGCGGCGGACGAGTTCATGGCGCAAAAGGCCGTACAATTTGGCCCAGACGCGATGCGCAACATCGAAAAACAGCTGCTTTTGCAGACCATCGACAGCAAATGGCGCGAGCATCTGCTGACGCTCGAACACCTGCGCTCTGTGGTCGGGTTCCGCGGCTATGCCCAGCGTGATCCGCTGAACGAATACAAGACCGAAGCCTTCCAACTGTTTGAAGGCCTGCTTGAAGGTCTGCGCGAAGACGTTACCAAGAACCTCGGCAAAATCCGCCCGCTGACCGAAGAAGAACAGCGCGCGATGATTGCGCAGATCCAGGCACAGCAAGAAGCCATCAACCAGGCGCAGCCGGGGGATGAGGCTCCGAAAAACAAATATGTGCCGCTGGTCGAAGGCTTTGACGAAGACGACCGCTCCACTTGGGGAAATCCGGGTCGAAATGACCCATGCCCATGTGGATCAGGCAAGAAATTCAAGCATTGCCACGGCAGCTATTCCTAGGCTGACTCGCTAAAGTTTCCACAAATCACCCAAAGGGCGCCACTTTCGCGCCCTTTTTCCTGTTCATAAACACACTTGGGTTTTTGTGAGCAGGAGTGGGCCCGATGAAGTTCAACGTAAAGAAACTTAAGCGCCTAAATAAACTCAAACGGTTGAAGAATTTCTCCGTCAAGAAAGACAGTGCTACCAAGGTGGCCTTGGTCGCCTTTACCGTCGCGACCGCAGGCGCCATTGGGTTCCTGATGCAAAGTGGCTCACCTCTTGAGGCCTCTGCCGTAGCAGAACCGCGCGACAAGCTGGTGGCGAAATCTATCGACACAGGTCTCAACGCCAACGTACTTTTGGGCCGTAACGACGCGGATAACGCGCTGCCGGCCATGCCAGAAGAACGCTACGCTGAAGCCAGCCTGCCTGCCCAACCGATTATTCTGACCGTCGCCAGCGAAGTTCCTGTGGCCAGCATGCCCAAAGAGGAAAACGCACCGCTTCTGGGCTGTGACATCGCCGTTTCAGCCACCCCGGCCGTCGCGGCCATGGTGAACCTGAACGTCTCCGCGAGCTGCCTGCCCGGTGACCGTGTGACCATCACGCACGCGGGCCTGACCTTTACCGAAGTCCTCGATGCCGATGGCGTGCTCGAGATCTCCGTCCCAGCCATGGCGATGGACGCGCAGTTTGATGTGACATTCCCCAATGGCTACGCGGCCTCTGCGACGGCCGATGTTGGCTCCCTGCAGTTTTATGACCGTGTTGCGGTCCAATGGATGGGCGAAACAGGTCTGCAAATCCACGCGCTTGAATTTGGCGCAACCTACGGCGAAGAGGGCCATGTCTGGTTTGGCAACGACCGTGACTTGACCGCTGTGATTGGCGGCCGCGGAGGTTTTCTGATGCGCCTTGGCGATGGTTTTAGCGAGCTGTCCCGGATGGCGGACGTCTATACTTTCCCAACCGTGAACGCCGCCGAAGCAGGCGACGTGCAACTGACTGTTGAGGCCGAGGTCAATGGCGCAAACTGTGGTCGCGCGATCTCTGCGACGACGTTGCAGGTGACGCCCGGCGGCGCGCCGATCAAAAAGACACTCAACGTAGAAATTCCCGGCTGTAGCGCAACTGGTGATTTCCTCGTGCTGCAAAATCTGCTTCAAGATCTGACATTCGCCCAAAAAGGCTAGTCAGTAAGGGTTCATTTATGCGGCATCTTCGTGCGGCGGTCCTCGCCGCACTTTGTCTATTTCACGGTGTGCTCACCGCGGCAGCGCAAGATATCACGCTGTCCGCACCGGATGGGGCCGTGGAAATTTCGGGCACCTTGCTTGGGTTTGACGGCGAATTCTACAGAATCGACACGATTTACGGCGTTCTGACCGTGGATGGGACGGGCGTGAACTGCGAGGGCCCTGCCTGCCCAAGCCTCACGAACTATGTGGCCGAGGTTGTGATTTCTGGCGCAAGCAGCATGGCTGACGTTTTGGTGCCTGCTTTGGTCGAAGCCTTTGCGCTGAGGAACGGCTATTCGATCCTGCGCGATGCCTCCAACGACAACCTCGTGCTCTATGAATTGAACAACCAGCAAAGCGGCGAAACCATCGCGCGATTCGCGATCAATGGCACAACAACGGACGAAGGCTTTGCCGATCTCATCGCCAATGAAGCCGACATCGCCATGGCCCTGCGCGAAATCCGCGACCCCGAGGCCGCACGGGCCGAGGAATCAGGCCTTGGCGATATGCGCCACGACAACCGGAGCCGCGTGCTGTCCCTCAGCGCATTGATTCCCGTGACAGAGCTCGGCAACCCTGTGAAATCGCTCTCTGCCTTGCAACTGGCGCGGGTCTTTGCGGGCAAGATCGAGAATTGGAAGGAACTGGGCGGCGTAGATGCGCCGATTTCGCTGCATTTGCCGGCCCCCGGGTCGGGGCTTTTGCAAGCCATCGAAGACGAGTTGATGAAACCCGCAAACTTAAAATTTTCATCAAAAGTCCTCTATTATCCGCATCTGTCGGATCTGGTGCGATCGGTGCAATTTGACCCCTTTGCGCTGGGCATCTCGGCCTATGAACGCACAGGTGGGACACTGCCGATGAAACTGACCGGTGGGTGTGGGCATGAGATTTCGGCCACGCGGCGTGGCATCAAAACCGAGGATTATCCGCTGTCCACGCCGATGTATTTCTACATTCCGGCGTTGCGCCAACCCAAGGTCGTGCGGGATTTCCTGCGGTACGTGCAAAGTGATGCGGCGCAGTTTGTGATCCGCCGTGCGGGCTATGTGGATCAGGCGAGCGAAGAAATTCCGATGGCGGCGCAAGGCGAGCGGCTGGTCAATGCGATTGGGCAAGCAGGTAAGGCGGTCTCGATTGAGGATCTGCAGCAGATGGTGGTGGATCTGTCACCCCTGCGGCGACTGACAACGACGTTCCGCTTTACGGCAGGCGTGTCTGAGCTCGACGCGCATTCCCTTTCAAACGTCGAACTCCTCGCACAACGCCTGGAACGCGGAGACTTCGACGGTCAGGAACTGACCTTCGTCGGCTTTTCCGACGGATCAGGCGGCGCGAGCGCGAACCTTCAGGTGTCCCTGCGCCGCGCCAATCGTGTGCTTGAGGCCGTGAAGGCCGCCTCTGAAACCGCAGACCTCAGCCAGGTCACCCTCAAAAGCAGCGGCTATGGTGAGGCCTTTCCGGTTGCCTGTGATGACACCGCTTGGGGCCGTCGCGTGAACCGCCGCGTTGAGGTCTGGGTCCGCTAGTCAAACAGCAACCCAGCCGTTCGAAAGCTCAGCTTGCGTGACTTGCCGATCACCAGATGGTCGTGCAGCTTGATCCCCATGACTTTGCAGGATTCTCGGATCTGTTCCGTGATCTCAATATCCGCCTGACTGGGGGTCGGATCGCCGGAAGGGTGATTGTGAATCAAAATCAATGCCGTCGAATTCAGCTCCAAAGCCCGCTTCACCACCTCACGCGGATAGACCGGCACATGATTTACCGTCCCGCGCGCCTGTTCTTCATCCGCAATCAGCGTGTTTTTCGTGTCCAGAAACAGAATGCGGAACTGTTCAATATCTCGATGCGCCATGGTCGTCTGACAATAATCGAGCAAGGCATCCCAACTGCTGAGAATACGCCGTTGCATGACCTTAGAGCGCGCCAGACGATGCGCCGCAGCCTCAACCAGCTTAAGCTCGCAAATCACCGTAGCCCCAACACCCTTCACTTCGCCCAAACGCGCAACCGGCGCGGACAAGACTCCGTTGTAAGACCCAAAGACCTCGAGCAGCCGTCGCGCCAAAGGCTTCACGTCCTGACGCGGAATGGCGCGAAACAGCAACAGTTCTAGCAACTCATAGTCCGGCAACGCATCCCCGCCAGCCGCCATAAACCGCTCACGCAACCGCTTCCGATGATCACGAATATAGGATGGCATCTGTCCATTGGGCAAAGGCGCAGGCCTAGCCTCGTCGCCCTGAAACAAGGGCATAGAAACATCTGAGAAACCAAGATTGGACATTACGACCCAACTCTGCCCCAGCTTGGTTAATCAAAGCTGAACGGCTTTTCTCTTGCCGCAAATATCCTGGGGGAATTGGCGTAGCCAAGGGGGCAAAGCCCTAAAAGAAAACGGGGCCCAGAGGCCCCGCTTCACTAACCTTTCATCGAGTCCCAGAACCCTTTGACCGACTTAAAGAAACTGTCGTTCTCGGGGTTGTTTTCCTTGGACTCCTGTTCGAACTCTCGCAAGAGCTCTTTCTGGCGGCTGGTCAGATTGACCGGCGTTTCCACGGCGATCTCGATGAACATATCACCTTGGCCCGCACCACGCAGCGCTGGCATACCTTTAGACCGCAGTCGCATCTGACGCCCAGACTGGCTTCCTGCTGGGATTTTCACACGGCTGCGGCCACCGTCAATCGTCGGTACTTCGATGTCGCCGCCCAGTGCTGCGCTCGCCATCGATACAGGCACACGACAGAACAGGTTCACGCCATCGCGTTCAAAGATCTCGTGTTTGGCCACATCGATAAAGATATAGAGGTCGCCATTCGGCCCGCCGCGCATGCCCGCTTCGCCTTCACCGGCCAAACGGATCCGCGTGCCGGTTTCAACGCCGGACGGGATATTGACGGACAGCGAGCGGTCTTTCTCAACCCGTCCCGCGCCACCGCAGACCTTACAAGGGTTCTGGATAATCTTGCCCAGACCGGAACAGGTCGGACAGGTGCGTTCCACCGTAAAGAAACCCTGCTGCGCGCGGACCTTGCCCATGCCCGAACAGGTTGGACATGTTGTTGGCTCTGCACCGCCCTCAGCACCGGTTCCGTTGCATGCACCACAGCTGACGGACGCAGGCACCTGAATGCTTTTCTGAAGCCCGGAATAGGCTTCTTCCAAGGTCACGCGCAGGTTATAGCGCAGGTCAGAGCCGCGTGCGGCGCGTTGGCGTCCGCCGCCACGGCCTCCGCCGCCCATAAAGTCGCCGAAAAGGTCGTCAAAAACGTCCGAAAACGCGCTCGCGAAATCGCCCTGGCCCGGGTGTCCGCCACGTCCGCCGCCGCCCATTCCGCCTTCGAACGCTGCGTGACCATAGCGGTCGTAGGCAGCTTTCTTTTCAGCGTCTTTCAGGATCTCGTAGGCTTCGTTGGCTTCCTTGAACTTGACCTCAGCGGCCTCAGCATTGTCGGCGTTGCGATCCGGATGATATTCTTTAGCCTTCTTGCGATAGGCTTTCTTGATTTCATCCGCAGAGGCCCCTTTGCCGACACCAAGCACGTCATAAAAGTCGCGTTTTGCCATAGGTTGCTCCTCATCGCCGGAATGATAAGGGCCGATCCGATGAGGACCGGCCCATCAATCAGGGTCCGACGTCGCGCTTAGCGCTTGTCGCCGTCCAGATCTTCGAAGTCCGCGTCCACGATGTCATCATCGCCCGCGCCCATATCCGCATCCGCTGGCGCTGCTTCGCCCTCGGCTGCCTCTTGGGAGGCTTTGTAGATCGCTTCGCCAAGCTTCATCGCGGCTTCAGTCACGTTCTGAACACCGGACTTGATCTTCTCAGCAGAAGCTTTCTCGTCCTCAAGATCGTCCTTCAGAGCCGCGATGGCCAGTTCGATGGCTTCGATGGTGGTTGGGTCAACCTTGTCGGCATGCTCTTCCATGGACTTTTCAGTCGAGTGGATGAGGCTTTCCGCTTGGTTGCGCGCTTCGATGAGCTCTTTGCGCTCTTTATCCGCCTCGGCGTTGTCCTCGGCGTCTTTGACCATCGCTTCGATGTCCTCATCAGACAGACCGCCAGAGGCCTGGATGGTGATGGACTGCTCTTTGCCGGTGCCTTTGTCTTTGGCGCCAACAGAGACGATGCCGTTTGCGTCGATGTCAAAGGTCACTTCGATCTGTGGCATGCCACGTGGCGCCGGAGGGATGTCCTCGAGGTTGAACTGACCGAGGATCTTGTTGTCAGCCGCCATTTCACGCTCACCCTGGAACACACGCAATGTCACGGCGTTCTGGTTGTCTTCGGCGGTCGAGAAGACCTGAGACTTTTTGGTCGGGATTGTGGTGTTGCGGTCGATCAGACGGGTGAAGACGCCGCCGAGGGTTTCGATACCCAGGGACAGAGGTGTCACGTCCAGAAGAACAACGTCTTTCACGTCGCCTTGCAGAACACCGGCCTGGATTGCGGCACCCATGGCCACAACTTCGTCAGGGTTCACACCTTTATGAGGCTCTTTGCCAAAGAACTTGGTCACCTCTTCGATGACCTTTGGCATACGGGTCATACCGCCAACCAGAACCACTTCGTCGATGTCAGATGCAGAGAGACCCGCGTCTTTCAGCGCTGCGCCGCATGGCTTCAGAGAGTTCTTGATCAGGTCAGACACCAGAGACTCAAGCTTTGCACGGGTCAGTTTCATAACCATGTGCAGAGGCGCGCCGTCTTTGCCCATCGAGATAAACGGCTGGTTGATCTCGGTTTGGGTGGTCGAAGACAGCTCTTTCTTCGCTTTCTCGGCGGCTTCTTTCAGACGCTGCAGGGCCATTTTGTCTTTGGACAGATCGACGCCATGCTCTTTTTTGAACTCATCCGCGAGGTAGTTCACGATGCGCATGTCGAAATCTTCACCACCGAGGAACGTGTCACCGTTGGTGGATTTCACTTCGAACAGGCCGTCGTCGATTTCCAGAATGGTCACGTCGAAGGTGCCGCCACCAAGGTCATAGACCGCGATGGTTTGGCTCTCTTCTTTGTCCAGACCATAGGCCAGCGCGGCTGCGGTTGGTTCGTTGATGATCCGCAGAACTTCGAGACCTGCGATTTTACCCGCGTCTTTGGTCGCCTGACGCTGTGCGTCGTTGAAGTAGGCTGGAACGGTGATGACCGCTTGGGTCACGTCTTCGCCGAGGTAGGCTTCGGCAGTTTCCTTCATCTTGCCCAGAGTGAAGGCAGAGATCTGAGATGGGGAATATTTTTCGCCCTGAGCTTCCACCCATGCGTCGCCATTGCCGCCGTTGACGATGGCAAATGGCACCATCTTTTTGTCTTTCTCAACAGCTGGATCGTCAAAGCGACGCCCGATCAGACGTTTCACACCGAAAACGGTGTTGTCTGGGTTTGTGACCGCCTGGCGTTTTGCCGGCTGACCGACCAGACGTTCGTCGTCGGTGAATGCTACGATAGATGGCGTGGTGCGATCGCCTTCGGCGTTTTCGATCACGCGTGGCTGAGAGCCGTCCATGATTGCCACACAGGAGTTTGTGGTCCCGAGGTCAATCCCAATTACTTTACCCATGTCAAATCCCTTCTAACTTAAGGCGATGTTACGGCGCGAAGACCCGTTTTGGCATCTCGCCCCGATCCTGCTGCGTTTGGCCGTTTAGCCAACACGCTTCGGAGCGTATATAGGGATGCGAAATGGGTGCTGCAAGCGTGAGATTGGGGCTTAAAAGCCAATTTTTGCAGGAATCTTAGGGGCGAATGTGAGGATATACGAATGAACATGGCCACACCGCTCAAGATTCGCGGTTTTGACGTGTTTCAAGAGCTTTTGTCGAGGTCCGAGCAAGAGGAATTGGTCGCGGATATTCGCTCCATTGCTGAGGTTGCACCGATGTTCGCGCCGGTCACGCCAGGTGGGCGAAAAATGTCGGTCAAAATGACCTCGGGGGGCGCTTTGGGCTGGGTGACGGACCGGTCGGGCTATCGATATCAGGCGCAACATCCGGATGGGATGGACTGGCCACCGATCCCCGCCTCTGTCTTGGCGATATGGGAGGCGGTGTCGGGCGTTTCGCGGGCGCCGGATTGTTGTTTGGTCAATTTCTATGGCGAAGGTGCCAAGATGGGCATGCATCAGGACAAGGATGAAGGCAATTTTGACTGGCCGGTTGTGTCAGTGTCCTTGGGGGATGAGGCTCTGTTTCGTATGGGATCTGTCGAGCGTGGTGGCTCGACTGAGTCGCTTTGGCTGAAATCTGGTGATGTGGTTGTCATGGGCGGTGCGGCGAGGCTAGCTTATCACGGCGTGGATAAGATCCGCTTTGGCTCGTCGACGCTCTTGCCGAAAGGCGGACGCATCAATTTGACATTGCGTGCGGTGGAGTAGGCTTTTTCTTTGAAAGAAAAAGACTTCGGATTTTTTTAAAAAATCCGTTCGTTAGGGATCCAGGGAGCAGCAGCCGCCATATCCGGCCGTCGCGCCATCCTGATGAATGAAAAGGCGCACCGTCAGGGCAAAGCTGCGATCCGACATGCCGTCGCTACAGGCCCCTTCTTCGATCAAAGCAGAAAAGCCCGCGTCAGAACTGCCCGCACCCAGTCCGATTTCCCGCGTGGGCCGGGCAACCAAACCGCTCGTCCAGTCCACAGCAAAGGCTGTCGGAGCAATATCGATGGCCTCAAACATCGCCACACTCGCCCCTTCGCTCAGACCAAAGAACCAGAAGGGCTCTGTGCCGACACAAGCCAGTGGCGTTTCAAAATCATGCCATGGCGCGTCCGACATCTGGGTCAAAAACTTATTGCGCACCCAACCGCTGGCTTCTCCACTGTTAACCAAAGCCCAACGCCCATCTGACGAGTGATCCACGACTTCGACGCCCGTGGCATTGTGATCCAAGGTGCCCAAGATATCGGTACTGTGATGGGGATCAATGCGCACGTTCAGGCTGTCATTGCTGGCAACGCCGGTCACATCAGCAAGGCTCGGCACGTCAGGCGACAGATGCCCATCGGCCCAACCGAGGCTTGGGATAAGAAGCAGAACTGCAAGGGCATGTTTCATCTACGCGAAGACCAGCTGAGGGACGCCTGCCGGCGGGTATAAAACTCTCCCATCAAGCCTATCATCAAAAGCACCAATCCGACAATCAGAGGGTACATCACAGAGGTATTGCGCGGCACATAGTTGATGAACGTATAGCCGCGTGCCTGGTCAATCGCGTGAAACAGCGGGTTCCAGTCAAACATCGCGAGCATAAAGCTGGGCAGCGTATTGGCCGCAAACATCTTGCCCGACGCGATCATATTGGCCCGCGCATAAACCGTATTCAGAACGCTGACAAAGGTTGGGAACCATGGCTTGATCGCCAAAAAGATCAAACCCACGCCCATGCCCGTAAACCAAGCCAGCATCAGCATCGCCAGCGCGCCCATCGGATCTTCGATCACCACCGGCGTGAAGGCCACGTGGTAGATAAACAGGATCCCCAACAGCGAGAGCATCTGGATGTAAAGCGTCCCCAAAGCCGCCGCCAGGATCGCAATCGCCGTGTTCATCGGCGCGTGTTTCATCATCGGAGAGCTTGGCCCCTCACTGCCGACCACGGCGCCCATGGTCTTGGTGTGGGTCATGAAGAGGAAAATCCCCGACATGATATACAAGAGGAAATCACCCCTGATCGCCGCGCCCTTCAGGCCCAGCAGCGAGAACATAAAGAAAAACGCCAGAACAAAGATCGCCGCCTGCATCATATTCAGCAGGATCGACATGACCGCATTGCCGTGGGTTTTGCGCACCATCCGAACAATCGAATGATACACAAGCTCGGCAATTGTGATTGCCGATTGCAACGTCGTTCTTGGACCTGACTGCTCAAACATGCCTGCTGTCAGCCTTTCTGCTCGGGTGCCGGACGATCTTCGTGACGATTTTCGCGCGGGCGGTGGCGGACTTCTTGCTGTTCCGTCGTGAAGCCATCATAAGAAAACCGAACGAAAACTTCAACGAATCTTGAGGCTGGAGCAGGCAGTGAATTACGACAAATTGACCGAAGTTATGCGGAAACTGGCGATTGAGGCCGGTGCAAAGATCATGGAGATCTATGAGTCCGACGATTTCGACGTAGAACTCAAGTCCGACGACAGCCCTGTGACCGTCGCAGATCAGGCGGCAGATGCGTTGATTTCCGCAGGGCTGACGGCGGCTTTTCCCGACGTTGCTTTGGTGACTGAGGAGCAATCAGACAGCCATGATCAGGACGTGGATACCTTCCTGATCGTCGATCCTCTGGATGGAACGAAAGAGTTCATCAACCGTCGCGGCGATTTCACCGTGAACATCGCTTACGTTGAAAACGGCGTGCCCACGCGCGGTGTCGTTTTTGCGCCCGCGCGCGCGAGGATGTTCTTCACCCTGGCCGATGGGTCTGCGGTCGAAGAGGTTGGGGATTTTGATCTGACCACAATCGGCGAGACCCGGGCGATCCACGTGTCAGAGGCTGACAATAACGCGCTGATGATCGTCGCGTCCAAATCGCATCGTGATCAGGCCACTGATGACTACATCAACAAATATGCGGTCAAAGACAGCAAAAGCGCGGGCTCGTCTTTGAAATTCTGTCTTGTGGCAACGGGCGAGGCCGATCTTTACCCGCGCGTTGGTCGCACGATGGAGTGGGATACGGCCGCGGGTCACGCGGTCTTGGCCGGCGCGGGCGGGCAGGTTGTACGCTATGAAGACCACAGCCCGCTGGTCTACGGCAAAGACGGATTCGCGAATCCCTTCTTCATTGCTTTCGCACCAAGCGTGGATCTGAAACCCGCGTAACGCGTCCCGTCCGGGGCAATCTTCACAGCTTCGGATGGGTCCATCATCCGTCTGGGTAGGGCGATTACCGCTCTGCCCAGAGAAATTCCCTCAAATCCAAGTCATTATGTTTACCAGCGGCGGGGCAAGCCCAAGCCGGTCACGGATGATTTGGTGTGTTTTTTCCCTCCACGACTTACGCCAAATCCCGTGACCGAATGCGGCGCGGGTCTCGGGTTCCGTTAACCAAACGCGGTCGAAGTTTCGTCAAATTTTGAACGCGGTAATCGGATAGCAAGGATTCGGACGCTAAAGGTAAAGCCCGCCAGTGATCCATAGTAAGAGGTGATTTTTAATGTCAAAACAACGCATTACAAAGGCGGTTTTTCCTGTAGCCGGGATGGGTACGCGTTTTCTCCCAGCGACGAAGTCCATCCCGAAAGAGATACTCACCTTGGTGGATCGCCCGCTCATTCAATACGCCATTGATGAGGCGCGTGAGGCGGGTATTGAGGAATTCATCTTTGTAACATCCCGCGGAAAATCTGCGCTTGAGGATTATTTTGACACAGCGCCCGAGCTTGAAAGCAAGCTGGTGGCCAAAGGCAAAACGGAACTGTTGTCCGAGGTCGAGAAGGCCACTTTGCCCAGCGGTGCCATCGCTTACGTCCGACAAAATCAGGCGCTGGGCCTTGGGCATGCGGTTTGGTGTGCGCGTCGTCTGATTGGGGACGAGCCTTTTGCGGTGCTGCTGCCCGATGATGTCATCAAATCCGACGTGTCCTGCCTGAAACAGATGGTGGACGCCTATGACGGCGGCTCCATGGTGGCCGCGATGGAAGTGCCCAATCACAAAATCTCTTCCTATGGCGTTTTGGACGTCAACACACATGTTGGGAACGTGGTGTCCGTGAATGGCATGGTTGAAAAACCCAAGCGTAATGAGGCACCTTCAAACCTCGCCGTCATCGGGCGTTACATTCTGTCGCCACAAGTGCTTCGGAACCTGGACTCCACTAGCGTCGGCGCTGGAGGAGAGATCCAACTGACCGACGCCATCGCGCGCGAGATTGAGGATCGGCGCGGAGTCTTTGGCTATAAATTCGAAGGCACGCGTTTTGATTGTGGCTCAAAATCCGGGTTTTTGCAGGCGACCGTGGCTTGCGCTTTGGAACGCGACGATCTGCGCGATGAGCTGATGGAATATCTGCAATCGATGCTGATGTTGCGCACCGCTGCGGAATAGGCGAAAATTTCTATTGGGTTAGACGCAGGAAGTTTTTAGGTTTGCCGGCATGTCCGCCGCGCAAACCTAAAAGGTTTCTATGAATGCCCAAGACCGGGGAGCTTGATTACAAACGCCCAAAGCTGTTGCGTCAGCTGCGCTTAAGACGGCGTCGGCAAGGGCTTTTGTGGCGCGCGTTCAGAGCGCGGCGTCAGCTTAAGTTGGTCCAAGATCAAACGGATCAGATTGCCTCCGGAGACATTCTTCTCTTTGCCGTGGTGCGCAATGAAGAAACCCGCTTGCCGCATTTCCTAGAGTATTATCGCGCGCTGGGGGTCGAGCACTTTCTGATTGTCGACAACGCGAGCAATGACGGAACCCGCGCTTTGCTGGCGGACCAGTCCAATGTTTCCATTTGGGAAACAAAAGCGAGCTATCGAGCCTCGCGATTTGGCATGGATTGGGTCAACCGGCTTTTGGCGAAATACGGGCATGGCCATTGGTGTTTGACCGTAGACGCAGATGAGCTTTTGGTGTTTCCAAAGGCTCTTGGAGCAACGCTGCCTGACCTTGTTGGACATCTAGAGCGCAACAGCCAGCTGGGTTTTGGTGCCCTGATGCTGGATATGGCACCGGAAGAGGCCTTGGGGACTGCGACTTACTCGGCCGGTCAGGATCCCATTGAAACGCTTCCGTTTTTTGACCCCGGACCGTATCGCAGCGAGCGTCAGAGCCCGCTGAACAATATGTGGGTGCAGGGCGGCTTGCGGGAACGCAAGTTTTTTGCGGATCGACGCAGGCGGTCTCCGACCCTCAATAAGATCCCCCTGATGAAATGGAACCGGCGCTGGGCCTATGTGATCTCTACCCATTCCATCCTGCCGCCCAAACTCAACATGATTTATGATGGTCCGTCCGGCGAAACTCCGTCCGGCGCGTTGCTGCACACAAAGTTTTTGCCAGAAATTGTTTCCAAATCGGAAATTGAGAAGCAGCGTGGAGAGCATTTTACCCAGCCAGAACTCTTTGATGGATATTATGATGAGGTTTCGGCAAGCCCGGTGCTTTGGGATGAGACCTGCCTTAGATATGAGGGTCCAGACCAGCTCGAGGCGCTGGGCCTTATCAGTGTCGGCAAAGGGGCCAAATGCCTCGTGCGAGACAAGGACACCGAGAGCTCCTAGATTTAGCGCAAAGGTGCATATTTCGTTATGCCGGTGGTTGAATTCGTGACATATTGAGACAATCTCAGCCGAGCCAACGATCTCGGTCGCGAAGCAGTGGTTTAGGGTAAAGGGAATGCGTTAGGTGGGGCTTTGGAGCACCTATAAGCTGAGGCTCAGGCGAAAGCGCTATCTGCTCCGCGCGCGACGCAAAGCGCGCCAGCTGACCTCTGTTCAGGACCACACGGCGCAAATCAAACCCGGCGACACGCTTCTGGTTTGCACGCTTTACAACGAAGCGATCCGCATGCCGTATTTTCTGCGGTATTACCGGGACCTTGGGATCGATCATTTTCTGATCATCGACAATGACAGCGATGATGGGGTGATGGATCATCTGGAGGGACAGCCAGATATCTCGGTCTGGCATACGGCGGGCAGCTACAAAGCCGCGCGGTTTGGCGTGGATTGGATGAACGCACTGCAGCGGCGTTATTGCCATGGGCATTGGACTCTGGTGGTCGATCCCGATGAGTTCTTTATTTACCCATTTTGCGACAGCCGTCCTATTCAGGCGTTGACTGATTGGCTGGACGCCGCAAACCAGCGCAGTTTCCCAGCGATGTTGCTGGATATGTATCCTAAAGGGCATCTGACGGATCAGGCCTATCAATCCGGCCAGGATCCCCTGGAGATCGCGCAGTGGTTTGATCCGGGGAACTACACGATCTCGACGAACCCGCAACTGGGCAATCTATGGATCCAAGGCGGCCCACGCGCGCGTGTGTTTTTTGAGGACGTGCCCAAAAACGCGCCGGCTTTGAACAAAACCCCCCTGGTGAAATGGGATCGTAGCTATGCCTATGCGAGCTCGACACATTCGTTGGTGCCGCGCGGGCTGAATAAGGTTTATGAAGAGTGGGGCGGCGAGAAAACCAGCGGCATCCTGCTTCATACGAAATTTCTCGATACGTTCACGGAAAAAGCCAAAGAGGAAGCCGCGCGCAATCAGCATTACGCGGGAGGTGCGGAATACGCGGCCTATGCCAAGGCGCTCAAAGACCACCCGGAGCTGTGGTGTGAGTGGTCAGAGAAATACATCAACTGGCGGCAACTCGAGATCCTTGGGCTGATGAGCAAAGGGAGCTGGGCATGAGCGTCGGTGTCCTTTTGCTGGTGCACACCGCCTTTGATCGCGCAGAACAGGTTGCGCGGATTTGGGCTGATGCGGGCTGTCCTGTGGTTATCCATGTGGACGCGAAAGTCTCGGGTCAGGAGTTTGACGCTTTCAAAGCGGCGCTGTCCGACCTAAACGATGTCAGGTTTTGCCAGCGTCATAAATGCGTCTGGGGCATGTGGGGGTTGGTGGCTGCGACCCAATCGGCCGCTGAGGTGATGCTGGCAGAGTTTGACGATGTGCGTCATGTCTATCTCAGCTCTGGATCCTGCCTGCCGTTGCGCCCGATTGATGAACTGCGGGCTTATCTCGATGCGCGTCCACGCACCGATTTCATCGAAAGCGCCAATACGGCGGAAGCGCCCTGGGCCGTTGCGGGACTCGAAGAAGAGCGGTTTACCCTGTTTTTTCCATTTTCCTGGCAGCACCGGCGCTGGAGCTTTGACTGGCTGGTCGATCTGCAACGCCGATTGGGTGTCAAACGCAAGTTACCTGAGAAACTCGTGCCGCATATGGGGTCGCAGTGGTGGTGCCTGACGCGTCAGACGCTGTCGGCGATCCTGCAGGACCCTAGGCGCGCAGACTATGATCGGTTTTTCAAATCCGTCTGGATTCCGGATGAGAGCTATTTTCAAACACTCGCGCGCCTGTATTCGACCCAGATTGAGAGCCGGTCGTTGACGCTGTCGAAGTTTGACCATCACGGCAAACCGCATGTGTTTTATGACGATCATCTGCAGCTTTTGCGCCGGTCCGATTGCTTTGTCGCGCGCAAAATCTGGCCCAAGGCGGATCGGCTGTATCAGGTTTTTCCCGACAATCGCGGCGAAGAGGTCAATCAGGCGGGGCCCAACCCATCGATGATTGACCAGCTTGCCGCCAAAGCGACGAAGCGGCGCATCAGCGGGCGGGATGGGCTTTATATGCAATCTAGGTTCCCTGATCCTCACTTTGAAAGCGGCGTAACAGCCGCGCCCTATTCGGTGTTTCAGGGATTTTCGGATCTTTTTGAGGATTTCGAAAGCTGGTTGGCTTTGACAAGCGGGTGCAAAGTGCACGGCCATCTTTTTGCACTAGATCGTGTTGAATTCGAAGATCGTGCGCCGGTTTACCGCGGAGCATTGTCTGACAGCGCCCGCGCGCGAGATTATAATCCCAAGAGTTTCCTGACGAACCTGATCTGGAACACACGCGGGGAACGACAGTGTTTTCAATACGGACCTCAGGACAATCAAGCCAACAATTGGCTCATGGCCAAGGACCCGAACGCCCAGATTTCTGTCATCTCGGGGGCCTGGGCGGTGCCACTCTTTAAGTCAAACAGCAACTTCGAGGACATCCGTCGCGACGCCGCCTGGATGCAGAAGCAAGAGGCGGAGTTCCTCAAAGTTTTGCGCTCGCCCTGGATCAAAGCGAAAATTCGGATCTGGACCATGTCAGAATTCGTCGATGCCCCGGTCGAGCCTTTGCAGGTGATCGTGGATGAGATCGGAACCTATCCGCAAAACCGTCTGACCTGGCTTCCCAAAATGACCGACCTGACGGGTTTCGGTCAGTTCGTGCAGAACCTCAAAAATCAGGGCATGCATCCGCATCTGCTTGGGGAATTCCCGGTGGATCCCCAGCAACCCTCTCCGCAAACGCCGTCGCGACGGCCCTATTTGGTACAATGACCTAAATGCCTGACCGTTTTGACTATTTTGTCGTGTTTGCCGAGATGCGGACGGGATCGAATTTCCTTGAGGCCAATCTCAATGCCTTTGACGGGGTGAAATGCTATGGCGAGGCGTTTAATCCGCATTTCATTGCCTACCCCAATTATACCGAGCTCTTGGGGCTTGATCAGGCGGCGCGGGATGCAGATCCCTTCGCGTTGCTAAACGCGGTTCGCAACGATCCAGAGCATCTCGCGGGTTTTCGGTTTTTCAACGACCATGACCCGCGGGTGCTGGACGAGATCCTGAACGATCCGCGTTGTGGCAAGATCATCCTGACGCGCAATCCGCTGGACAGTTTTGTCAGCTGGAAAATCGCGCAGGCGACTGGGCAGTGGAAGCTGACGGATGTGCGCAAACGGCGTGACAGCAAGGTGCAGTTTGACGGTGGTGAATTCGCCCAGCATGTGGCGCAGTTGCAGGCGTTTCAGGTACGGTTGATGAATGGGCTGCAAAAGAGCGGGCAGACTGCGTTCTATGTGGCCTATGAGGATCTGCAGGACATCGAGGTGATGAACGGTCTGGCCAAGTTCCTCGGAGTGGACGCCCGTTTGGACAGTCTTGATGGGAAGTTAAAGCGGCAGAACCCCAGCCCGATCGCCGAAAAGGTCTCTAACATTCACGATGTCAGCGCGGCATTGGCGACGCTGGATCGGTTCAACCTGAACCGGACGCCCAATTTCGAACCCCGACGCGGGGCTGCTGTGCCGACCTATTTGGCGACGCGTGGGGCGGGGCTGTTGTTCATGCCGATTCAGGGTGGTCCGACCTCTGCGGTGCAAGACTGGCTGGGGGACGTCGCTGGTGGCGCGGATCGGGTGATGGAGTGTCTCAACCAACGTCAGCTGCGCGATTGGAAATCGCAACATCAGCCACATCGCAGCTTTACCGTGCTGCGCCATCCGCTTGAACGGGCACACGAAGTGTTCTGCATGCGGATCCTGTCAGATGGTCCGGGCAGCTATCACAAGATCCGCCGCACTCTGCGCAACCGGTTTGAGCTGCCAATCCCTGAGACCATGGAGGGTGCCTCCTATTCAAAGGAAGATCACCGCAAAGCCTTTCATGCGTTTCTGACTTGGCTACAGGCCAATCTGAACGGACAGACTGCGATCCGTCAGGACGGTCATTGGGTCACGCAGGCAAGCGTTCTTGAAGGTTTTGGCAGTTTTCAAGCGCCGGATTATGTCTTGCGAGAGGACGAGCTGACCGCCGTTCTGCCCAAACTGTCCCAAGATGTCGGCGGCAAAAAGACAGGATTCACCGATCGTCGGGCGGATTTGCCGTTTGATCTGGTAGATATTTATGACGCAGACATAGAAAAACGCGCGCAGGCAACCTACGCGCGTGATTACGAAGCCTTTGGGTTCAAAAGCTGGCGTTAAGCCGCCTGAACCGCGTCCTCTTCGGTCAAGATTGTGTGCAGCGTCGCTGCCTCTGGGTTGGCGCGCAATTTGGTGCACACCGCAGCGTCGCGCAGACGGCGAGACACGAAGGCCAGGGCCTTGAGGTGATCGACACCGGCATCACGCGGGGCAAACAGGGCAAAAGCCAGGTCCACCGGCTGACGGTCGACCGCACTAAAGTCCACGGGCTTTTCCAAGAGGATGAAAGCGCCCATGACGTTTTCGATATTGTCCAAACGTGCATGCGGAAGCGCCACGCCTTTGCCAACGCCGGTCGGGCCAAGGCCCTCGCGTTCATGCAGTGCATCCACAATCAAAGTTGCATCTAGCCCATAGGCACTGGCTGCAAGATCGCCAAAATCATGCAACAAACGCTTTTTGCTTGAGGCTGCGGAAACAACTTTCACAGCCTCAGGGCGCAGGATCATTGAAAGGTCCATAGTGCCTGTATCTCTCTAACCAGCGGCAAAAGCCACTTTACTGAGGATCTATCCAGCCAATGTTGCCGTCTTCACGACGGTACACGACGTTCAATCCCTCTTTCCCCTCTTTACGAAACAATAGCACAGGAGACCCGGCAAGTTCCATCTGCATCACCGCTTCTCCGACAGACAGAGTTGGAATTTTGGTTTCCATCTCTGCCACGATGATCGGTGACAGCGTTTCAGGCTCTGCGTCCTCAGATCCTGATTCAGAGGCGAGGATATAGGACGAAGCGCCCGAAAGTTCAACCGGCTCGGCGCGATCCTTGTGGTGATCCTTCAAACGCCGCTTATATCGCCTGAGTTGAGTCTCCATTTTTTCGCTGCAACTTTCGAAGGCAGAGTAGATTTCCGTAGATTTTCCCTTGGCTTGTACATTCAGGCCGGTCGACAGGTGGACCGTGGTTTCACAGACAAATTCATGGGCGCTTTTGGAGAAAACCACCTGAGCGTCGGTTGGTCGGCCGGCAAATTTGCCGACAATCGTATCGATTCCTTCGTTCACGTAAAGTTGCAGGGATTCGCCAATGTCGATCTGTTTTCCGGAAATCTGAGTGCGCATTCGTTCTCCTTAGTTTGAACAAGCCAGAGCGGCACAAAACACCAATGGTTTTGGGGCGTTAGGCTTGAATGCGGGAAAATGACCTGTGAGCGCGCTGACCGACACCGGCCCTTTCAAGAAAGAGCGACTGCCTGTGCCAAAAATTACTCACTAGCGTCATACCCCCATTGGGGCAGGCGCGAGGCCACTTGTCAATCTGACTCGGGGAAATCCGCTCAAATTCCTGCGTTTCAGGAAGCGCGGGTCAGGACATCCGGAACTTGTCGCCCAGATAGACGCGGCGCACGTTTTCGTTTTCCACGACCTCATCTGGCGTGCCGGACATAAGGATCTTGCCCTCATGCAGGATGTAAGCGCGGTCCACAACGTCGAGTGTTTCGCGGACATTGTGATCGGTGATCAAAACGCCGATGCCACGTTGTTTCAGGTCAGCCACGAGGATGCGGATATCTCCGACNGAAATCGGGTCAACACCGGCGAAGGGTTCGTCGAGCAAGAGATAATTGGGGTCCGCGGCAAGGCAGCGGGCGATTTCCACACGGCGACGTTCACCGCCGGACAAAGCAAGCGCCGGAGCCTGGCGCAGGTGTTCAATCGTGAATTCTGACAGCAATGCTTCAAGTTTTTCGCGACGTTTCACGCGGTCTTTTTCAGCGATGTCGAGCACGGCCATGATGTTGTCTTCGACAGAAAGCCCGCGAAAGATCGACATTTCCTGAGGCAGATAGCCAATGCCCATCTTTGCACGGCGATACATTGGTAGGCGCGAAGCGTCGTGACCGTCGATCATGACCGAGCCGCCTTCGGGCATCACAAGGCCTGCGATGGCGTAAAAAGACGTGGTTTTCCCGCTGCCATTTGGACCCAAGAGCGCAACGACTTCGCCACGGTTGAGTTCCATGTTCACGTCCCGAATGACAACGCGTTTGCGATAGCTTTTGCGCAGGTTGCGGACTTGCAACCCGGCATGGCCTTGTTCAACGCGAAGTTCGGGGGCTGCCATCAGTTATTTCCTGGCTGCAGGACGGTTCGCACGCGACCGTGGAAGGCGGCCGTGTTGTCGTTCAAGTTGACGTCCATCTTGCCGGCGGTGATCTTTGTGCCTTGTTGGAGCAAAGCGACATTGCCCGCCATGCGGATCACGCCAGACTCAACGTCGTATTCCGCCGTTTCCGCTTCGGCGCTGTCTCTGCCGCTTTCGATATTTACGCCACCAGAAGCCAGAAGTTGCGCGATCCCGTCGCCTGCTTCGTCATAGACCACATTCACCATGGCGGCGGTCAGGCGCATGTTGCCTTGCGTGATTTCGACATCTCCATCGAAGATGGCTTTTCCGGTAGCCTGATCGACTGAAAGGGCGTTTGCCGATACTTCGATTGGCGCGTCTCTATCAGAGGTTGAGACGCCAAAATCCACCTTAAACTCTTGGCCCAACGCAAAGCTGGCCGAGACAAGGCATAGAGCCGTGGCAAGAACGAATTGGCGCACAGAATTTCCCCTAATTACTGCCCGGCATGTATATCAGTTTCACGCCATTGTCGAAACGGAAATGGGCGTTTTGACCTTCGGTTCCACCTGAATAAAGCATACTACCCGCTTCAAAACGTCCAAATGGTCCTGATCCGTGAACAATCACGTCTGAACGCGCACGACCGTGCAAAAGGTTCAGCGAAAGCTGCTGAGTCCGAAGGTCGAATCCCGCCGTCGAGGTGATCTCTACGTCGCCCTCCAAATTTGCTGTTTGTTGGTTGGTGTCGACAACCGCAGCCTTGGAGGAGAAATAAGCCATACCTCCATCAGGAAACGTAATATCGACGGCGACATCATCGGATTTCACCAGATGCAATGCCTCAGGATCTGGCCGCGCGGACCCTGCACGCAGGGCGATCAAATCACCTGTACTTGTTTGTCCAGCGAAATAGGGTTCGGTGATGCCCTGACTGCGCAGTTTTTCTTCGATCTCAACCTGCGCAAAGGGCAGGGTTGCGATTGGGTTGCTGGGACGTGCAAAGAGGAATAGCGTCGACAAGATCACCAGCGCCGCCAGCGGAAGCAGGATCTTGAGCCAGGCGATCATCCTGGAATATGTCATCCCGCCCAGTGCCATCAGTGCGCAAAAATATCCTGATCGGGCCAGCCCGCGAGATCCAGTTTGGCACGTGTTGGGAGGAAATCAAAACAGGCTTGGGCCAGCTCTGTGCGGCCTTCGCGGTCAAGGCGTTCGTTCAGCTTCTCGCGCAGTTGATGCAGATAGAGGACGTCGGATGCCGCATAGTCCAACTGCGCGTTGGTCAGCTCCGACGCGCCCCAATCGCTCATTTGTTGCAACTTGGAGATATCGACACCGAGCAGTTCCTGAAGCAGGTTTTTAAGCCCATGCCGATCAGTATAGGTGCGCACAAGTTTCGATGCGATCTTGGTGCAATAGACAGGTGCCGTGGTTGCGCCAAAGGCGTTCAGCATGGCTGCGATGTCAAACCGACCAAAGTGGAAGAGCTTCAGGACATCAGGGTCCTCAAGCAGCTTGCACAGATTTGGTGCTTCGGTCTGGCCTATGGCGATTTGCACCAGATGCGCATTGCCATCACCGCCCGACAATTGCACGACACAGAGGCGGTCGCGATGGGGGTTTAGCCCCATAGTCTCGCAGTCGATTGCAACGATATTGCCCAGATCAAGCCCGTCAGGCAGATCGCCCTGATAAAGATGGTTTGCCATAAATGCCTCTGTTTGCAGGTGTTCCCGATGTACGGGGTCTGTCCCTTGGATTCAATTGGTGCAGCAGGGATTGCAGCAAAACCGCGCCTAATTTCGAATATTTGGGGTAAAATCTGTCGGGCGACTGTGGTTAACTTACATAAACACCACTGACAGGAGCATAAAATGGCGGCCAATCTCGCGCGGGTTCTCGCAGATATCGACGAGGCAAATGGAAAAGATCCGCGATTGGACGAGGGGCAGCCCGAGGCGCTTTTGTATGGGCAACGTATGTCTGAACAATGCGCGCGTCTGTTTCCGGATGCGTCGGAAACACTGCAGATCGCGGCACGCGGACAGCATGTCGAGCGTTGGATTTTGAAACGTGCGGATTACCCCGAAGGCAAAGCGGGATACCTGAAATGGCGTCGGGATCTGGCGGATCATCACGCGGATCGCGTGGCTGGTTTTATGTCAGAGGCCGGATACGAAGCGGGCGACATCGACGAGGTGCAGAAGATGTTGCGCAAGCAAGGCATCAAGCGCGACGCGCTGGTGCAGGCCCTTGAGGATGTGATCTGTTTCACCTTCCTGACCTGGTATTTTGCGCCCTTTGCGGCCAAGCATCCGGCCGAAAAAGTTCTCGACATCGTGCAGAAAACCGCGCGCAAAATGTCAGACGAGGCTCGCGCCCGCGTGCGCGCGGAATTTGACCTGCCCGCAGATTTGGCCGCAGCCTTCGCCTAGAGGCCTCGGAAACTTTAAAAGTTTCCGACGTCGATTTCTTTCAAAGAAATCGAGACCTCTTAGCTGTTTTCGTCTTCGATAGCTTTCACGTCTTTTAGGTTCGGCGGCATCCACCCTCGATCCAGACGGGAATTGAACGCATGGCCCGAGCCGTAAATCTTGGCATCCATCTCTTCGATGATTTCCTTTGTTTTGGTCACCAGAGGCTCATTCAGATGGTTCGGGATCGCCGGATCATAGACTTCTGCCATTTCGACCAGCAGGTGACGGTCATCATTCACAAATTCTTGCACCGCCTTTTCGGCATCAAACGGATGCATGCCCATGGCCTCAAAGGCTGACCGACCCGCGCGCACTGAGCTGTCAAAGACATCGCGAATGATATCCCGACAGCCAGCTGCATAGAGATCATAGACATGGGTGCGATCAATCGCCCGCGCGATGATATGCACATTGGGATAGGTCGAGCTCACATAGTGCACCATCTGTGTGATCTGCTCTTTGTTATCGATGGCGATCACCAAAAGCTTGGCCTCTTCAATGCCCGCCGCATGCAAAAGGTCCGGACGCGAGGCATCGCCAAAAAACACTTTCAAACCAAAGGGCCGCAGCGTTTCGAGTTGTTCGGCTGAATAGTCCAAAACCGTCGGCGTATAGCCCGCGGTGCGCAGCATACGGTTGATCATACCGCCAAAACGTCCGTGACCCGCGATAATGATATCGCCTGTCTCGTCGATCTCATCGGCCTCTTCTTCTTGCTCTTTTTCGTAACGCGGCAGGATGACCCGCTCGTAAAGGATAAAGAGGCCCGGTGTTAGCAACATCGACAGGGCGACGATCAGCAACAGATTATCTGCAACGGATGTTGGAATGACTTGATTTGCCACGGTGAAGGACAAGAGCACAAAGCCGAATTCACCTGCCTGAGCCAGTCCTAAGCCAAAGAGCCATTTGTCCCCACCACGCAGCTTGAAGATCCGCGCGAGGATCAAAAGGATCGCGATTTTCAAAAGGATCAGGCCAATGGTGAGGCCAATGATGGATCCAAAGTTCTCAAACAGCAGGGCAAAGTTGATGCCTGCGCCAACGGTCATAAAGAACAGGCCAAGCAAAAGGCCGCGGAACGGATCAATGTCGCTTTCGAGTTCGTGACGATATTCCGAGTTCGCCAGAACAACGCCCGCTAGGAAGGTGCCCAGCGCGGCAGAGACGCCGACGAGAGACATCAAAAGCGCGATGCCGACGACAAACAAAAGCGCGGTCGCCGTAAACAATTCACGCAAACCCGCCATGGCGATAAAGCGGAAAATCGGGCGGGTGAGATAAACGCCACCCAGAATAACCGCGCCGATTGCGCCG
>JABSOU010000031.1 GCA_013215215.1 Cognatishimia sp. | reverse complement strand
TTTGTGTTTGCAGGTCTGGGGCTATTGCCGCGCGATTGCCACGAATGCCGAAACTCCGGTCGCCGTGCCTTTGATCGCAGATGCCGCGACACAGGCGGCGATGGAAGCCGACACTGTGTCTGGCCTCGAAGAAGACAAGGGGGCCTGATCCATGGAACCGATTGATATTGGATTGGTCGTCTCGGGCGGCTTGTTGGTTCTGGTCGTTCTGGGCATGCGCGTGGCGTTTGCTGCGGGGCTTGCAGGCATGGTCGGGTTGATCTGGATCTTCTGGGCCAAGAAAGGCATGGACCCCGAAGATTTCGGCTGGGCCGTGACAGTTGCGGTGAAAACCGCAGGACAGGTCCCGCACTCCAAAGTCAGCTCTCAGGCGCTGAGTCTAATCCCTACGTTTATCCTGATCGGCTATTTGGCCTATTACGCGGGGCTGACAAAAGCGCTATTTGAAGCAGCGAAACGGTGGTTTGCATGGGTGCCAGGGGGGCTGGCGGTGTCCACTGTTTTTGCGACCGCAGGCTTTGCGGCTGTCTCTGGGGCGTCTGTTGCGACTTCGGCGGTTTTCGCTCGGATCGCGATCCCAGAGATGCTGAAGATCGGCTACGACAAACGCTTTGCGGCCGGCGTTGTTGCGGCGGGGGGAACTCTCGCATCCTTGATCCCCCCGTCCGCCATTCTCGTGATCTATGCGATCATCGTGGAACAGGACGTGGGGAAACTGCTGCTGGCTGGCTTTATTCCGGGCGCGTTTTCGGCATTGGTCTATGGGCTGCTGATCATTGGCTTGGCGCTGGTGATCAAAGACTTTGGCCCGCGGGTCACAGGGTTTACCTGGCGCGAACGTTTCGCGTCCCTGCCGCCTGCCCTGCCGATTGTCTTTGTGGTCGTGACCATCATCTTCTTTGTCTACAACCCCTTCGGCGGAGACGCCTGGGGCACACCGACGGAAGGCGGCGCGATCGGAGCCTTTGTGGTTTTCCTCATGGCGCTCTATCGCGGCATGCGCTGGCCACAGCTGAAGGACGCTTTGCTTGAAACGGCCAAGCTGTCGGTCATGATCTTCACGATCATCTGGGGCGTTCTGGTCTATGTGCGCTTTCTTGGGTTTGCGGACCTGCCAAGCGCTTTTGCCGACTGGATCACCAGCCTGACCATGTCGCCGATGCTGATCCTTATCTGCATCCTTCTGGCCTATGCGGTCTTGGGGATGTTTATGGACGCCATCGGGATGCTCTTGCTGACCCTACCTGTGGTTTATCCGGCGGTCATGGCGCTGAATGGCGGCGAGTTTGTTTCGGCAGCCGACAGCACCTTTGGCATGAGCGGGCCAATGTGTGCGATCTGGTTTGGGATCCTAGTGGTGAAAATGGCAGAGTTCTGCCTGATCACGCCGCCGATTGGACTGAACTGTTTCGTGGTCGCCGGTGTGCGGGATGATCTGACCGTGCAGGATGTGTTCAAGGGCGTGACTCCGTTCTTTATCGCAGATGGCGTGACGATTGCCTTGCTGGTGGCCTTCCCGGGCATCGTTCTGTGGTTGCCGAGTTTGGTCTAAGAAGAATGGGTTGAGGGGCTGTGCCCCTCGACCTGCGGTCTCACCCCGGAGTTTCAGGGCAAGATGAAACGCAGGGCCTTGCGCGATTTTTGGACGCTCGTAGAGTGGTCGAAAAAGGAGACGCGGCCATGCGAGTAGCCCAGAGTATTTCCGAAGTCGTGACATCTGGCCTCTGTATTGGCTGCGGTCTGTGTGAGGCCGTCACGGGCGGGCGCGTCCGCATGGAACTGGCCGAGGTCGGCGGCTTGCGGCCCGTTCCTGTCGATGGGTTTTCCGAGGTGGAAGAGAAGGACATCCTTGCCGCTTGCCCCGGCGCAATCGCGCGGCCTCGGGTTCAGACAGAGGCGCAAGTTGACGATATCTGGGGTGCTTATTCCGACATGCGCTATGCATGGGCCGCCAATCCAGACGTGCGCCATCGCGGCGCGACGGGTGGGGTTTTAACAGCGCTTGGCATGCATCTTTTGGGCAGCGGGCAAGCCGCTTTCATTTTGCATGTGCGCGCGAAGCCCGACCAACCGATGCGCACAGAATGGGTCATGAGCGAAACCGCTGACGACGTGCTGGCCCATGCGGGGTCGCGCTATGGGTCCGCCGCGCCTTTGGCAGGATTGAAAGTGGCGCTGGATCGCGGCGAACCTTTCGCGATTATTGCTAAACCCTGCGACGTGGCCGCTGTGCATGCCTATGCGCAGGTGGATCCGCGTGTCGACGCGCTTTGCGTGGCGCGGATGGTGATGGTCTGCGGCGGACAATCGCGGATCGGAAAGTCGCAGAAACTCTTGTCAGACTTCGGCGTCAATGAGGACGAGCTTTCGCTGTTCCGCTATCGCGGTTTTGGCAATCCGGGGCTGACGACGGTGCAAACCAAAGACGGGCGGGAATTAGCCACCACATATAATGACCTCTGGGAAGATGAAGGCACATGGGAGCTAGAGACCCGATGCAAGCTCTGCCCGGATGCTTTGGGAGAGGCCGCCGATATCGCCGCCGCCGATGTCTGGCCCGGAGGCGGACCGACCGGCGAGGATGAGGGGTTCAATGGGATTATCGTGCGTTCTGAGGCCGGTGAAGGCATTGTGAAGGCCGCAGTAGCGCAGGGCCATTTGGTGGTCGGCGAAGCCATCACGCCAGAGATGTTCAACGATTTCCAGCCGCATCAGGTGCGCAAGAAACACGCGGTCGAAGCCCGCTTGTCGGGAATGGAAGCCGCAGGCCTACCTCGGATCGACACGGAGGGATTGCGATTACAGGCCCTAGGCGAAAACCTGTCACCCGACGCACGGCAAGCGCAGTGCGAAGGGGTGCGCCAGCGGGTCGAAGCCGGGCGCGTGAAAGAACCTTTGCCAAAACCGGCGGACTAGGTGACAGATCGCCAGACTCTGTTGCCAATCCGCCGCCCTTTCGGCGTCTTTACGGGGTAACTGCTTTTCTGACGGGATATTCCGGTGCACCCTCGCGCCCAAACCATCAGGAGAGAGCCAGTGAAAGACGCACTGGATCGCAAGATCATCGCCGCGCTTCAGGCCAATGCGCGCCAATCCACCGCCAGGATCGCCAGTCAGGTCGGCGTGGCGCGCACCACGGTGCACGAGCGCATTGCACGCATGGAGCGCGAGGGCACGATCAAGGGCTATTCCGTGGTTTTGGGTGACAGTGACGCGCTGCCGATGGTGCAAGTGATCGTCATGCTTGCTGTCACTCAACAAGACACACCTAAGATTATCCAAAGGCTAGAGGATTATCCTGAAATCAAACTCTGTCTGTCCGTCAACGGCGAATTTGACCTGATGCTTTCTGTCGAAGCGCCCCGGATCGAGGATCTGGATGTTCTGGTCGATGAACTGGGTTTGATCCCCGGCGTGAACCGCACGAAAACCCATGTGGTCTTTGGGCGGCGGATTGATCGTGACTGACAGATCGTCGAATTTTCCGCCTATATGACGGTCAATCTGTACAGATCGTCAGTTTCCCCTCTCTAATCTGACAGCGCTCTCTGCCACAATTTTCCTGGGGCATAACAGGAGAGCACACCATGCGTTGGACCATCTGCATCGTCGGAGCCGGAAAGATCGGACAAATGATTGCGCAGCTTTTGCAGCAGTCGGTGAATTATAGCGTGACCGTCGCGGATCAGGATCTCAGCGCCTTGGCCGTGATCCGAGCCGCAGGCATCGCGACCAAACAGGTCGATGCCTCAGACGCCAAGGCTTTGGCGACATCCTTGATGGGATTTGACGCCGTCATCTCGGCCGCACCTTTCTTTCTTACGCCCTCCATCGCCGCTGCTGCCAGCAAAGCCGGCGCGCATTACTTTGACCTAACGGAAGACGTCGCTGCCACCAACGCCGTCCGCGAGATGGCCGAAGGCGCAACGACGGCCTTCATGCCGCAATGTGGCCTAGCGCCCGGCTTCGTCGGCATCGCGGGTGCTGCGCTGGCCAAGGAGTTTGATACGCTCGAAAGCCTGCACATGCGGGTTGGCGCTTTGCCGCTCTTTCCAACCAATGCGCTGAAATACAATCTGACCTGGTCCACCGATGGGCTGATCAACGAATACTGCAATCCATGCGACGCAATTGTGAACGGCGATCTGGTGAAAACCGCGCCGCTTGAAAACTATGAGATCCTCAGCCATGACGGCGTGGACTATGAGTGTTTCAACACCTCAGGCGGCCTTGGCACCCTGCCCGAGACCCTCGCGGGTCAAGTCCGGGACGTCAGCTATCGCACCATCCGCTACCCCGGCCATTGCGAGATCCTGAAGCTTTTGCTGCATGATCTGGGCCTAGAACGCCGTCGGGATCTCTTGAAAGAGATCTTTGAAACCGCCCTGCCCCGTACCAATCAGGACGTGGTTCTGGTGTTCTGCACCGCAAAGGGTACCAAGAACGGCCAGCTGCGGGAAAAGAGTTACATCAACAAAAGCTTCTCGCGCGAAATCGGCGGAGAAGTCTGGAGCGCCATTCAAGTCACCACCGCTGCAGGCGTGCTCGGCGTTGTGGATTTGATGCGTCAAGGACAATTGCCACGGGCGGGCTTTGTGCGTCAGGAACAGGTCAAACTTGCTGATTTCATGAGCACGGAATTCGGCGGTCTATATGCGGCCGGAGACGTTCTTGCCCAATATCGCGCCGCTTAACGAAGATTAAGAGCGGGTTGCTGAATTCATAAGCGCTTTGCCCATAGGGAAAGCAGTGTTTGACAAAAACGATTCGACGCGCAAGGGTGAGGTTCCTTGTTAGCTCAGGGAGGCATTTGGCGCGTCAGGGATAGGAGGACGTCGCCTAAAGCATAGGGGTCGTGCTGGGATGCGCGGCCCCTTTTCGTTGAACCCCACTATTTTCGAACGGGCTGTCGCACACAGGCTGGGGCGTTGCTTCTGTGAGCTGCGTAGTTTCTGGCTGCAGGTAGACAGGTCCCGAACTACCAAATAGGCTTTTGATCAATGGAGATGTTGCAACCCAATCAAACAGGCGGCTGCCTTTGCGGCGCAGTGCGGTTTCAAGCACTGGGGGCACCTTTACGAGTGGGTCTCTGTCACTGTTTGGAGTGCCGCAAGCACCATGGTGCTCTGTTTTTCGCGGCTGCAATTTATGAGGAGTCTTCGGTTTCTGTAGAAGGGAGGACTCAGAATTATAAAGGGCGGCATTTCTGCCCAAACTGTGGTTCTTCTGTCTTCTCAAAAAGCCCGGGCGAGATCGAACTGCATCTTGGGGCCTTTGATACCCCCAACCAGTTCAAACCCGACTACGAACTGTGGACCCTTCGCCGCGAAGACTGGTTGCCGGTTTTCGAAGGCGTGAAAGGGTATGACACGGAACGCGATTAGCGGTCAGTCGTCCATCGCCCCGTCCCAATCATAGACCACGATCTCCTTGGTCTCGCGCGCGCCAAGCTTGCGATAGAGCGCGCGAGCTGGGGCGTTGTCCCCTTCGGTCGCAAGCCAAATGCCTTCACACCCACGTGCCCGGCCCATATCCAAAAGCCGCTGGGTCAGGGCGGTTCCGATACCTTGATTGCGAAGCGCCTCATCCACCCCGACCTCATTTACAAACAAGGCGGGGGGTTTGTCGGGATGCAAGAGAACCGTACCTGAGGCCATGCCAACCATCCGTTCGGCGAGGGTTGCAAAGACCATCATATGTCCCGGATCAGCGATAAAGGTCGCGCGTTGGTCGTGATCGACCGGATTATCGAAAACATCGGCGCCTTCCAGAAAATGCGCCGTTTCCTCTGTGAGGACGTGAAAGATCAGTTCTTGGGTCATATGTGCCTCCAAATCTGAGTTACCCCAGTTTGAAAGAAACCCCAACGACCCGACTAGCTTTGTTCGGCAAGTGTCCCAAAGTACTTGGGCAGGTCGTCGTTCATCTCAAGCCAGGGCAGCTTGCTTTCATAGTTCACATGGAACTCGGGTTTGAAATCCGACGGATCCGCCAAAGTCCCCGCGTAGAGCTGCATATCGCCGGGGTAGTGCTCGGCCACAAAAGCCATCGGCGTTCCGCAATCCGCGCAGAAATGCCGTTCCACCCCCGTAGAGCTGTTCAGAACCTTGGTCGCCTGCCCGGTCCAGCGAAACCGAGACGCAGGTACACCGAGCCAAGCCACCACAGGCGCCGCGCAATTACGGCGGCAATCGTCGCAGTGGCAATAACAGGACCACGTTGGGTCTCCGTCAAATTCCCAGGATGTCTTTTTGCAGAAACAAATGCCGCGCGTCATAAGGGCTCCTCCGTGGCACTACCTTCGCTGCGCCGCGTAAATCTGACTTGGTCAAATACGACATCCCGCATACAGAGGCGTAAAATGTCAGTGCCCCAGGTTACGACTTGCTTGAATGTCCTGAATGCGCTGCGGCCATGTTGAGCGGATATAGGCCAGCGTGTCCCAGATCTCGTCCTCAGAAAGGGTCTCTGCAAACCCAGGCATGCCGCTTTTGAAATCTGTGATCCCGCGCGCCGCCAGCGTGCCTGCCCCGCCAAGCGCCGTATAGGTGAACAACAGTTGATTGTCATGATGCCAGGTGTGTCCCGTCCGGTCATGCGGCGGCGCGGGGAGGACTCCGTTTTCGTCAGGGTATTGCCAATCGGGCTGCCCTTCCAAATTCGCGCCATGACAGGCGGCGCAGTTGTCTTGATAGAGTGTCTCTCCGCGCGAAATATCGCGGCCCTCAAGTTCATGATCGGCCTGCGCCGCAAAGGGGAAGCTAAATGTGCAGAAAGAGACCAAAACTGCGAAAGCTGAGGATCGGGATCGGTGAGTCATTTGCGATAGTCCGCATGACAGCTCTTACACGTGGCTCCAAGATCTTTCATTGCAACGCCCAAATCCGCCTTAACGTTAATCGAGCTGGAAAGCCGCCGCGCGACCATTTCAAGTTCGTCGGCCTTGACAGAAAAATCGTCGAAGTTCTCCCAGATTTCGGCGCGGGCTTCAGATTTGGGGTCCGTCGCGGGAGCTTGAAAAAGGGTGGTTGTTTCCACCGCGTGCGTGGCAATTGCAAGCGCTGCGTCGCGTGCTGAGGCTTGATCAAACGCTGTTTGCCCCTTTGCCATTGATCCAAGAGTTTTAACGTTCTTAGCAATTGCACTCATGTTGTCCATGCGTGCTTTGACCGTCGGATTCTGGACACCTTGATGCGCTGCGACGGCTGTTGCGGCTAGGCAGGTGCACATAAAAATTACGCGTTTCATTGGCGTTCTCTTTTCCAGTTTATTCCGTTTTCTCGCTGCACTTCTCGAATGTAGCTGACGATCATCGCGACATCTGCGCGCGTTAACCCTTCAACTTTCGGCATATTTCCAAACGGCCAGTGATGCTGTCGTACACCGAGTGCAACGGCCCTTTGGAACGATTCATCCCCGTGATGCGAGGGTTCGTAGATTTTATGAATCAGCGGCGGGGCCACCCCGTCCTGTCCTTGTCCGTTTGATCCATGGCATGCCGCGCATTTTGCCTCAAATATTTTGGCGCCAACTTGCGCTGTGTCGGACAGAGCACTCGGCAGGGTTACAGACACCAGTGCGGTGGTCTCACCAGAAGACGCATCCTGCGCTTGGTCGGGACGCCTTTCATTAAGGACGATCAGAAGGCCCCCAGCAACAACCAGACACCCGATCAAAAAAACTCTTCGCATTGATTTCTCTCGCTTTTTTGCGAGGTTTAGCGCCTCCAGTAAGTGGAGGGTCAAGCAGAAACCTATGGGTTTCGTTTCACAGAGCCGTTATCCGCCGCGCAGGCGTTGCATCAGGTAGATCTCTGATGTCTCGGTCAGCGGATGCGTCAGATCCGTCGCCATGATGCGACCATCGACAGAGACACTGACGTTATCCTCAAGATAGTCTTCCAGTGCAGGGTATGCTTTCGCGAGCGCATAGAGCATCTGGCCGATGGTGGCGGCCTCGACCTCGACGGTTTCCGCGCCGTCGGTCAGGGCGCGTAGGCCTGCCCAAAGGTGGACTGTGACACGAGGCTTCATGGCGCGCCTCCATGCTCGTAAGCGCAGATGTCTTCGAACTGAATTGTGGTCTGCTCGGCACCTATATGCACAACGCCCAGACGGGGCACCTCGCGGGCGGGCACGAATGTGGACCAATTCCAGGGCGGGTTTTCAGGTAGCGCTTGATAGAGCGCTGACGGTAGGGTTGTGATCGTAACGCCCTTGCGATGTGAGGTCGTCGGGCGATGCACGTGACCGGCAAAGATGGTGCGCACAGATGGATAGCGATCGACGATCTCCCAAAAGGCCTCCGCGTTCGCGAGGTTATCTGGGTCGAGCATCGCCAGACCTAGTTTCACCGGCGGATGATGCATGAAGATCGACACGGGCGTGTCCCCTGCTGCCTTAAGCGCGGTTTGTAGCCAGCTCAGGCGTGCCTCACACAGAAGGCCCGAATCCTTGCCCTCATCCAGCGTGTCCAGAGCGATCAGCACATGCCCGTCTAAGCCCACCGCATATTGCACGAAATCGGGCATGGCGCCTTCGGGTACTGGCAAATGCGTGCGCAACAACGCATGGCTGTCGTGATTGCCCGTCAGGGGCAGCACGGGAACGCTGAGCCGACCCAGAGCCGCTCTGAGCGCCGCGTAGGAGGCATCAGAGGCGGTTTCGACCATATCCCCCGTCACAACACAACAAGCCGCATCCGCATGGTGCGCGTTGATCAGATCAATCGCCGCCTCAAGCCGCACCCGAGGGTCGTGGGATTGCACCAGCGCCTGCGCATCATAGTGGAGGTCAGACAACCATATGAGTTTCTGCACGCGCTGGTCCTTTGGTTAGCCCTTTTGATCCTTCAATGCCTTCAGGATCCGGGGCGGAGACATGGGCAGTTCCTTGAGCCGCACGCCAGCCGCATTCGAGACCGCGTTGGCGACCGCTGCCAAAGGCGGCACGATGCCGGTTTCCCCTACACCGCGCACGCCGTAAGGGTGGCCCGGGTTCGGGACCTCTACGATCACGGTGTCGATCATGGGCAGGTCTGAGGCTACCGGAATCCGGTAATCAAGGAAGATCGAATTCTGCAGTCGTCCGTCCTCGCCATAGATATATTCCTCGTTCAGCGCCCAGCCGATGCCCTGCGCCGCGCCGCCTTGGAACTGGCCTTCCACATAGGTCGGATGGATCGCCTTGCCCGCGTCCTGCACCACCGTATAGCGGATGATGCTGGTCTTGCCGGTTTCGGGATCGACCTCGGCATCCACGATATGGGTGCCGAAAGACACGCCCGCGCCCTCGGGTGTCGCCTCGAAGTGGCCCGAGATCGGACCCCCTGTGCGACCCATCTTGCCGGTGATCTTGGTGATATGCATCGGCTCGAACTCGCCCGCATTGGGACCAGAGGGCTTGGCATAGCCATCTTCCCAGGTCACCGCGTCAGGGTCGATGCCCCATTCAGCGGCGGCGCGGCCCTTGAGTTTCTCGACCGCATCCCGCGCGGCTTTGATCGTGGCCAAACCCGAGGCATAGGTCACACGCGAACCGTGGCTCACATCGTTGTAGCCAAGCGTTGCTGTGTCGGCAATGGTCACGCGGATGTTTTCATATGGGATGCCCAGAACCTCGGCAGCCATCAGCGCCATCGACGCGCGGGACCCACCGATATCTGGCGTGCCGACGGAGATCTGCGCCGTGCCATCCTCAGACAGCGCAAGCGACACCGAGGTCTCGCCCCCATGGTTGAACCAGAAGCCCGACGCGATGCCCCGCCCCTGCCCTTCTTTCAGAGGGGTAGAATAATGCGGGTGCGCTTTGACAGCCTCAAGGCAGGCCACCTGACCGATGGCGTCCCAAGTCGGACCGTACGAGGATTTCGTCCCATCCCGCGCCGCGTTTTTCAGACGCACTTCGACCGGATCAAGACCCAGCTTGTTGCACATCTCGTCAATCACGCTCTCCACCGCGAAAGCGCCCATCGGAGCACCCGGCGCGCGGTAGGCGGCTTGCTTAGGGCGGTTGGCCATGACGTCATAGCCAATCTGCAAGACGTTCTCTAGGCAGTAAGGCGCAAAGCCGCACATGGCGGTGAAATCTGCAGGTGCGCCAGGGAAGGCCCCGCCTTGCAGGCGATACGTCCCTTTGGCTGCCGTGATCGTGCCGTCCTTGGTCATACCGATCTTGATGTCCATGGACGCCGAGGCGGTCGGCCCTGTGGCGCGGAACACCTCAGAGCGGCTCATGACCATTTTCACAGGCCGGTTGGCCTTGCGGCTCAGCGCCAAAGACACCGGCTCCATGAAGACAGTCGTCTTGCCCCCAAAGCCGCCGCCGATTTCAGAGGCGGTTACCCGCAACTGGCTGGTCTCCAGACCGAGAACCGCCGCACAGACCTTTTGGAAATAGAAATGCCCCTGCGTGGTGCACCAAAGCTCGCCTTTGCCATCCGCGCCGAGCATGCCAAGGCAGGCATGGGGCTCGATATAGCCCTGGTGGGTGGCTTCGGTCTTATAGGTATCCTCCATGACCAGATCGGCCTTGGCAAAACCTGCCTCGACGTCGCCGTGACCAGACTCGTGATAGCGCACCACGTTTGGATGCAGGCCCTCGGGCACAGATCTATCGGCCGAACCCTCACGGATCACAGGCGCACCTTCGGCCATGGCTTTGTCGACGTCGGTGACATGGGGTAGCACCTCATAGTCGACCTCAATCAGCTTTAACGCATCCTTGGCAATGAGCGCAGAGGTCGCGGCCACCGCCGCCACAGCGTGACCATCATAAAGCGCCTTTTCGCCTGCCATGACGTTTTCCAAGACGTTCCACATCTCGCCCGCCATACCGGGTTTGTGCTGAACCGTATCGGGGAAATCGGCACGGGTGACGACGGCTTTGACGCCCTCCAGCGCTTCGGCTTTTGAGGTGTCGATGCCTTTAATGCGCGCATGGGCATGCGGGCTGCGCAGGATCGCGCCATGCAGCATGCCGGGGGCCACCATATCCGCGCCGAACTTGGCACGCCCCGTAACCTTGTCCAAACCATCCGGCCGCTTGGGGCGCGTGCCAACAAAAGTGAATCCGTCTTTCTTCAGATCGTCGTCCAGAGCCATTACGAGGCCTCCCGCATATCTGCTGCGGTGTCCATCACCGCTTTGATGATTTTGTCATAGCCGGTGCAGCGACAGAGGTTGCCCGCCAGCCAATAGCGCACTTCTTCCTCAGTGGGATCTGGGTTTTTCTCCAGAAGGTTCTTTGCCGCCACCAGAATGCCCGGCGTGCAGATCCCACATTGCAGAGCTGCATAGTCGATGAACTTCTCTTGCAGCGGATGTAGCGTGTCGCCATCCGCGATGCCTTCGACAGTCGCGATCTCTTTGCCATTGGCCTCGGCCCCCAGCATCAGGCAGGAACAGACCAGGCGGCCATCGACCTCAACCGAACAGGCGCCGCAATCTCCGGTACCGCAGCCCTCTTTGGCACCAGTCAGTGCGAGCTTGTCGCGCAGGCAATCCAGCAGAGTCTCGCGTGGATCGCAGAGGAAATCGACGGGGTCTCCGTTGACGGTGGTAGAAACGTGGATCTTAGACATGTTTGGCCACCTTCTTGCCCTGGGCGCGATCATAGGCGCGTTGCGCGGTGCGGCAGGCTAGAACGCCCGCCACATCGGTGCGGAATTCAATCGTGCCGCGTTTGTCATCGATTGGGTTGCAAGCGGCGCTCGCCGCGGCCGCTAGGCGCGCTTTGGCGGCGTCATCCAGCGTCGAGCCGATCAGAGCCGCCGCCCCGTCAGGCACCATCAGCGCCGTCGGGGCCACAGCCCCAAGGGCCACACGTGCCTCGGTGATGATGTCTCCGTCCAACCGCAGGCTGACGCCCACGCCCACAACCGCGATATCCATCTCGGTGCGTGGAATGAAGCGCTGGTATGCATCGCCTCCGTTTTCGCCGCGCGCCGGAATATTGACCGCCGCAATCAGCTCGCCCTTGGCCAAATTCGTGCGACCTGGCCCCGCTGGAATATCCTCGACCGCCACCTCTCGAGTGCCGTTCGGACCCATGACCGTCACCGTCACGCCAGCCGCCATCATACCCGGCACAGAATCCGCCGCCGGAGACCCATTGCAGAGGTTGCCCACCAGGGTCGCACGACCCTGCACCTGAGTGGATCCAATCAGATCCATCCCTTCAACCAAACCCGGCCAAGCCGCACAAAGCCCCGCGTGTTCCGTCATCTCGGCCCCCGAGACGGCAATGCCCAACGTCCAGCTGCCATCGGCATTCTGAACAATGTCATGAGTGCCCGGAATTTGTTTGATATCAATCAGATCATCCGGCGTGACCAGATCGGATCTCAGCTGAACCAGCACATCCGTGCCGCCTGCCAAAAACCGCGTGATCCCCTCGGCCTGAGCCGCAATGGCGATGGCATCGTCAAAGCTGGCTGGGGTGTGATAGCGCATAGTGCCTCCCTCGCATGCATGGGGGCAGAGCCCCCTTTGAAGAGGAGGTTAGCAGGCGCGTTTGGGGAGTCCAGTTTGAAACCGACTTTGTGAAGACGGTTTTGGGATTTAGGCGGTCGTCTTTCAGCTTTGTCCGATCGCCTGACCGCACTCAAACGCGCGGTGCAACAGCCCTTTGCGCCGCGCGTCAGATCCCGTTGAGCCGCAGAGAAATTCGATTCGCAAAGGCGCGAAACCGAAGTAGCCAAAGGTACCCTCACGCCACAGATGCTCAAGCGCCGCCTGATATCCTTTGTCCTGCATCGTTGTCGAACTTGCCCCCGCAGGCACCAAAAGAGTTGCCGGGCGTTTGGGCTGCAGGGGCATATTCGGATCATCCAACTGATCATAGGCCCAGCCCCAGGACCAAACCCGATCCACCCAGCCCTTCATCGTCGGAGGCATGCCCCACCAGAACAGGGGAAAGACCAGACAAATCGCATCAGCCCGCGCGATCCGGTCCTGCTCCTTTGACAGATCCGCCGTGCCATCTGCATCGGCCTGTGTCCAACGCGGGTCAAAGCCTTCGGCGTTTGGATCAGCAAGCTCGGTGCTATGCCCGGCCAAGGCCGCGCCATCCATGAAATACTGCGCCACTGCAGCACTTAGAGAGTTGGGGTTCGGATGATCAAGAACGGTCAGAACATGCATGGTGGCTCCGGTAGAAAAGATGTGCTGACACCTGTTCTAAAACTTCAAGGTAACTTGAGATCAAGCTGTTTTTTTCCATCCCAAAGACGCCTCTGTCGCGCCACCCGGCTTATATTCCGCACCAATCGGTCGGCTCCATCCAAGGCTCCGCAAGGCGGCGAAAACCTGTTGATAGTCGAGCGTCCCAGTATCCGGCGCCGTCCGGTCTGGAACCGAGGCAATCTGGATATGGCCAATCACGGGCAAGAGCTTTTCAAGCCGCGGGATCACGTCCCCTTCGGTGCGTGCCACGTGATAGCAATCAAACATAAGCTTAAGGTTCGGCACACCGACCTCCTCGATCACTCCCATCGCCTGATCAGTGGTTTGCAGGAAATACCCCGGCACATCGAACGCATTAAGTGGCTCGATCAAAAGCGTCCGATCTGTCAGCCCCGCCGCAAATTGCAGATTGCTTAAGAAGGCGTCGCGAGCTGCAGGTCCCTCAGCCACCCCTGCCATGATATGGATCGCCTGCGCGTCAATCACCTCGGCATAGCCCACCGCCTGCTCAATGGCGACGCGGGCGTCATCGATCTGGTGAGGACAAGCGCTTAGACCAAAATGACCAGTGCCCCCTGTGGCCGTATTGATCCCCAACATCGGCAGCCCCGTTTCCGTCAAAGCATCCGAGACCTCGGTCGGATCCGTATCGTAAGGCCAATGACATTCCACTGCCGCAAACCCCGCTACCTCTGCGCGCCGTATCGCATCGGGCAAGGGCAGGTCGTTCCACAGAAAACCGAGGTTGGCTGAGAATCGAAGTCGCGTCATAGCCGCAGTCTACTGCGCGGAGACCTCCAGATAAGCCCCAATCCGCGCAACCTGATCGGCGTTCAGCCGCAAACCAAGTTTGGTGCGCCGCCAGAGGAAATCCTCTGCTGTTGTCACCCATTCTTTTTCCTTGGACCAATCGAGCTCCGCCGCCGTGATCCCAGCGCCGAAGTCCTCGCCCAGATCGGAGCGGCTTTGCGCGCCCGCGAGCACGTCAAACACTTCGGTGCCATAGGTGCGCAGCAGACGCTGCACCTCTTTGGCCTCTAGGAACGGATAACGCTCGGAAATCTGCGCGGTCAGCGCCGCGACCCCATCCGTCGCAAAATCGCCGCCCGCAAGCGGTACGCCTGCTGTCCATTTGCCAGACAGCCCCGGAAAGAACGCCCCGATTTCCTCCATCGCAGACTCAGCCAAACGTCGATAGGTCGTGATCTTGCCGCCAAAAACATTGAGGATCGGCGCGCCTCCGTCTTGGTTCACCCGCAACACATAATCCCGCGTCGCTGCCGTCGCGCTAGAGGCGCCGTCGTTGTAAAGAGGCCGCACGCCGGAATAGGTCCAGACCACGTCCTCCGCCGTCAGTTCCTGCTTGAAATAGCCGTTGGCGAAGTCGATCAGATAGTCGCGTTCCTCGTCCGAGCAGGCGGGTTTTTCGTCAAAACTGCCGTGATCCGCGTCTGTCGTGCCGATCAGTGTGAAATCCTGCTCATAGGGAATCGCGAAAATGATCCGCCCGTCGGTGCCTTGGAAGAAATAGCATTTGTCGTGCTCATAAAGCCGCTTGGTGACGATATGGCTGCCACGTACCAGACGCACGTTTTCCGATGAGTTGATCCCTGCGATCCCCTGAATGATATCCATCACCCAAGGGCCGCCAGCGTTGACCAGCATCTTGGCTTTGAACGTCCCCTGCCCTTCGGTGGTGACCTCCCAAAGATCGCCCACCCGCCGCGCCGAAGTCACTTTGGTGCGCGTCATAATCTTGGCCCCGCGCGTTTCAGCATCGCGCGCGTTCAGGACGACCAGTCGGCTGTCCTGCACCCAGCAATCAGAATACTCATAGGCCTTGGCAAAACGATCTTCGATGGGGCCGCCTTCGGGCGCGGTGGTCAGGTCGACGGTCGAGGTCGCGGGCAGGATTTTTCGGCCCCCGAGATTATCGTACAGAAACAGCCCCAAGCGGATCAGCCTGGCCGGACGGCGGCCCTTCATCCAAGGCATCACGGTGGTCAGCAGCTTGGATGTCGGCGTGGTCGAGTCAAACCGCATGTCCTTGTGATAGGGCAACACAAAACGCATCGGCCAAGAGATATGCGGCATCGCGCGCAAGAGTGTTTCGCGTTCCTCAAGCGCTTCTTTCACCAGACGGAACTCGAAATATTCCAAGTAGCGCAAGCCACCATGAAACAGCTTGGTGCTGGCCGAGGACGTGGCCGAGGCGAGGTCATTCATCTCGGCCAAAGCAACCGATAGGCCGCGCCCTGCGGCGTCCCGTGCGATGCCACAGCCGTTGATGCCGCCGCCAATAATGAAAAGATCGTAGGTTTTGTCAGACATGTTACGCGTCCAGAATGAGTAACTCGGTACCAGCCGCCTCAGCGGCCTTGATGAAACTTCCGGGCGGGGTTTGATCCATGATCACCACATCCAGATCTGCGACATCACAGATCCGATACGGCGCGGAGCGGTCGAATTTCGTGTGATCCACCACAAGGATCTTGGTGCGCGCGTTTTTGAGGATCACCCGGGCGACGGCGACTTCGCGGTCGTCAAAATCCAGAATTGCGCCGTCGGCATCCAGCGAGGAGGCACCAATCACTGCAAAATCCGCCTTGTAGTTGCCGATGAATTCCACCGCCTCGGCCCCCACAATCGCCCCATCGCTTTGACGCACGGTGCCGCCTGCGATGATCATATTCGCAAGCCGGGCTTCGCGCAGGATGTGGACGATATTGATATTGTTCGAAATCACCGTCAGCCCCTGATGCGCAGCCAAAGCCGCCGCCACCTGTTCCGTCGTGGTCCCGATGTTCAGAATGACTGACGCGCGGTCAGCAATAAGGGCCGCCGCCTTCTGCCCGATCGTTGCTTTCACCTTTGTGTTCTGCGCACGCCGGTCCTCATAGGCAAAGCTCGCCGCCGACACGAGCTGCCGCGCCCCGCCATGGGTCCGCGTCGCAAGGCCTCGGTCGCAAATCTCGCTCAGATCGCGCCGGATCGTCTGGGTGGTCACCTCAAACCGAGCAGCCAAGTCATCGACCTCCACCCGCGACTCGGTGCGGATCAGATCAAGGATCTCTTCTTGGCGATCAGAGAGGGACATTTATGGTGACTCGCGTACGTGAATGTTCGTTTCATGCGCGATTTAGTGCGAATGAACATTCTTGGCAAGAGGAGACTGGACAGAAAGCGTTTCAGCCGCGCAAGATCAGGGTCCTACCTGCGGTCTTGTGCCGCTTTCTGAATTTCAACCAGAGACCCATTAGAAATGCGAAACTTCGCAATTTGCCTATCCACTCTCACTGCCCTTACCTGTTGCGGGATGTTTTTTACGCCGGACATTTCTTCGGAAGACGTAATGCCGCTCCTCGACTCTGGACGCGTAAAGAACTTTGGAGTGAGCCACTCAGGGATATTCACCCTGACGACGCACGATGGGGAACACTTCAGAATGCGCTACGAGGACTTGGATCTCGACTTTCGCGATTTTGACGACCTGCTTAGCCAATGCGCCAACTGTGAAAAGACGTCTTATTGGATTGAATAAGAGGCACCCTATGAAATCCCTACGCACCCCCGACACCCGTTTCGCTGCCCTCCCCGACTACCCCTTCGCGCCCAACTATGCCCAAGTACCCGACACCGAAAGCGGCCAGCTCCGCCTGCACTACGTCGACGAAGGGCCCGATTTCGCGAACCCCGTCCTGATGCTGCATGGCGAGCCCAGCTGGTCCTACCTCTACCGCCATATGATCCCGATCTTTGCCAAGGCTGGCCATCGCGCTATCGCCCCGGATCTCATTGGCTTTGGCAAATCCGACAAACCCACGGAACGCACTGACTACACCTATCAGCGCCATGTGATGTGGATGAACGACTGGCTCTCGCAGATGGATCTGCAGAACATTACGCTGGTCTGTCAGGACTGGGGCGGCCTTATCGGCTTGCGCCTTGTCGCTCTGAACTCCTCCCGTTTCGCGCGCATTGTTGTGGCCAACACAGCCCTGCCCACCGGAGACCACCCGATGGGCGAGGCCTTCCTCGGCTGGCGCGCCTACTCTCAGGAGGTCGAGCAGTTCAACGCAGGCCGCATCGTCCACGGCGGCACCACGACCAAGCTGACCGAGACCGAGATCGCCGCTTACAACGCCCCCTACCCCGACGCCACCTATCAAGCCGGAGCGCGCCAATTCCCGATGCTGGTCCCCACAAGCCCCGATGATCCCGCGTCCGAGCCGAACCGGGCGGCCTGGGCCACGCTCATGAGGCTGAATATCCCGATCCTCACGCTTTTCGGTGCGGATGATAAAATCATGGCGGGGGTCGATCGCGTGTTCCAGAAACTCTTGCCCGGCACGCGGGGTCAGGATCACGCGGTTTTGCCCAATGCGGGCCATTTCCTGCAAGAAGACGTCGGCCCCGAGCTCGCGCAGCGCACGTTGGATTTCATCGCCAAAGGCTGATTTCGCGCCCATTCGGTCGGTTTTGCACTGGCCTCCCCTGCCCTTGCGGGTCTAAAGCTGAGTCCCACCCACGTTGTCACAGGGGCTGCCACCTAAATGGGCGACATTCTTCAGGGTCTTTATGAGGCGGGACGTCTGATCGTCACGCTGGATGCGGACCTGCTCGAAATCTCACTTCGGTCGCTTTACGTGACCCTGACTGCCGTGGCGATTGCCGCGCTGATCGGGTTGCCTATGGGGGCGTGGCTGGCGGTGCGCAGGTTTCGCTATCGCCGGTCGGTGATCGCGCTTTTGAACGCGCTGATGGGTTTGCCGCCGGTGGTTGTCGGGCTGATCGTTTACCTTTTGCTCAGCCGCTCTGGACCCTTCGGTGTCTTCGGCCTCTTGTTCACCCCCACCGCCATGATCATCGCGCAGGTGATTATCATCACACCCTTGGTGGCCTCGATTGCCCATCAGGCGATCCGAGAGCTGTGGGCCGAGTACCATGACCTGCTGATCTCCCTGAACACCACGCGCGGACAACGCATGCGGACCCTGATCTGGGACGGTCGGCGCGCTTTGTTGACGGCCGCGCTCGCAGGCTTTGGCCGCGGCATTGGCGAAGTCGGGGCGATCATGATCGTCGGCGGCAATATCGACCATGTGACGCGGGTTCTGACCACGGCGATTGCTCTGGAGACCGGCAAAGGCGACTTCGCGCTGGCGCTTGGGCTGGGTTTTGTGCTGATCTTCCTTGCGATCATCGTCAATCTGCTGATCCACAGCCTCAGCCAGACCGAGGTGCGCGGAAGATGGTAGCGATATACCCCATTCATCTGAAGGCCGTTGAGGTGCGCAAATCTGGCAAGTGCCTGCTGGGCCCGCTGGACCTGACCCTTGCGCCAGAGGGCTTCACCATCGTCATGGGCCCCAATGGCGCTGGCAAGTCCACCTTACTAAAGACATTGCACGGGATGGAGCGCGTGAGAGGCGGCACCCGCACTTGGGCCGTGCCCGAAACCGAGGCGCTGACACGGCAGGCTTTCGTCTTTCAGACCCCGGTCGTGATGCGCCGCACTGTTTTGGACAATGTCGCCTATCCTTTGACCTTGCGAGGCGTGTCGAAGCCCGAGGCGCAGGCGGCAGCGCAAGGCTGGCTCTCTGTGGTGGGCCTCAGCAACGCGGCCGCGCAGCGGGCGTCGGATCTGTCCGGCGGAGAGCGTCAGAAGATGGCTCTGGCACGGGCGCTGATCACCGAGCCTGAGGTTCTGTTGCTTGATGAACCCTGCGCCAATCTGGACGGTCAGGCCACCCGCGAGATCGAAAACCTTTTGCTTAACGCCCATGAAAACGGCATGCGGATCGTGATGGCGACCCATGACAACGGTCAGGCGCGCAGGCTGGCGAGTGAGGTTTTGTTCCTGCACAAAGGCAAACTTTTGGAACAGACCCCTGCCCCGCAGTTTTTTGAGACCCCCCAGACGCCTGAGGCCACTGCCTTTATTGCCGGAGATATTGTTGCATGAAATGGACAGCCCTCGCCCTATCGCTGACGCTCGGTTGCTCGGTACAAGCTGATGAGATGACGCTGGCCGTGACCACGTCTTTTCACAATTCTGGGTTGAGTGTTGTTCTCTTGCCAGAGATCAAAGACGATTTGGATCTGGAGGTGCATTTGCTGGTTGTCGGCACGGGGCAAGCGCTGCGCCTTGGGGCGTCGGGTGACGTGGATGCGATCCTTGTCCATAGTAAATCTGCCGAAGAAGAGTTTGTCGCAAGCGAGGCCGGCACCCACCGCACCGAAATCATGTACAATGATTTTGTGATCGTCGGACCAAGCGAGGATCCTGCCGGACTGACTGACATGACGCAGGCCGCAGAGGCACTTACAGCGATCCAAGCCGCGGGTGCGCTGTACGTGTCGCGTGGTGATGACAGCGGCACGCATAAGAAAGAGCGCGCGCTCTGGGCGACGGCGAATCTGGACCCTGACGCATTTGATCCGGCTTGGTATCGCGAGGTCGGCGCAGGCATGGGGGCGAGCCTGAATACCGCGTCGGCGATGAACGCCTATATCCTGACCGACCGCGCAAGCTGGCTGAAGTTCGGCAACAAAGGAGACCTCGCGATCCTGATTGACGGCGATCCCGTCTTGTTCAACCAATACGCCTACCTGCCCGTGAATGCCGCGACCTTCCCGCATGTAAACGCAGATGCGGCGGCGCGGCTTGAAGGCTGGCTGACGTCAGACACGGCCCGCGACTTGATCGATGGCTACACTTTGGGGGGTGAGACTCTCTTCACCTTCAACGCCAAATGAGCACGCAGATCCCCAAGGTCGGCGCCATTGCCGTTGTCCTGCGCAACGGAGAATTCCTGATGGCGCAACGGGGCAAAGACCCGGGACGCGGGCTTTGGGGCTTTCCCGGTGGCCACGTGGAGTTTGGCGAAACGGCGCAGGCCGCGGCGGTGCGAGAATTGCGCGAAGAAACCACGGTTGAAGCCGCGGCTTTGGAGTATCTGACTTGCGTGGATGTAGTCGGGCAGGGGCATCACTATCTGATTGCGGCCGTGCTTTGCGCCTATAACAGCGGGGAACCGACGGCGATAGATGATGCGGCAGACGCCCGTTGGATGTCGCTTGAGGAGCTAAAGTCGGGGAACTTCCAGCTAAGCCCGGATGTCCTGCGCGTGGCTGAATTGGCCGTTGAGCGTTCAAATCAGCACAGTTGACAGCTGTCAACTGGCGCGGTTTAGTGCCCACATTAGACTCTGGTTTAGGCTCTAAAGCCCCAATTTAGACCCTGATCTCGAACTTTTCGATCTGGCCGAAATCGGGCGCAACTTTTGCGAGTCAGCCCTGTGGAAAAAACCCTTGCCAGAATCTCCTGCCCAAAAGATAATTACGCAAAATACTGTTTAAAACGGGATTAACCGTAACAAACGGCAGAAGCTGATAATAACGACCCCGACTTGAGGCAACCTAAAACAAGACCGGGCCAAAATACAGAGGGCAGAATGAACTCGGGCCAAGAACGCATTGATGTATTGGTGGGAGACCACGCCGCGCGCTTGTCAGAACGGCTGCAAGCGCATCGTGAGCAGTTGTTTCCCCCTAACGCACGGAAACAATTGAGGAAATTCACCTCTGGTGAAGCAGCAGAGCTGTTGGGTGTCAAGGATGCCTACCTGCGAAAACTGCATTTGGAAGGCCGCGGCCCAGAACCAGAGATCCGCGCCGGTGGGCGGCGGTATTATTCGCCTGAGGATGTGCAAAATCTGCGCGAACTCCTTGAAATTGGGGCGAAAATTCCGGGAACCTACCTGCCCGGACGTCGCGAAGGCGATCATTTACAGGTGATCACAGTGATCAACTTCAAAGGCGGATCGGGTAAAACCACCACCTCTGCGCACCTTGCTCAGAAGATGGCACTGGATGGATATCGCGTTTTGGCCATTGATCTGGACCCTCAGGCGAGCTTCAGCGCGCTGCATGGATTTCAGCCGGAATTTGACCTCTTGGACGGCGGAACGCTCTATGATGCGATCCGATATGAAGACCCAGTTCCCGTCGAGAGCATTATACAAAACACATATTTCACCAACCTCGATATCATCCCGGGCAACCTCGACCTTATGGAATTCGAACATGAGACCCCTCGGGCCATTTCGGAACGCACCGGTAACCTTTTCTTTACCAGGGTTGGCGACGTCTTAGGTCAGATCGAGGCAGATTATGACGTTGTGGTCATGGACTGCCCTCCTCAACTGGGGTTCCTGACCATGAGCGCATTGAGTGCCGCCACCGCCGTTCTTGTGACCGTCCATCCGCAGATGCTGGATGTGATGTCCATGTGTCAGTTCCTGCTGATGACGTCGAACCTTTTGGGGGTGGTCGCCGAGGCTGGCGGAGACATGTCTTACGACTGGATGCGCTATGTGGTGACGCGATACGAGCCAGGTGATGGGCCGCAGAACCAGATGGTGAGCTTCATGCGTTCGATGTTTGGCGATCATGTTTTGAACCATCCGGTGCTGAAATCCACAGCGATCTCGGATGCGGGTATCACAAAGCAAACACTCTACGAGGTCGAGAAATCTCAGTTCACACGCAGCACCTATGACCGCGCGATGGAAAGCCTGAACGCGGTGAATGGCGAGATCGAAGCGCTGGTGCAGCAAGCATGGGGGCGTAGCTGATGGCACGGAAGAACCTGTTGCAAGGTCTGATGGATGAGGCCAAGGGCGATACGCCTGTGCCGGCGAAACCTGCGGCGAAGCCGAAATACACTAAAGGGGCGATTGGGGCGGTGTCTCAGTCGATCCAAGAGTTGAAAGCGCGTTCTGTGATCGAGGTGGATCCTCGGATGGTCGATGCGGCCGGTGTTGCGGACCGGTTGGAAGAGGATGACGCGGATCACGCGGCCCTCAAGGAGTCGATCCGCGAGTATGGCCAGCAAGTTCCCGTGTTGCTGCGACCGAACCCGAATTATCCGGAACGCTATCAGGTGGTCTATGGCCGCCGCCGTTTGCGGGCGATCAAGGAACTGGGGTTGCAGGTCAAGGCGCTGATCCGCGATCTGGACGACCGCGCGTTGATCCTCGCCCAAGGCCAAGAGAACACCGCCCGCAAGGACCTGACCTTCATCGAGCGCGCGAATTTCGCCCGCCAGATGCGGGACGGCGGCTATGACCGCAAAGTCATCGGAGACGCGCTGCATGTGGACAAGACGGTGATCTCTCGGATGCTGTCGGTGGCGGATGTGATCCCCGTGGCTTTGATCGAGGCCATCGGCGCTGCCCCCTCTGTGGGTCGCGATCGCTGGCTCGCGCTCAAGGACGCGATGGATCGCACCAGCGTTGCGGCTGAGGACGCGATTGCCCTGATCGACGCCGAAATGCCCTCGGACCACCGCTTCAAAGCGCTACTTGAATCGCTTGAGGCCCGGATGCGGGAACCGAAGACGGCCCCCAAGATCGAAGCCGCCACGGTCAAAGACGAGACCGGCGCAGAGCTTGCCACTGCGAAATGGGCTGGCGGCAAAATGACAATGACATTGAAAGCAGACGGCGGCTTTGATCGCTGGCTGGCGGACAACCTGACGGAGATTCACCAGAGCTGGAAAAATCAGACTGGAGAATAGGGCAGGGGACACCCTTGCCCCTTTGGATGAGCAACGAGCAGAACGGAGGCACGACCAAGACGGAGAAAAATTAAAGCCCCTCGGAAAGTAATCGCTGAGGATCAATCCCAAGAGGCCCTAATTCGTGTTTTAGCACCTCCGAATCTAGTGCCCCGCGTTGACAGCTGTCAACAGGCGTCGGACTCCGACGGGCAAAAAATCTTTGTCTCGTGAAAATTTATGGAAGCTTTGACAATGACGCCTTTCGGGCGGCAGCCGGTGACGGCTTGCCTGATGAAACAGGTCGCCCAGATGCGCGAGGACCGCGCCCTACCCCTCGTGAACAAATGGGAGGTTCTGCGGAACCTGACGACGGCCGCGCGGGATTTTGGCCTGAACCGGTCTGCCCTCGTGGTACTGCAAGCCCTGTTAAGTTTTCACAAATCGGCAGAGCTGGGCACAGACGGCCTTGTGGTCTTCCCGTCCAACCGCACTCTCGCAACCCGCGCCCATGGCATGCCCGAAAGCACTCTGCGTCGAAATCTGGCTCTGCTCGTGAAAGCCGGTCTGATTGCGCGCCACGACAGCCCCAACGGCAAGCGCTATGCGGTGCGCCGTGGCAAAGACATCACGCGCGCCTTTGGGTTCGATCTGACCCCCCTGGTGCAAAACGCAGAACGCATCGCAATGGCCGCCCAAGATGTGCATCACCGCGCCGAAGAGATCCATGCTTTGCGCGAAAAGGCCATGCTGCTGAAACGCGACGCCTGGAGGCTGCTTGAGTTTGCCAAGCTCAACGGCCTCAAAGGCCCATGGGAGGCCCTGGAAGCCGCCCTAACCGCCTCTCAGGCCCAATTGCGCCGCAAGCTTGGGGTCGAACAGCTAAACGCCCTTTGTGAGGCCCTTAGCGCCTCTGTGGATGAATTGACTGATATCCTGACGCCAACACCACCAAAACCAGAAGAAACGAGCGCCTGTGACGATCAAAATGAGCGGCACATACAGAATTCAAATAAAAATAAATTAGAATCTGAAACCGCCGAGAATACAACGCAGGAGGAAAAACCTGCGGCTCCAACCAACGTCCCGATTGGCGTTGTCAAGCAAGCCTGCCCAGATATCTTGCCCTATGCTAGCGAAGGGCTCGCCCATAACCACGATCTGGTCGAAACAGCGCATCGATTGCATGGGATGATGGGAATCACCTCTGAGGTCTGGCAACGTGCCATGCGGATTATGGGCGCGGATCAAGCGGCTTTGACGCTGGCCTGTATGCTGCAAAAGATCGATACGATCCGAAACCCAGGCGGCTATCTGCGGCATCTGACGAAACGCGCCGAAAGCGGAGAGTTCCACGTCTGGCCCATGCTGCGTGCCTTGCTGCCGGATCCCGGCTATAGGGCAGGGGAGGCTGCCTGAAGCCCTGCGGTTGACAGCTGTCAACAAGGGTCTTGCCAACTCTTGTGACAGATAGGTCGAAAACCCTCTTGCGTCGGCGGAAAGCTTTGATTAAACGGCGCTCCAATGCCCCTATAGCTCAGCTGGTAGAGCAACTGATTTGTAATCAGTAGGTCCGCGGTTCGAGTCCGTGTGGGGGCACCATGAAAATCATACACTTACAGCGAATTCAATATACCGTTAGGCTCTTTTTAGGCTCGCGTTTGCTTTGCTTCGCGAAACGCCAAAGGCTAATTTCTTCCAACTTTTTGTGATGCGACTAATCTGCCGGGCCAATTGATTCCTTGTGTTGCTGTTTTTCGAATTCACCTTTTTTGAAGCCGAAGCGAGTCAACGAATTAGGCCACAACGAAATGAAATCTTGGCGGAGATAAGATAACTGGATACCGTTGTCTGACCTAGGTCCTGTCAACCCTGGGCATCGCGATGCTCCTTATTCTTAGGAGATATCGTGATGAGGATTATTAGTAAGCGCCAGTTAAAGGAGATGATTCCATATTCCATGCAACACATCGCATGCCTGGAAAAGGCAGGCCTATTCCCAAAGCGGGTACAGCTGGGCCCAAACAGGGTGGGATGGATTGAATCGGAAGTGTTGGATTGGATCCAGGAGCGTATGGACGCACGTTAATGACCTGACACTGCTCCTTTTTTGGAGCTGAGGTTGTTAGGGTTGCAAACCTGACCACCTCAATTCGAGAGGGCCACTAGTCAGCGGTTTGTACAATACGCAGCTTTCGGCCCTTACCTGCCGTTCAACATGCGTGAACGTCGGCGCGATGCAGTCCGTCAAAGCTGCCATTCGGCGCGTCTGCGGTATCGATGCAGAACCCGAGGTTTTTTTCGCGGTGGTGTCAGACAGATTCGAACTGGCCTCAATTGGGGCAGGCTTACCGCCCCTCATTCAGCACAATGATAAACACTCGGCGAGAGCAGCTGCGCGGTTCAGCTTGAAGTATGATCTGGAATAAAGGCTGCGTCCCGATTTGAACAAGCTAGGAACGAAAGCGTGGACGAAGACGAATTTCTGCACACTTTGTTACCGCCGAAAACGCAGCGTCGCTCTTTCCCGCTGTCGAATTGGTAGGAGATTTTTCAGCCCGATTGTTTAGCCAGTGGCCAGTTTCCGGTTTTCCAGCCTTGCCGGTTTCCTTCATTACAGCGCAGAAGGTTCGAAGCTTGCGAGCGATGATAACTTCCGGTCGGTCAAACCTACGCTTTGATTTTCTGAGGAATTTCAATGATGTTTTATTGTCCTCTGTCTTCGTCACGCAACTTTCCAGCACCTCGACTTCGCGATCCGCCTCTCGCCCCAAATAGCGCCTTCACCGTGAACCTTCACGAAAACCTCGTCTAGGCGCTACTTCCTGTTCGAGTGGGAACGCACGTGTTGTTGCCGCCGCCAGCGGATTTCAGAAGCAGATCTTCGACATTCCTGAGCGACAGAGGAAACCGGAAATACATCGTCACCGACAGTCGAATGACTTCCGGCGAGGTGCGAAAGTCGGGGAGCAAGTCGCGATCGGTCACGGCCAGTCGTTACTTGTCGAACATGCTCGCCTCAAGTGCGATCCCTGTGACCAGACCCTTGAAGGCAATTGGGGTTGCGGATCAAAAATCGCACAAAGCCTTGATCAGCACATCAGGTGCCGCCGAGAAACAAGGAATATTCACGCCCATCGCCGGCGATTGCCTAACAAATATAGCGCCGTCGCTGGTTCTGGGAGTGGTGATGCGGCGGTGTGAAGTGACAAACAATGTTTGGTTATCGCGGCCACCTATGGCGGGCATCGTGGGCGCCTGCATGGGAAGTTGCAGCCAATCGACAAGCGCCCCAGAAGGAGCAAAGCAATTAAGGCGCCCCGTCGAGACTGCAGCTGACCAATAGTTGCCTTCCCGATCCATGGCGGCGCCATCGGGCATCCCCTGCGTTGCGTCAGGTCGAACAAAAACCTGTTTCCGGTTGAGGATACCGGTTTCGGCGTTCCAATCCGCTGCCCAAATGATAGACGACCAACTGTCAGAGAAATAGAGTTTCGAACCGTCCAGGCTCCATGCCAGCCCGTTGGCAATCACCAGCCCGTCAGCGATTTGGTGCAGCGCGCCTGTTCCGGACAGCGCATAGAAAGCGCCGGTGGGCCTGTGGTCGCCGGATTCGTCCATCGTGCCAAAAAGGAACCAGTTACCACACGGGCTGACCTTGCCCTCGTTAATCCGGTTGGTGGGCAGGTCGGGTTCCGGATTAACCAGCCGTGTCAGGTCGCAGGTGGTCAAGTCCAGTAGCGCCAGGCCGTTCTTCAATCCGATAACCGCGTGGTTTCCGTGCTGCAGTAGAGCGAAGGCGCCAACCGGTTCGGGCAATGGCCAGCGGTTCATTATCTGGCCGTCGCCTGAAACCTGATTTAGAGAGGGCGCACGAATGTCGATGAAGAACAGGCTGTTTGAGGTGTGGTCCCAATAGGGGCTTTCGCCGACCTCGATTTCAAGGTGCCAGAGCCGGCCGTCCTTCTGTTCCGTGCGTTTTTCCAAGTTGTCCACGGTTATCACCTGCCACTTAGCATCGTCGGCAAACCGAGGCTGATAAGAGGGACGGCCGCGATCACGAACAGCATCGCCACCACTGGGACATAGAAAGGAAGGATCGCCCGGCTGAGCTTACCGATCGAGATATTAGCCACATTCATCATCACGAAAAGGATGATACCGAAGGGTGGCGTGATGGCCCCAACAAGGCAGCATAGGATAAGAACAATGCCGAAATGCACTGGGTCAATGCCCGCAGAAAGGATTGTGGGCAGGAAGATCGGTATCGCGATCAGCATCAAGGCGCTGGTTTCGATCACGGCCCCGGCCACCAGCAACATGGCACAGATGATCAGAAGCACCTGGAGTTGCGAGTCAGCAAAACCGGTCACGGCCCCGGCGAACGAGCTGGACAGACCAGACACAGCGATGATCCAACCAAATGGCACGGCGGCCGCAATGATAAAGATCAGCGCGCCACAAGTACGCACCGTGTCAAAGAACGCTTCGATTGCCATACGTCTGGTCATGTTGCCTTGTGTAATTCCAAGCAACAACGCATAGGCTGCGATGATCGCTCCCAGTTCGGTCGGTGTCGCGATGCCGAGAAACAAGCCAGCCAATAGGAACACCGGGGCCAGTAGCGCGGGCAAGGCGCGAATGAAGGCATGGGCGACCGCGCTCCACGTCGCCCTCTTTTCCGGCGTCACGTTGATGCGCCCGGTATGGGCCATGACAAAGACGGTGCCCATCAGAAACGCGCAAAACACCAGCCCCGGCACGACACCGGCAAGAAACATGTCGGTGAGCGAGACACTGGCCTGCACCGAGTAAATCACCATGATGACACTGGGCGGGATAACAGGTCCAACGACCGAAGAAACTGCCGTCAGCGCCGCCGAAAAGCTGGGATCATAGCCGGCGCGCTTCATTTGCTCCAACTCGATTTTGCCCAGACCCGCCGCATCGGCCGAAGCCACGCCGGACATGCCTGCAAAGATCAGGCTGGCGAGGATATTTACATGGGCCAGGCCGCCCTTGATATGCCCGACCAGTGTGACGGCAAAGTCAAAGATGCGGTGGGCAATGCCCGAACTATTCAGGAAATTGCCTGCCAGTACGAACAGCGGAATGGCCAGAAGTGGAAAGCTGTCCAACCCCGGAGCAATCCGTTGCACGATGATCATGGACGGGAATGTTCCGCCGACCAGAAGTGCGGCAATGCTGCTGATCAGCATTGTGAAGACAATTGGCATCCCCATGATCAGCATGACTGCAAATACGATAAGCAATGTCAGTAGCATCAGAGTGCCTCCTCATGCGGAGCCAGTGGGGGGATCGGCGACAGCGATGGTAGATCGGGCGCTTTGCCAAACAGAGCAAGAAAGTCTTCGAGGATGAAATAGACGGCGGACACCGCAATCGAGACAAAACCAACCATGACTGGAACCGAGAAGACCCAGCTTTTTGGCAGGTCGATGGGCAGTGAGGTCGTAACTGACCGGTTTTCGACTACGACAACCGGAACCGCCAACTGGGTGATGTAAAGCGACGTGGCTAGAATCAAGCCGTTGAGCCCAATCTTGATGACATGACCAGCCGCGCCGCTGAAATGATCTTCCGGGCCCCAGATCCGCATATGGCGACCCTCTTTGTAGATCAGGCTAGCAGCAAGGAAGGTCAGCCAGATCATCGACGCGGTCGACAATTCCTCAACCCAGCGTATTGGTGAGTTCCACCCATAGCGCAGCACTACTTGCGACAGGATCGACACAACGATCAGAAGCAGCAGGCACGCTGCTCCTATCAGCTCGAGTCTGCTTAATGCCCGCAACAGGCTGTTTAACGGCTTCATCGGGTATCCTCCCCTTGGTCTCGTTCTTTTGCTGGGCTTGAATAATATCATATTCATCACCAAAACAAGGGTTTTTTGCAAAGCTTTCGCCAAATATGATCTAAAAAATAAAATAATAATCATTTTTTGTTGACATATGATCATATATAGCCGAGGAATATTCAGCCAATTTAGGAGGAGAGGCATGAACAAGTTCATCCAAAGCGCGGTTGTAACCGCAACGATTTTCGCAGGCGCGACACTGGCACCACTCACAACAGCCCAAGCCGAAACCACTCTGACCACGTCCAGCGTTAACGCCATCGGGTCGATTGAGAACCGGACGGGCAAAAAGTTCGTTGAACTGCTTGAGGGATCCAGCCTTAAAGTGAACCACGTTGAAGGTACGGTTCTTGGCAACGCGGCCCAGGTGATGGACCAGACGATCTCGGGTGCGGTCGATGTCATGATCAACGACATGGCCTGGGTTGCAGGCTTCCACCCCGATCTGACCGTTCTGAACTGGAGCTTCACCTTCAACGACACCGACCATCTGGATGCGTTCTTTAACAGCGACCAGTTCAGCGCCATTGTTGATGACGTGGCCTCTGAAACCGGTGTTCGGGTTCTGGCCGCAGCGGCAACTCAGCCCCGCTATTTCCATTCTCGCGTACCAGTATCTTCTGCCGAGGACATCAAGGGGCTGAAGGTGCGTGTGCCTCAGATCCGCGTTTTCATCGACAGTTGGGACGCGATGGGCGCGGTACCGACACCCATGAACTTTTCCGAAGTGTTCCTGGGCATGAAAACCGGCGTAATTGATGGTGCGTTCGGCAACCCTTCGGCAACGTTCCCCAACAATTTCCACGTTTCGGGGCAAAATATTGTGACCCTGGGCGACACCAACTCGTCGATGGGTATGTTCGTAAACGAAGCGCGCTTTCAGTCGCTAAGTGACGAGGACAAGTCCGCCCTAATCGCCGCTGCGAAAGAGACTATCGCCTGGGCCCAAGCACAAGCACAGCAGGAAATGCAGGCTGTGCTTGACAAGATGGTCGAAACCGGTGCCACGCTTACCGATATCGACAGCAGCGCCCTGCGTGCGGCCACCTTGGAAAAGGGTCGTCAACTGGAAGAGGAAGGAATGTGGTCCAAGGGTCTATTGGACAGCATTCAGGGCCTCGACAGCTAACAGCTGCATCCAAAACAACCAATCATGGCAAGCGCAAAGTCTGAGCTTGCCAGCCAGGCCAGGAGCAAGCAGTGACTATAGAGATTGATCTCAGCGGGAAGGTCGCCGTCATCACAGGCAGCGGCGGCGGCATCGGAGCCGCGATTGCCGAAACATATACAAAGGCTGGCGCGCAGGTTGTTGTCGCCGATCTCGACACGGATGCTGCGGCGCGCACGGTCAAGCGTTTAAACGGCAATGGCGGCAAGGCCGAAAGCTATCATGTTGACGTGACCGACTCTTCTTCGGTCGACCGGCTGTTCGATCACTGTATCGAAGCACACGGTGGCGTTGATATCTTTGTCGCTTCGGCAGGGCTTTCGGACAAGTTCGACATCTTCCAGCTTGAGCTTGAGGAATGGCGCCGTGTGCTGGACATCAACCTGACGGGCTCGTTTTTGTGTTCCAAGCGGGCAGTAATGTCGATGCGCGAGCGTGGCCGCGGCGGGCGCATCATCCTGATCGGTTCACCAACCGCGTTTCGGGGTGCGCTGCGCGGCCACGTTGCCTATGCTGCAAGCAAGGGTGGCTCAGTCGCATTTGCCAAGACGCTGGCGCGTACAGTGGCCAAGGACAAAGTCACCGTAAACGTGATTACGCCGGGACAGACCGATACCGAACTTTTGTGGGAAACTAACCCGCGTGAAGCGATCGACAAGATCATGGAAACAGTGCCGCTGGGCCTGGCGCAGCCATCCGACATTGCGTTGGGCGCGCTGTACCTCGCTTCGGACGGCGCGTCGCATGTGACTGGCATATCGCTGGATATTGACGGTGGTGGTGTCATGCGATGACGGGCCCTTCCTGCCAGGATTCACTGACCCGTGAGGGCGCATCTTGATTTCGTTGGAGAGACTAATGACAGAAACAGAAAACAGCACAAACACCGGTTTTTCGGTGACGCGGATTGCCGACCATCTTCGCAACGAGATCATTTTGGGGAAGTACTCCCTTGGTGAACGGATAAAGATTTCCGACATTGCAAAGAAATACGATTCCAGTTCGATGCCTGTGCGCGAGGCGCTGCGAATCCTACATTGCGAACGCATTGTGCGGATTATCCCGAACAAAGGTGCCGAAGTTCACAAGATTGATGTCGACTATGTGCGAGACATCTACGACGTGCGCGCCGTTCTTGAGGCGCATCAGTCTGAAATTGCCTGCATGAAGATGAACCTGAAAGCCTATGAGCAGCTTGAAAACACGCAGGCAAAGGTCGTCGAAGCGGTTAAGAATGACGACCATGCTGCGCTAATGACCGAAAACGAAGCGTTTCACCAACAGATCGGCGCTCTTGGCGGAAACTCCGAAAGCAGCCGCATTATCAAGCAAAATCAGAATACGATTACCATGTTGCGAAATCATGTTGGGTTCCAACCAGGACGTCTGAACGACATCATACAGGAACATGAACGCCTGATGGACGCATTGTTCAAGCACGATGTCAGCATGGCCGCAGCCGTGGCACGTCACCACGTCGCCAGCGCACGCGATGACATTTTGCAGTGTATTCGGGAATTTGAACAATGAAGATTACCTCGGTCAAAAGCCACCTTGTCGATTTTTTCCGTGCGAACCTTGTGCTAGTCAAAATCGAAACCGACGAGGGCATTCATGGTTGGGGCGAGGCCACGGTCGAGTTCAATGATCAGGCCGTAGCCGCCGCGGTACATACCGCATCGAAATTCCTGATCGGCAAGGATCCGTTCCAGATCAACCGACTGATCAACGAGATTCACCGGCATAGCTATTTCCGCACCGGTGTCATCCTCCGCAGCGCCCTGAGCGGTATCGAGGCAGCATTGTTCGATATCAAGGGTAAGGCGCTTGGGGTGCCTGTTTATGAGCTCTTGGGCGGCAAAGTGCGCGACGAAATTCGCTGTTATGCAAATGCGTGGTTCACGGGAGCGCGAACAGCCGAACAATTCGCCCTTAAAGCACAGGATGTCGTCGATTTGGGCTATACAGCTCTGAAGTGGGATCCTTTCGGGTCTGCCTATATGGACCTGACCGCGGCTGAGCTTACCGCTTCGATGGAAATCGTGGAGGCCGTTCGCGCTTCGGTTCCAAAGCACGTCGATATCATCATTGAGGGACACGGGCGTTTCAACCAAGCCACAGCCCTGAGGGTGGCGCGCGCGCTGGCCGAATTCAACCCATTGTTTTTCGAAGAACCCCTGCCGCCGGAAAGCATCTCGGCGCTCGGTGACCTCAGGACACTCAGCCCAGTACCGATTGCCACCGGTGAACGTTATTATGACCCATCGGCATTCGAAGCCCTTATTGACGCAAACGCAGCTGACTATTTGCAGCCCGATGTATGTCACGTCGGTGGCATGGAACAGCTCAAGGCGATCTCGGCGCTGGCTGACAGCAGGTTCATTCCTGTGGCACCTCACAATCCGATGGGGCCAGTGGCCAACGCCATGAACATCCAACTGGCTGCTGCCCTGCCGGCGGTTACCATTCTTGAAACCATGATGAGTGATGTTGGCTGGCGTGCCGAGGTTTGCGACGAAAATGTCGACTTTCAGGACGGGTTCATTGCTGTGGGCAACCGCCCTGGTCTGGGTATCGAAGTCAACGAGGACGCCTGCCGAGCTCATCCCAGGAAAGACTACGTCCTGCGGCATTTCAATGGTCAACTGACAGACATTAGACCGCAGAACGCGGCGATGGATGTGTCGCAAACTCTTCGCGCCCGTTGACACGTTTGCGAAAACGGGCGCGATTCCCTGAAAACGAATGCACAGGTTTCCGGATGATTTTCTTCAAAGGCACCCGTTTCCCCAAGTAAGCGATCCTGTACCTAGGACGATATCGAAGTCACCAACATGATGAAAAAAAGCCAGTTCCAAGACACAGGTCCCCCGGGTTTTCAGCAAATCGCAAAGCCAGCGGGATAAGTGTGCCTGGAGGCTGGGCTCCCCCATTGTCGCACGGAAAATTGCGACACATCCCATTAGGAATTGAAAATGAGCAAAATGAACTTGGACCCAGCTGGCCTCTGGGTCGGTCGGGTTGAGCGGCCAGGCATTGGGCCTTGCGTCGTGACACTTCGCGACAATGAGGTCATCGATATCACTGATAAAAAAGCGCCCACTGTTCGGGACGTTTTTGAACTGGATGATACGGCCCATTATTTGCGGACAGCCCCCGGCCAATCGCTTGGAGATCCTGACCAAAACCGCCACTGGCTTGCGCCTTGTGATCTCCAATCCGTCAAGGCCTGCGGCGTGACCTTCGCAGGTTCGATGGTCGAACGTGTTATTGAAGAGCAGGCCGCTGGAGACGCAGCTAAAGCCGAGGCAATTCGCGCGAGAATTGGCGCCCGCATCGCTGACAGTTTGTCGAACATTGTGCCTGGGTCTACAGAAGCAGAGAATGTGAAGCAGGCTCTGATAGAAGAGGGCCTGTGGAGTCAGTACCTTGAAGTTGGCATAGGACCTGACGCCGAAGTTTTTTCAAAAGCGCAGGTTTTGTCATCGGTTGGCTCCGGTTCCGATGTCGGACTCCACCCGATTTCCACCTGGAACAACCCGGAGCCTGAAGTTGTCCTTGCCGTCACGTCGCGCGGCGAAATTAAGGGTGCAACACTCGGAAACGATGTGAACCTGCGCGACGTAGAAGGACGATCCGCGCTTCTGCTGAGCAAGGCCAAGGACAACAATGCGTCCTGCGCAATCGGGCCGATGATCCGTGTGTTTGATGAGACCTTCTCTTTGGATGACGTTCGACAGGCAGAGCTGACACTTACAGTAAAAGGTGAGGATGGTTTTGTTCTGAACGGAGCATCCTCAATGTCTCAGATCAGCCGGGACCCGTCGGACCTCGTGAAACAAACCATCGGACGTCACCATCAGTATCCGGATGGCTTCATGTTGTTTCTTGGAACCCTTTTTGCACCTACGCAGGATCGAGACACGCCTGGTGGGGGCTTCACCCACAAGCTTGGCGATATTGTCACCATTGAGAACGAAAAGCTGGGCGCCCTTACGAACACGGTGCGCCTTTCGACTGAATGCCCCGAATGGACATTCGGCGCGTCTCACCTAATGCGAAATCTGGCCCAGCGTGGCCTCCTCTAAGAAAGACCAATCAATGCTGACCGGAAAACACCTGATTGCGGGCGAATGGGTCGCCTCGCAAAACACATTTTCTTCGGAGCCTGCTCATGGGCCGAGCCATTCATTTTCAATCGGCACGCCTTCGCATGTAGACGCTGCCGTGGAAGCTGCGGAAGACGCTTTTGCAACCTTCGGCTGGTCTTCCAGGAGCGAACGCGCAGCCCTGCTGCGCAAAATCGCTGACGAGATCGATGCCCGCGGCGGCGAAATCACCGAAATCGGCACGCAGGAAACCGGACTTCCCGAAGCGCGTCTCGAAGGCGAGCGCGGCCGCACTGTCGGCCAGTTGAGGCTTTTTGCGGATCATATTGAACAAGGTGCGTATCTGGATCTACGCCACGATCCCGCATTGCCGGACCGGGCGCCTCTGCCGCGCCCTGAACTGCGCATGATGCAGCGGCCCATTGGGCCTGTGGCCGTATTTGGCGCGTCGAACTTCCCATTGGCATTTTCCACAGCCGGTGGTGACACAGCCGCAGCGCTTGCCGCCGGTTGTCCCGTGGTTGTCAAAGGCCATTCTGCTCATCCAGGAACCGGTGAAATCGTCACACAGGCCATCGATGCTGCGATCAAAGTGGCAGGGGCACACCCGGGAGTCTTTTCTTTCGTTCAGGGCGGAAAGCGTGACGTCGGCACCCGGCTTGTGCAGCACCCGCTGATCCGTGCGGTTGGCTTCACCGGCAGCCTTGGTGGAGGTCGGGCCTTGTTCGATCTTTGCGCCCAAAGGGAAGAACCCATCCCTTTCTTCGGGGAACTTGGATCCGTCAACCCGATGTTCCTGTTGCCGTCGGCTGTTGCAAACCGGGGTGCTGCCATCGGCACAGGCTGGGCAGGCTCGCTTACTATGGGCGCCGGACAATTCTGCACAAACCCGGGCATTGCAGTTGTTGTCGAGGGCGACGAGGCCGACGCATTTCAGGCGGCGGCAGAGGAAGCGCTATCGTCCGTAGCTGAGCAGACCATGCTGACCGACGGGATTGCCGACGCTTACAGAGGCGGTGTTTCTCGCGTGTCAGCGGGCACAAGCGTTCAGCAAGCCCTCGGGACAAGCTGCAAAACCAGAGAGGCCAAGCCATATCTCTTTACCGTCACCGGCAGAGATTGGCTGGAAGACAAAACGCTGCAAGAAGAAGTGTTTGGTCCATTGGGGATCATCGTTCGCGTGAATGACACTGACCAGATGCTACAAATAGCTCGTGCCATTGAAGGTCAGCTGACCTGCACAATCCATCTGGATGAAGAAGACAAATCGCTTGCAGGAGCGCTCCTTCCTCTCTTGGAACGTAAAGCAGGCCGATTGCTTGCCAACAGTTTCCCAACCGGCGTCGAAGTGTGCGACAGCATGGTGCATGGAGGCCCATACCCTGCTTCAACCAACTTCGGCGCCACTTCCGTAGGAACAATGTCCATTCGACGATTCCTGCGGCCGGTTTGTTATCAGGACATTCCAGTGGAATTGTTGCCCGAAAGGGTTTGAAAACCTGATGTCAACATTCTGCATGTTTACTTACTTGGGGTGAGCTTTGAAAGTCGCTTGTCGCTGTCATTGGTCCAATACGCGGCGCAAGTCTGGTTCCCGCTGATGCATCAGAGAGGCTGGATCCGCCCCGAATTTGCTCCCAAGGTCCGCTTAGAGCAAATCGCCATACAGGTGTCGCGGCTGCAGAGAATGGCTCCATTCCGCCCTAGTACACGCTGGCAGTATCCGCAGCGAACGACGGTTTGCCGTCTGTCCAGAACGTCGATCTATCTCGACCTTCGCCGACGTGGCTTTGGTCTTGTTGCAATCGATTCAGAGAAATTCCAACTGTTTTGGAATTCGTAAAGCCAACAGGATTTGGTATACTAAATCCATGAAACAAGGAGATTTGGAGCCACTGATTGTACGTAAGGTTTTTGTCATAGGATTTGCCAAATGGCTCTATGAATTTACGTCGCTGGATGATGCTGTGGCATGTATTTATGAACTAGAGCGTCAGATGAAATCAGAAGGTACCGAGCTTAATTTCATCGAAGCCCGCGTAGAATTTATTACCGGGGAAAGCGAGCGCTGCGCGTTCATTGATAGAGAACGCGTCTATGCTTGGCTTGACCGGTTCCGGTAGCTTCTCGATCTGCTTGGAAAATCAATATGTAAACCACCGCTCACTAAGCCCCATATGAGTTTCATTCAAAACTGCCGCTCAAACGTCACTGAGCAATCCGTGGAGCGAAACTCGTAAAGCGATACATTCGACCAGTTTTGCGAGAACTTGCAGGACAGCTTGGGATTGGTGGCTATACACAGATCACCCCCAGGACAATGACACTGAGCCATCTGTGCGATTGAGCCGCTTGGCCGAAAACTGGCTGCGATTGATCTCTAACCCATAGGACAGGGCAACGCCATTCGGCAGCATGGTCTCGTGTGTGGCACGCGCACCAAGACGCAGACCGACAACGCTTTTCTCAGCACCGCCGTCAGTAATCTGAAACGTACCCAATGGGGTATGGAACACCTCGTTAGAGGATGTCTTGTTGATATTGGTGGATGGCAGGAATGACGCGTTTAAGCCAAACGACCATGGAGAGGCAGCCAGTGCGGTGCCAAAGGCCGCTTGTAGGTGCTTCAGTTCGTCGGCGTCCCTGCTGCTGCGCTTCAGAATACGAAGGTGATGTTTCGCGGCTCCGTACTGCCCGGTCTGATAGGCGACCTGTGCTTGCGCAAAGCGCTGCGCGCGGCTGATGGATTGGTCCCCAAAAGCCGTTGTTGCGCCGACAAGTGCCGTCAATGCGACGATAGTCAATAAGAGCCTCATCGCAGAACTACTTCAAAAAAACAGCCCAGCCACAGGAATGATGGCTGGGCACACTCGTAACTCCACTGCATGTTACTCTGTGAGCAACAAGAATGTGTCGAACTCAATATTGCCAGCGTCAACATCGCCCACCGTCACATCGGCGATGGCAGAACCTTCTCCTACGGCTAGCAGGGTGCCGTTGCCGTCATGTGCAAAGGTGCCTACGCCATTTCCGGTCACATCTGACGTGTAAGCACCAATCTGGTCATTTGTCCCTGTGAAAGTCCCCGTTGTTGAATAGGTGAAATCAGTACCCCTGATCGTGCCTGCCAGATCAAGTGATCCACCGAGTGTCTGCTGAGCCGTGCCCGTACAGCCCTCAAACGTGGTGTCGCAAGCCGCTGAAAGCTCGTATTCGGTAAAGTTATTGGCCGTACCAGTTAATGTTCCTGCACCAAAATCTGCTGTGGCGCTGGCATTGCCAACGATAAGGGTATCAGGGGTTCCATCAGTTTCCGCTGCCGCAAGATATCCGCTCATGGTGGCGGTTTCTGGCAATTGGTCGGCGGTGATCGCTTGAACACCGTTCTCGCTCAAAGCCGTTACCTCGTCCACCAGTCCCCCCAGCGGGTCTGGAGCATTGGTCGATGCACAGGCCGATAGCAACGCGACGGCGCAGAGTGAGGGTAGAAAGATTTTCACAAGAGTCTCCTTTGCAATCTGTGAAAACGCCCAGAATGGGCGACAAATGTGGATAGTGAGGTTGGATGATGCAGCGAGGCAGGAAACGATCTGATGTCAGCAGAGCACAGCGATCTGGGCATTCAGCCCAACCGCCGTTTCCAGAATGTAAGAAGTGCACTGACTGCCGTTTCCGCGGCGCCAAATAGCGCAGCAAATACTGCGGGCGATCTTCTTTTTTGGGGTCAATTGCTCTCCCTCAAAGTCACTGACCCTGATTGATCGCCAAGGGATTGCTGATACAAAATTGGTAATTTTGTACAAAGGTAGTGCAATCAAGGCATTATTGTCGTTTTGCGAAGAATTTAATTGTAAGGAGAGCTCTGTTTGACGCCATAAATCTTTGATATATAATGATTTTGTTGATGCTGAAACAAAATTACCAATTCTGTATCAACAACTAATCAAGGGCATATGGCAAATTCTTCACACATGCGTCTGTATGACCAGGACGGTCGACGTCTGTACCTCAATCCTGTTGAAAGACAGGCCTTTATTGACGAAGCAAATACACTGCCCCCCCTTGAGAGAGCGTTTTGCTTGATGTTGGTCTATACCGGTTGCCGCCTGTCTGAAGCACGGAATCTGCGCAAGATTGACTTACAGCTCTCAGAGAACAAAGTGTCCATTCGCACCCTCAAACGCCGCAAAGGGCGGCCCGTTCGCGAAGTGCCGATACCGAACACATTTGCGAACTTGTTGCAGCTCATCTACGAAGGTGAATATGCCCCCAGCGGACCTTATCTATGGGGCGAGAACTATATGCCGTTACCGCGCATCACCTGCTATCGGTTGGTGAAAAAGGTCATGAAGCGGGTTGATCTAACCGGACCGAAAGCCAGGCCAAAGGGGCTTCGCCACGCCTTCGGTGTTCATGCGGTGCTGCGCAAAGTGCAGGTACATATCATCAGCAAATGGATGGGGCATGCCTCGGTTGAAACGACAGCGATATATGCAACAGTCCTTGGCCCCGAAGAACAGGAAGTGGCTGCGCGGATGTGGGATTAGCAGCCGGTGCCAGTTCAAGTGCTACTCAGCGGGGTTTTCCGTTGAGGTACCGGTCATTCCTGATCCCGATCTTCAGAATACCGCCTAAACAAACGCATTATTGCTTCAGGTGGCCCAACAGTTCGATCTGTGTGTCGAGACGGTTCACATCATAAATCAGAGAACGTCTGGGTATATCACCTAGGCGTTTTCTGTTTTCTGTAACCCCACAATGGAACCGAGCTCCGATTACTAGCGCTTAGCTAGCATATCTCGGACATCTTCAAGGTTCTGCAGAATGGTGCGGAACTCTCGAATGTTGCAGTACAGAAACCAAGCATAGTCTTCGATGCTATTGAGCATCTCAGTTGCTTCGAGCTCGTATCGCTCGCGTGCAGACTCTGCCATGATGTTCTGTCCAAACAGATCCTTCATAGTGAGTTAAATTAAGCTGTTAAACAGTCGACTGTGGGCCAATGATACGCGTCTGAGTGGGGTGGGGTAGTACCGGTGGATCTCTACAAACAGGGTCTATTGAGGAAACACCCCACTAGCAGAGTTTTCATAAATTGTGGCAGGGGTTGTACTTGAGGGCTGCGGCTCCACAAGGTATAGTTGGGTATATGGCAAGATGCACAGCACCAGTACGTGGACATCGCTCGGCAGCCGCAGCAGCGGCATGTCCAGCATGTAGCGGTCGAAGTCGCGGTTACGGCGGCTATGGAGGAGGATATGGATCATATTCTTCCTACTCTCCATCTTATACACGACCGACAGTCGGAAGCAGTGGTCGGAGCAGCGGTGATGGACGCGGAAGCAGTAAGCCGAAGTGGTCGCCTGCGGGCTCATCAGTGCTTTATACGCCCACTGAGGTACGAGCGCTTACGCCAGTGCGTGAAAACGTCGAGAGGCGTGCGTCGCAACCCGAACTTCGGGATGTTTTCCTCTGTCACGCCTGGGATGATCGCAAGGATGCTGCCAAGGATTTGCATGACCTGCTCGAAGCTCAGGGTGTAGCAGTTTGGTTCAGCGAAAAAGACGTACCCCTCGGTTCGGCTTTGCTTCGGGAAATCGATCGAGGGTTGGCTAAATCCCGCATTGGGATTGTGCTAGTGACCCCGTCGTTTCTGGACAGGCTTCGTGGGGAAGGAATAGCCGATAAGGAGCTTTCGGTACTGCTTGCACGTGAGTTGCTGGTCCCTGTCGTACACAACACCACCTATGAGGATCTTCGCGATGTGAGTCCGATGCTTGGTTCACGTAGTGGATTGAGCACTGCCGAGGAACCCCTGGTTGATGTTGCGACTAAGATCGCTGAGCTGGTCAATCTCTAAAATCACTTATTAACAAAAGGTTAGTCGTCCGCTCTCCCCAGTCAGGATCCTTGACACTTGGAAGATATCGACTATAATTCGGTCATCACAGTCGCCCCCTCTGCGCTTGCGCATGGGGCGGCTTTCTTTTTATACTGTAGGTTGTGGAGCAGTATACAAAACCATTCCTTTCAATACCGGATCAAATAACCAAAATTCACGATCGTGGATTGAAAATTTCTGACCAGGCAAAAGCAACCGATTATCTTTCAAAGATCGGTTATTACCGGCTGAGCGGATACTGGTATCCGCTGCGTCAAAGTCAGCTTGTAAATGGTGAAGATGGCCGTCCGACTATGCAGGTTCAAGACGACTTCCGAGACGGGTCTGAGTTCGCCCAGGTAGTCCATCTTTACGTCTTTGATAAGCGCCTACGCCTACTGATGTTGGATGTTCTTGAACGGATCGAGGTGGCGCTTTGAACCGACGTTACGCTTCAACTTGGTCAGTATGATCCCTGGGCATATCGTGACGGACAGTATCTGGATGGTCGGTTTGTGAACAACATTCCAAGGAACAAGCCAGACACAAGGTTCAACACCTTCATCGCACGCTTCGACGACATGGTCGCCAACTCAAAGGACGATTTTGTTGAACATTTCAGAGGCAAATACTCTGACCCTTTGCCAATCTGGGCTGCTGTCGAACTTTGGGATTTCGGCGTGTTATCCGTCTTCTTTTCTGGGCTGAAGTACCGAGATCAGCGAGCTATTGCGAACCGATAAAATATCCCACGTCCTGAATTGCTACCTACCTGGATCCGCAGTCTTTCATACGTCAGGAATGTGTGCGCACATCACTCAAGACTCTGGAACAAACCTTTGGCATCTCAGCCGAAACAGCCGCGCATAGGTGAAGTTCCATTACTTGACCACTTAAACGGTGATCAATACGCGCAAGAGCGGTTTTATTCAGCCGCTGCAATTGCTCATCACTTCCAGCTACAGATCAACCCGAACTCAACCTGGGGTACGAGGTTCGTTGATCTGATCAGCACGTTCCCAGATGCACCTGGGATTTCGATCGGTCAGGCAGGTTTTCCGGCTGATTGGGAGGCTTTACCACTCTGGAGTTAGGTTCAAATCTACCCACCGGTCAGTCTTCATTCAAATCTTCAGAATACCGCTCAAACAAACGCATTAATGCTTCCGGTGGTCCAAAAGTTCGATCTGTGTGTCGAGACGGTTCACCAAAGGGGACACTTTGGCCAGTTTTGACCTCATACACCCAAGGATGCGGCTCAAACTGGGCCTTTTTTCCGAGCACAGCCCGTCGCTGAGCAGCCTCATCTGACTGGTCCAGTTTGATTGTTAGTGCATCGTTGGCCTCTGATCCATCGGTATGATGGTTTC
>JABSOU010000030.1 GCA_013215215.1 Cognatishimia sp. | reverse complement strand
CCTGCGTCGCATCAAGAGGGGCCGAAAGTGCATTGTTCCAATGCCGCCATCGCGCGCGAGCCGCAGGTGCCTGACAGAGTTATGGGCGGACGCGAAGGCACGCCTCTGCCGGTGAGCAAAGGCGGCGCGGTTCTGTTTCACAAGATGAATGTCCACCGCGCTTTGCCCAACCTTTCTAACGGTCTGCGTTGGAGCATGGATCTGCGCTATCACCCGACCGGGCAGGCCAGCGGACGTCCGGCCTTTCCGGGTTTCATCGCGCGCAGTGCTGCTGACGCGAGCCAAGAGCTGCGCGACCCAGCCGCCTGGGCTGCCTCTTGGGAGGCCGCGCGGCACAGGATCCTCTCGGGCCAGCACAAGGGTCGGCTATTTGAGGACACACGCTGGAACGACGCGGCGGTGTGTTAAGCCGCCGCGTGCGTGTCACTTGCCCTGCGGCACGACCTCATAGCCCGGCTCTTCGGGTTCATCATCCGTCATTTCCGGCGGGAATCCCGGCGCGCGGATGTCCAGACCCGTGGCCTCTTCAAGCCGTTTGATGATGTTGGGCGAGAGCTCGCGTTCCCCAAATCGCGCGATGCCGTCGTCAAAGATATTGATCAGCATCGGTGAAATTTCCAGCGGTACATTGTTACGATCGGCGACCTCTTGAAACAGGCCCACGTCCTTTTTCACAAGGTCCATGGTGAAAGAAATGTCGCGCGAGCCGTTCAGGATCACCTGACTTTCCGTCTCATGCACAAAGGACGTACCAGAGCTGATTTTCATCGCTTCATAGGCGGTGTTCAGATCCATGCCAGCCGCCTTCGCGGTCACCAAGGCTTCGCAGCAGGTCACAAGGTTCGCGGTCGCCAGATAGTTGGTGATGACTTTCAGGATCGACGCCGAGCCAAGATCTCCGGTGTGCAGGATCCGACGGCCCATGGTTTTAAGGAACGGCAGAATGCGATCAAACGTGGCGCGATCGCAGCCTGCGAAAATGGAAATATTGCCCGTGTCAGCGCGGTGACACCCGCCAGAGACTGGACAATCCACAGCCGCCCCGCCCCGCGCAATCACCATAGCGCCCAGACGATTGACTTCGGCCTCATCGGTCGTGCTCATCTCCAGCCAGATCTTGCCCTGAGCAACCTCAGGCAGCATCTCGTCCATGACGGCCGCCGAGGCTGCCGGGGAGGGCAGGCAGGTGATGACAGCATCGCAATCTGCCATAAGCTGCGCAGGCCCTTCGGCCCTTTTGGCGCCCTTTGCCACAAAGGTATCAACCAGATCCGCGTTCAGGTCATGAACGGTCAGATCGACCCCATTGCGCAACAATGACCCCGATAGCTTTCCCCCGACATTGCCGAGGCCAATAAACCCAACTTTCACTCCAGTATTCCTTTTTGTCTGGCTCATGCGTGTTCGCTGATCTCAGCGTTGCACAGCAAGAGGCACGAACAAAATGCATTTTGGCGCGGCTGAGACCCCAGAATTTTGGCCGCTCTGGAGCTATCGCTAATCTTTTAAGAACCGTTGGAGATATTCTTTGGAATAATCGGTCTTTATCTCTACCCAGAGCGGCAGATGGTCCGACATCTCGGTTTTCATGAAGGTTGTGTAGGATCTTTTGAAATTCGCATAAGGGGCTGTTTTGCTGTCGTTCTTAGGGTTTTCAGAATTGTTCCACGCCGCAATCGGTTCGTAGTGTTTTAGATTGTCTGCGTCAGAGATACGCTCGACCTCGGCCGGGTCTGTGCTGAAATCCGCACCGGGCTGGTGGGGTCCAAAGACAGCGTTGCGCCAATCAAAAACCCCATGATTTAGGATGTCGGATTTCAATCGACCTTTATCTTTGGGAACGGCAAAGGCGATTTGATCGTAGTGTTTGTCCCGTGCGAGGTTGCTTGGCTCAAACTCTGGGACGTTCAGTCCCGGTCCGGAAAGGGCTTTCATCACGATGTCATGGGCTTTGGGAATGTTGAAATCCCCCAAAAGCACATAGACCTCGCCTTCTTTCTTTGCGCGCTTCACGACTTCTTGTGCCAGAAGCCCCACTTCACCCGCACGACGCTCAAGATCGTCTTCTCCGTCTTCAGCATCAAAGATGATATGCGCTGTCGTGAGAACGAACTTGAACCAGCCCGATTGGAAGGACGCGAAATAGGGGGTGCGGACCAGCTGCCGATCTTGCGTCAGGTCGTTTTTCGGAAAGACGATTTCACCGACTAGGCTGCGGAACTGCACTTTGTTGGTGTTATAGACAAAGGCCATCCGTTCATCGTTGGACCCTTCATGGTGACCCGCGTCGGACACAAGAAAATCCCAGTGATCCCCAAGCAGCTTGCAAAGCCGTTTCAGTGGACCGAGTTCTGGTTTGATTTCTTGAATCGCGCAGATATCCATCGCGCCAATTATCTCGGCAATGTAATGCATGCTTTCGTCCAGGCGCGGACGTCCACCGTCAAAAGCAACCAGGTTCCAAGATCCGATAATCAGACTGTCTGGGTCTTTGCGTTGTGCAATCGACTGGCTCAGGTCATGGCGCAAGGCAATAAGGCGGTTTGCAATCCATTTTGCTTTGTCGGGATAGGGTTCTTTTTCGGGATCCGTTGGATCAAGCGTTAGGTCTCTTTAGTCCTTAAGTCCGTGGTAAAACGGCATGGGAAATCCTTTCTCTAAATAGGAAAATCCTAGGGGCTAGAGAAAGGATCACGCAAGGAAAATTCGCCACGTTACGGGCAGCGAATGGGGCGTCACTAAACGCTAAGCGTTTTCAAGACCTTGGATTTCGGAACGCGGCCCTTCGGGCTGTCCAAAATGATCTCGCCACGGCGCATGGCATAGAAGTGATCGGCCAGCCCATAGGCGAACTCAAAGTACTGCTCCACCAGCACAATCGCCATTTCGCCTTGGTCCTTGAGGTAAGAAATCACCCGCCCGATTTGTTGGATGATATTGGGCTGAATGCCTTCTGTGGGCTCATCGAGCAAAAGCAGCTTCGGCTTGGTGATCAACGCGCGCGCAATGGCGAGTTGTTGTTGTTGGCCACCGGAGAGGTCTCCGCCGCGACGGTTTTGCATTTCCTTGAGCACCGGAAAGAGTTCGAACATCTGCTCAGGCAGGCTGTGTTCGGATTTATCGAGGCAGGCAAAGCCGATTTCCATGTTCTCGCGCACTGTGAGCAGGGGAAAGATGTCGCGGCCCTGAGGCACATAGCCCACGCCTTGTCGTGCCAGCACATGGGCCGCAGCGCGACCTTGGTCCTCGCCATCCAGCATATAGGTGCCGCCGGAATGGGCATGGGTGCCCGAGATCACCTTCATTAAAGATGTTTTGCCGACGCCATTGGTGCCCATCAAACAAGTGATCTTGCCGGTCTCGGCCTGCAGGTTCACATCGTATAGGATTTGGCTCTGGCCATAATGCAGAGTGATATTTTGCAGATCCAGCATGTCAGCGTCCCAGATAGACGTCAATGACGTCCTTGTTAGAGGTCACGAAATCCAGCGAGCCCTCGGCCAGCACCGAGCCTTCGTGCAGGCAGGTGACCTTACAGTCGAGGTTGCGGATGAATTCCATGTCATGTTCCACCACAACAACGGCGCGGGTTTTGGCAGCGCGTTTGAGGATTTCGGTGGTTTTGTTGCGCTCATCCACAGTCATGCCAGCAGCGGGTTCGTCCACCAGCAAAAGCTGCGGATCCTGCGCCAGAAGCATGCCGATTTCGAGCCATTGTTTTTGCCCATGCGAGAGGTCTCCGGCGCGGCGATCCAGCGCGTCTTTGAGGCCGATCTCAGTGGCAAGCTCTTCGATCCGTACCGTCTCGTCATCGCTGCCGCGGTGAAACAGAACCGCCCAAGGGGTGCGTTTGGCCTTGAGCGCCATCATCAGGTTGTCGCGGACCGATTGGTCCTCAAAAACGGTGGGTTTCTGGAATTTGCGGCCAATGCCAAGGTTGGCGATCTGGCTTTCGGATTTCGACAAGAGCGAGATGGATTTTTCGCCCCACAGCACGGACCCCTCATCAGGCCGCGTCTTGCCTGTCACGATATCCATGAAGGTGGTCTTGCCAGCCCCATTTGGCCCGATGATTGCGCGCAGCTCGGCATAGCCAATGCTAAAGGCGAGATTGTTGATCGCCTTAAAGCCATCAAAGGTGACCGAGATGCCGTTCACTTCGAGAAGTTCAGCCATTATGCGTCTCCTTTGCGGACCAGTCGGTCAAAGAGGCCGCCGATGCCTTTGGGGAAATAAAGCGTGACGATCACAAAGCTGAGGCCCAAGAGGACAAGCCACCAGTCGACCCATTTGATCGTGTAGATCCCAAGCGGGATGTCGGGCGCTTGGCCGCCGGTGAACCAGGTGGACAAGAGCGAGACAAAAGCCGCGCCAATCACCGCGCCATAGATACGGCCACGTCCGCCGATTGCCACCCAGACCGCCAGATAGATCGAGGCAATCGGGGCAATTTCCGCCGGGTTGATGATACCCGCCTGCGGGTAATAAAGCGCGCCTGCAATGCCTGCGATGATCGCGGTCAGCACGAATACAAAGAGCTTATAGCCTTCGACGTTATAGCCAAGGAAACGCACCCGTGCCTCATCGTCTCGAATACCGCGCACGATATTGCCGAGTTTGCTTTCGGTGATCAGTTTGACCAGCAGATAGCTGAGACCCAAGGCAAAGGCCGATGCCCAGAAGAACCACATGGACACGATGTCTTGGGACACATCATCCAGCCCGGGCAGGTTTTGCAGGCCTGAGAGGCCGTTGTTGCCTCTCAGGCCGCTGTCGTTCTGAAACAGGTAAAGCGAGAGCGCCAGGGTCATCGCCTGAGTCAGAATGGACAGATACACGCCAGTCACGCGAGAACGGAACGCGAGCCAGCCAAACACCAAAGCCAAAATACCAGGAACAAGGACCACCAGCGCCAGCTGCACCCAGAAGAGATGCGCGAAGGCCCAGATCATCGGGAAGTCAGAGCCGCCCACGACACCAAAGATCTGCGTGCCGATGGCGTCGATGACCTCTTGATCGGTGGGGGGAATGACCTCGTTGGACATGGCGGTCTGCACGATGATCTCGGTGCGCGCATACATCAGCCACATGCCCAGCATATAGCCGCCGAGCCCAAAGAAGGCGAAATGCCCGAGGCTGAGGATGCCGCAATAGCCCCAGACAAGATCCATTGCGATGGCAATCAGGCAAAAGCAGAGCGTCTTGCCTAAAGTCTTCACGAAAGAGGTCGAGATGAAGCCCCAGCCAAAAGCCTCTGATCCAACAGAGACAAAGGCGGTGAAGAGGGCGAGGGCGCCAAGGAACACCAGTACGGATGGGTTCTTGAGCAGGAATTTGGTAAGAAGTCCGTTCATGGGATCAATCTCCTGCCGCGCGGCCTTTGAGGGCGATGATGCCCCTCGGCCGGAATTGAATGAAGATGATGATGAAGATGATCATATAGGTCTGCGCCGCCAGCGTGTTGGACGGGTTGAACCATTCGATGCCCTTCTGAAGGAAGCCGATCATCGTGGCACCGGCGAGCGTGCCAAAGATATTGCCGACGCCGCCGACAACCACGGTCATAAAGCTCTGGACGATATAGTCTGAGCCAAGTTCCGAGGTCACTTTGGCGAAGAGGCCGATTGCGATGCCTGCGATGCCCGCGATGCCCGAGCCAAGCCCGAAGGTCAGCATATTGATGCGATCTGGGTTGATGCCCATGGCGGCGGCCATGCGTGGGTTCTGCGTCACGGCGCGGGTCTCAAGGCCCAGTCGGGTGCGGTTCAGCACGAAGAGAAGGCCAAGGAAGAAGATCACTGCGAGCACAAAGATCGCAATGCGGATCCAGGAGATCGCGATCACGTCGTTGAACACCAGCGCGCCGTCCAGCCAACCCGGAGAGGTGAGGGGGCGGGCCTGCGTGCCAAAGATGTTCTTGGCGATCTGTTGCAGTGCAATCGAGATCCCGAAGGTCGCCAAGAGGGTTTCCAGCGGACGGTGATAGAGGTGCCGGATCACGAGACGCTCCATCGCGACACCAGCAGCGAAGGTAATCACGAAGGCGGCCGGGATCGCGACGATCAGAGACACCGTGTAGTTCGGAATGATCTGCTGAACGACATAGCCCGTGTAAGCGCCCATCATGATGAATTCGCCATGCGCCATGTTGATCACGCGCATGACGCCAAAGGTGATCGCCAGACCAATCGCCGCAAGGAAGTAGATCGACGCGAGCGAGATCCCATCGAGCACAAGGTCGATGAATTGCGAGACGCCCACAGCCGTGCTGATTGAGCTCAGCGCTTCAACGGCGGCAGCGGTTACAGCCGGGTCTGCCTCGGCATAGACTTCGTAATATGCGGCGCTCGCCAAAAGCGCGGCTTTGTCCTCAGAGGTGAGGATCGCGGGAACAGCGCCAGAGGCGGCCAGGGCCATGTGGGCCGCGAGGCGGGCCTCATCGGTGCCAAGGTTCGCGACGTTCATACCGCCAACGGTGTCACCAATGATATTTGCTTTCAAAGCGGCTTTGATGTCGCCCTTGGTGGGCTCGGCCTGAGCAAGACCTGAGGCCACCAAAAGGTCAAAGGCGTCCTCTTCGCTGATGTCATTGCCAAGACGCAAGGTTTTGGCGACGTTTTCGCCTGCACCGACTTCGGGCGCTGCCTTAAGCGTTGTTGTAACCAAAGGGTTCAGAACCGCGCGAGCATCCAGCCCCAGATCGCCGTCAAAACTCGCAATGGCCGCAACGCGGGCCTCGGTTGTGTCGCCAAAGCTCACGGTCAGAACGCGCGACAGGCGCTCCATGCGCGCTTTTAGGTCGGGGTCTGTTTCGCTCGCCAGAGCTGCGCTCAAAGGTGCGAGGTCTTTGGCTTTCGGATCGCGGCTAATGCCCACGAGGGCTGCATCGCGCACGGCAGGGTCTGCGTCGGTCAGGCGAAAGGCGACCAGAGCCCCGTCGATCTTGGCGCGGACGCCAGAATTTGGTTTGATCTGCTTGATCTCTTTCTTTGCGACCTCGGCCACGACCTCACCGCTTTGGATATCAATCAGGCGGTAGGTCTTTTTGTCATCGGTCGCGACAAAGAAGAATTTGTCGTCAGACTTGCGGTACCAGACCTCTTTGCTTTGCAGCTTGGTCAAGAAATCCGCGACACCGGGGGCGCCACTGTCTTGCAGACTCGAGATCACAGTCTCGATGGTTTTGGAGGACGGTTTTTTAAGGCCAGCTGTCTGTTCAGCCAAGGCGTCGTATAGGGAGGATTGCGCGAAGGCCGGGACGGCGAGCAGCAAGCCTAAGAAAAGCGTCAGGACACGGAGCATGGGGGAGTATTCCAAGAAAAAGGCCCCGGGGATCGCGCCCCCGGGGCCAGAGGTCAGGTCAGATTAGTAGTTGGATTTGATCTGAACACAGGTCTCGGTTTCGGTGTTGAACATACCGCAACCCAGGTCTTTCCAGTCGGACTTCAGAACCGCAGATTCTGGCAGGAAGTCGGTCCATGCGTCGCCTGGAACTTCTGCAGTCTGGGAGATGATGTCGAACTGGCCGTCTTCCTGGATTTCACCAATCAGAACTGGTTTCGCCAGGTGGTGGTTTGGCAGCATAACTGCGGTACCGCCGGTCAGGTTCGGGAATTCCTGGCCGTACATCGCAGAGCGTACCGCGTCGACGTCAGTGGTGCCTGCTTCTTTGACCGCGTTCACCCACATGTTGAAGCCGATGTAGTGTGCTTCCATTGGGTCGTTGGTGACGCGCTCGGCGCCCATGGTGTCTTTCCATGTGTCGATGAAGTCTGCGTTTGCTTCACCTTCTGCGGACTGGAAGTAGTTCCAGGCTGCGAGGTGGCCAACGAGGTTGGTGGTGTCCAGACCTGCGAGCTCTTCTTCGCCCACAGAGAAGGCGACCACTGGGATATCATCTGCAGAGATGCCAGCCGCTGCGAGTTCTTTGTAGAAGCCGATGTTCGCGTCACCGTTGATGGTGGAGATCACGCCAACTTTTTTGCCGTCTGCACCCAGAGCCACAACGTCAGCAACGATCTTGGACCAGTCGGAGTGACCGAATGGGGTGTAGTTCACAAAGATGTCTTCAGCGGCGATACCTTTGTCTTTCAGGTACTGCTCAAGGATCTTGTTGGTGGTGCGCGGGTAGACATAGTCGGTGCCCAGCAGTGCGAATTTCTCAACGCCCAGTTCTTCCAGGTAGTAGTCAGTCGCTGGGATCGCCTGTTGGTTTGGCGCAGCACCGGTGTAGAAGACGTTCTTGGAGGATTCTTCGCCTTCGTACTGAACAGGGTAGAACAGCAGGCCGTTCAGTTCTTCGATCACAGGCAGAACGGATTTACGGGACACAGACGTCCAGTTGCCAAAGATCACGTCGACCTCGTGGACGGTCAGCAGCTCACGTGCTTTTTCAGCAAACAGTGGCCAGTCAGACGCAGGGTCAACAACAACGGCTTCGAGCATCTCGCCGTTGATGCCGCCTTTTGCGTTTTGCTGATCGATCAGCATCAGCATGGTGTCTTTCAGAGTGGTCTCGGAAATCGCCATGGTGCCGGACAGAGAGTGCAGAACACCAACCTTGATGTCTGCTTGAGCAGCGGTCGCTGCAACTGCGGAAACTGCAGAAGCTAACAGAAACTTTTTCATCACATGTACCTCCTTGGGGGCATTTTCGTATTTCGTCAGAAGCGCCGCCTTCGGGATAAAAAGGACTGGTGGCGTTCCCCGAAAGGCACGCTAAAAGGTAAATGTGCGTCGGTCTGCCTCAAAGATTTGCGCAACGTGTTGCGTTTTTTGCACCGCTTTGGCAGCTAGATCACATGAAACACCTGCAAAGCTTCAAATATGTAAGGGCAATCGCCGCCTCGGGATCGATCCGAAAAGCGGCCGAAACTCTGGCAATTTCGCCCTCTGCACTGAACAGACATATCCAAACTTTGGAGTTGGATCTGGATATTCAGATCTTTGAGAGGGTCACCAAGGGCGTGCGACTCACGTCGGAAGGGGAGCTGTTTTTGAACTTTGCGATGAACCAATTGTCAGGGTTCAATCGCGTGCGCCAACAGATCTCAGCGATGAAAGGCCTGCGGGTCGGAGAGCTGCGGGTCGGGATCAGTGAGGACTTTGATCAGTCGATCCTGCACAACATGATCGCCAAGTTTCAACGCGATAATTCGCAGATCGATGTGACCATCGAGCGGCTCACCTCGCAGGATGAGCTCTATCGCGCGCTCGATACGCAAAGCATCGAACTGGCGCTATTTGTGAACCCAGTTTTGCGCAAGGGTATTCAGATCCTGCATGGGGCGGATGTGGATATCGCGGCCTTTGTGCCGCTGGGTCTCGGGTTGGGCAAAAACGACGAGCTGCGGATTTTCGAGTTTCAGGGCATTCGACTGGCCCTGCCTCCTGCCTATACAGAGGTGACCAAGCGGATTGAAGCGGCGATTGACAAAAACCGGATCGACACACTGATCCACTATCGCGGCCCGGATATGTCTCGGTTTCTGGAACATGCTTTCTCGGCGGTGATCGGGATTTCGGTGGTGGTTAATCCGGGGCCAGCGCCTATTCAGATTTCGGGATACAAACGCACAAGCCTGCTGCGCCGAGAGATCGGGACCTGTAACTTCTGCCTCGTGGGATCAGACGACCATGGGTTGAGTTTCGCAGCCCACGCCTTTCAGGAAATCTTTAGCGAGGCGTTTCAATAAAATGAAACGCGCCGATTGGGGCGCGTCTCATCGGGTTATTGCTCTTCAACCCGCGCCTTTAGCGCCGCGCTGGTTTTTGCATATGCCGGCTCGATCCAGTCCGAGTTCCAGAACCAGAGGTAAAGCCCGCGGTCGACCTCATGTTGCGTGACCTTGGTGCCGCCTTCAACAGGTTCCAAAATCCAGCGATGGTCAAAGGTGATGACCAAAGGCACGCCACCCTTTTGACGCAGCTCGCGCGCAGGGTTCAGCATCGCCACCGTGGCGGTCATTTCCAGAACCGCGCCCGAAGGATCCTGAACCTTGTTCAGAACTTTGCCCCCTTGGGAATAGGTCCCGTCGACCTCAACAAAGGTCGGGTTCCATTCCGGGTAGGCGGCGGTGTCGGTCAACACCTCCCAGATCTTTTCCGCGGGCGCGTTGATCGTGGTTTCTACATGGAACGTCTTGGTGGTCAAAGCACCAATCGCCGCCGCAAGAGCGACGGCGATTGCGCCATAGGTTAGTATATTCACCAGCATTTACATGAGCTTGGCGAACCAGGCCTCAACCTCGGCAGGGTTTTTGCCAACCCAGTCATAGGCCGCAAAGCGGCTCGTCTCGAGTTCCAGGAGCTTCAGATCTTTCTCAACGGTCAATGCGTTGTGATAGTCGTGGATCATAGAAATATGAGTCCACGGGTCGTTGGTGTTCTGAATGACCAGCGTTGGTACGCTAACTTTTGGTGCGTCATTGATGAAGTTCGGTTCCGTCAGATCAAAGCCCAGACGTTTCGTGGTGACCTTGTCGGAAGACCGGCGGATAAATCCGGGCATGCCAAGCGCGTCGACGAAATAATCATAGAGCAGAGGCTGCACCGCCACGAAGGCTTTGATCTGTGGGTTCTCCGCGAGCCCGTCTTTCAAGCCATACGCATAGGTGGTCGAGGCCGATCCCATGCAGAAGGACAAGAGGCCTACGGAAGCATTGGCAAATTCAGGACGGCTGCAGACATAGTCCACCGCGCCCAATACGTCTTTGGCCTCATCCGGGCCCCAGGTGCACCATGGGTTCGGGCCAAGATCGCTCTCGCCGTGGCCACGGAAGTCATACATAAAATAGGAATAACCCTGCTCGACGAAATGCTTCGCCTGACGCATGAACTTGATGTCTTCTTTCCAAGGTTTGATCGGGCCTTTGCCTGCAGGGGTCCAGCCGCCACGGTTACACTGCACACCAAAGTGGCTTTGCACGATGACCTTGTCGGTGCCACCTTTGATCAGCCAGCCCTTAAGCTTTGTGCCGTCTGTGGCTTGAAATTCGACATTCTCATAGTCCAAACCCCAGGTCTCTGGGCTGTCAAACAGCGGGGACTGGTAAGGTTTGACCATCATATTGGAAACCATATTTCCGAGCATATTCGTGTCCTTTCAATAGAGATCACCATCGCAAGGGCGACCTAATGTACATGTTTTGGGATCACTTAGGTTTGGCGAAACAAAGCTGGACTAAGTGCCTGGGAAACCAATGCGTGCGTTTAGGCAATCGTACTGAAAACAAACTGTGCGCTGAGATAGAGCGCTGTGACATTCTTCCTTGTTTATATCACGCCTGTCCAGTGTGGTTCAAAGATATCCCAGCCCGCCCAAGGAAAAGGGGCTCTGGCCGCTGAGGGGAAAGGGGTGCGGCCAGAGCATTGGATCTTAGAGGTGTGCGTCGTACCAGGCGACCATCTCAGCAGGGTTTTTGCTGAAATAGCGATAGCCTTCGTAACGCACAGGAGTGCCTTCGATCCAAAGCAGTTTCTTGTCAGGGTTTGGAAGCAGGTCGTGGATGCCCTGTGCGTCCGATGGCTTTGTGGTCATGTCGTCTTTGACCTGAACAACCATGGTTGGCACCGTCACCTTGTCGGCGCGTGCAATCGCGTTGGAATCCGTGTGACGGAAGCTGCAGTAGTAGCTGTAGCGCTCGTTGAACCGCTCAACCGCGTTTTCGACACCCTGATCAGACAGCGCACGTTCAATGAAAGGTGCCGCAGAGAGAGGCTGAAGCGCGATCATGCAAGAGATGTGTTCGAATTCCTCTGGGTGTTTTTCCATCGCCAAGAAGGTAGAGTTACAGCCCATGCACTGGCTGTGCAGCGCGACTTTGGCATTCGGGAAACGCTCTTTTGCATAGCGGACAGAGCCGATCACGTCGCGCCATTCAATTGCGCCAACGCCGGTGATGTTGTCAGCTCCTGGCGCGGAATGGCCATGGCCGCGCAGATCATAGGCCAGAACGCTGTAGCCCGCGTCATGCAAAGCTTTATAGGCCTCGATAAAGTTGACTTCAAAACCGCCTTGGCCGGTCCATGGCTCCAGATGGCCGGGATAGCCATAGCGGTTCGCACCAATGAAATGGTTCACGATGATCAGCTTGTCGCCTTTGCCAGCAGGAATATACCAGCCGTCCAGCATCACGCCGTCCATGGCCGGGAAGAACACATCCTCATACGCCATGCCGAAATCAGACGGGCGGCGCAGAATTGGGGTGCGGAAGGAATAGCTCACGCCTTTGGCGATAGCGTCGATCATCGCGTCTTCTTGTGCCGTGTCCATTTTAGGTCCTTTCACTGTGGCAGCCGAGAGGCTGCGGTAGGGCAACACACCTGCTACGACGGCAGCGGTGCTGGTTTGTAAGAATTGTCGCCGGGTTTGGGTCATATCGTCAACTTTACATTTGGAGTAAACTTGTCCAGATGTATTTTACATCATTACCCCTATTGTCAAGTGGTAAAGTGTGATTTATTTAAGACCCATGACAAATTTAAAGCCAGATACCCCGACCGAGACCGAAGCCAGGATCGTCGCCGCTGCGATCCAGTGCTTTGTGCGTTACGGTGCCCGCAAGACGTCCATGGCCGATATCGCCACGGCCGCCGGCGTGTCGCGCCAGACGCTCTATGATTCCTTTGATGGCAAGGATGGGCTCATCCGCGCCGCGATCCGCTTTGTGACGGATCAGAGCTTGCTGAAAGTGCGCGAGGGTGTTGCTGGGCTCGGCGATTTTGCGGATCAGCTGGATGTTTATTTCCGGCACACCGTGATCGAGAGCTTTGAGCTGTTGCAAACCGCAGCAGACATGGAAGACCTCATGGCTGGCCATAACGCTGCGGGCAAAGAGGAAATCGAAGCGTCGCATCAACGTCATGAGGCTCTGATGACCGAGCTTTTGATACCCTATGCCGAGCAGTTGAATTCGCATGGCCTGACACCGGAGTCGCAAGCGCATTATCTGATCGTCGTGATCATGAACCTGAAGTACAGCGCTCAGACGCGGGCGGATCTGGATGGTCTCTTGGCAACGTTGAAAACCGGAACGCTTGCCGTGCTCAAAGGGTAGGGCGGTCTAAAGCTCCAACTCAAAATCGTCCTGGTACTTGGCGCGTAAGAATTCGAAGAAGCGGTCATGAAAGAGCGCGGTGTGTTCATGCGCCAACCGGTCCGCATCTGCGACATCTCGACGTTCAATCGCGTCAATCATAGTGAAATGTTCGGGACCCAGGCTACGCCCCTTGGCGCTGTCGCGGGTAAATTCAAAGTGCATATGAAGGATGCGGCGCCCTTCATCCAACAAGCGTCCGTAGCTTGCCGTGAAATAAGGGTTCTTGCCCGCGCGGGCAACAGTCATATGGAAATCCTTATTGGTTGCAGACATCGCCAGATGGTCTTCCTCAAGGCAGGCGGCATCATAAGCGGCTGCGCGGGATTTCATCTCAACAATGTCTTCAGCCGTGCGATGTTGCGCAGCGAGGCGAGTGGTCATGCGCTGCAAAAGATCCAGGGCTTCGACGTATCGCGGAAACTCCATCAGGTTGATCGGCGCGACAAGCGTCGTGCGATTTGACAGCATTTCCACCATGCCTTCGGCGGACAATCGCACCAAAGCCTCTCGAATCGGCGAGCGCGACATGGAGAATCGCTCGGCCAAAGCGGCCTCATCCAAAGGCTCGGCAGGCGCGAGTTTCAGTTCAAGGATCTCACGTTTCAGGGTTTGATAGACAAACCGTCCACCACCGCCACGCGCAGGCTTGGCCGGGGCCTCTGGTTTTGTGTTTTTTGTTGTCCCAAGGTCGTTTGCCATGAAACCCTCTGATGAAATTTTAAACAGCTGCCTCTCAAAACCACAGAATTTTCCTGCAATCCAAGGGCCGTAATTGAAATATATAGACTTGTCGACGAACTGTCGACTATTTTCCAGTCATCATTCACGTCGACACTTTGTCGACAAATGATCCCGGCATTCGGGTCAACAGAGGAGAACACCTATGAAACTTAAAATGCTTGGCCTTGCCGCTGCTGGCCTTCTGGCTGCGGGCGCTGCTGCAGCTGACAGCCGTCTGGACGCGGCTCTGGACCGTGGCAAGCTGCTTTGCTCTGGCCACAACGGCTCTTTCCTTGGCTTCGCNGAAGTCGACGACAAGGGCAACTGGAAGGGTATGGACATCGACCTGTGTAAAGGTCTGGCTGCATCCCTGTTCGGTAAGTCCGAAGGCAACCTGGAAATCGTTCCTATTTCCTGGGCGCAACGTTGGCCTGCGCTGCAGTCTGGCGACATCGACGTGGTTATCAAACTGTCCGGCTGGACCCAGTCCCGCGACACCGAGCTGAACCTCGCATACTCTCTGCCTTACTTCGTTGGCGCATTCCACGTGATGGCGCACGCTGAACTGGGCGCAGAATCTGTGGCAGATCTGGACGGCGGCTCCATCTGCGTATCCGCAGGTNCCTCCACCGAGCGCGTTCTGGCGTCTTACCTTGAAAACAACAACATCGACGCAGAAGTCGTTGTTTTCGAAAAAGGCGACGAAGTTAAGACCGCCTACTTCAACCAGCGTTGCGACGGCCTGATCCTGTTCGCTCCGCCACTGGCCGCAACCCGCGCGACCTCTGACAACCCAGAAGCCCACGTTATCCTCCCTGACGTGCTGGGTCTGGAGCCAGAAGCGATCATCGTCCCTGAAAATGATCCAAAATGGCTCGACGTTCAAAACTGGATGCTGTCCTCCCTGTGGTTTGCTGAAATCAACGGCATCACCCAAGCGAATGTTGACGAGATCAAAGCCAACCCTGGTTCCGCGCAAATCGGCAAATTCCTGGGCGTAACTCCAGGCTATGGTGAGCGTCTGGGTCTGTCTGATGACTGGGCTTACAACCTCATCAAAGAAGTCGGCAACTACGGCGAAATCTTTGAGCGCAACATCGCGACCCCATACGCGCTGCCACGCGGTATGAACGAGCTCTACACAAACGGCGGCGTTTTCTACCCGCTGACTGTGGACTAAGTTGCTCCCTGGTTCTGGGGCCGTATGGTCGGTCCCGGAACCTCTTTTGAGTTCCAAATAAATGTACGTTCTGGCTTTAGGAGATGCGTATGCTATCGCTTCTCAGAAATAAAACTGTCCGTGACAATGCCATGCAGATTGGGTTTGTCGGTGGTCTAGTCTTGTTGATCTTGATCTTCATCATCACCGCGCGCACCAATCTTGAAGCACAGGGCATGACCTCGGGCTTCGGCTTTCTCAATCGCGCCACGGGCTGGGGCGTTAACTTTTCCCTGATCGAGTTCACCACCTCTGACACCTATTTCAAGGTGATCTGGGTCGGGATCCTGAACTCTATGTTCCTAGGGGCTATCGCACTGACGATTGCGACCTTCCTGGGCACTTTGGTCGGCATCATGCGTGTGTCGGGCAATAAAATGGCCGAGCTGATCGGCACGACATTCGTTGAGATTTTTCGCAACCTGCCGCTGCTTCTGCAGCTGTTCTTTTGGTATTCGCTGCTGACCAGCCTGCCAAAACCAAAGCAGGGCATTTCTATCTTTGACGTGGCCTTCATTAGTGGCCGTGGGTTTTATCTTCCTGGGCTGAATGTCTCGGGTGGGTATGTGTTTGTTGTGTTCCTGATCCTTGTCGCGACCATCTCCCTGGCACTCTGGCTTCGGATGGCGAAACGCTTCAAACGCATACCAGAAGTTCGCAAGACCATGATCACACGCATGCTGTGGCTGGGCTTTGTGGTGCTGACAGTGGTGATCTTCTGGCTTGGCCGGATCCCTGACACGCCGCTTCTAAATATACCTTACCTTAAGGGTCTGAACTTCCGCGATGGCATCCGTGTCTCGCCCGAGCTTTTGGCCTGTATCATCGCCATCTCTCTGTATGGTGCCGCCTATATCGGTGAGATCGTGCGCGCAGGTTTCAATTCTGTCTCTAAAGGGCAGGGCGAGGCCGGTCACGCGCTGGGTCTGAGCCCCTGGCAGAACTTTAGCCGGATCAAACTGCCTCTGGCGATCCGTGCGGTGATGCCGACGCTGATCAACCAATATGTCTGGCTGTTCAAAGCAACCACCATTGGTATCGCGATTGGCTTTGTCGACTTCTTCATGGTGATCTCTACCTCGATCAACCAATCCGGTCAGACGCTCGAGCTGATTGCGATCCTGATGGGTGGCTTCCTGATCATCAACTACTCCATGGCCTGGGTTCTGAACCGCGTGAACGACGCGATCAAACTCAAAGGCAATCAGTTGCGGACCTAAGATCATGGCAAAGACTTACGTAGAACCAACCCTGATCGACCGCATCCGCGCCGATTACTTCTCCTCCCGCATGGACACGGCGATGACCACCGTGTTTGGCGCGCTGGCTCTGTGGGTGATCTATAACCTCGTCAGCTGGGGCATCGTGAATGCAGTATGGTCCGCGGAAAACCGTGACCTCTGCGCCCATGGCTCTGGAGGCGCCTGCTGGGGCGTGATCGACAGCCGCTGGCGTCTGATCCTCTTTGGTCTCTACCCCTATGAGGAACAATGGCGGTCGGCGTTGGCCTGTCTGGCGATTGTTCTGGTGGGCGGCCTGTCCTGTGTGCCGTATTTCTGGAACGCCAAGCGGATCACCACGCTTTGGCTGGCAGGTTTCGCGACCTTCTATGTGCTGATGCGCGGCGGCTATTTCGGCCTGACACCTGTCTTTGAGCAAAACTGGGGCGGGCTGAGCCTGACGATCTTCATCTTTGCGGCGACGTCCTTGCTGGGCATGCCTCTGGCGATCATCTTCGCGCTTTTGCGTCGCTCTGAACTGCCCGTGATTGCCAAGACCATGGGCATCATCATCGACACCATCCGCTCACTGCCGTTGTTGTCGATCATGTTCACCTTTGCGATTGTCTTGCCCTTCGTGCTGCCCGACTGGTTGACCGGAGACAAACTCTATCGCGTCATCGTCGGCTATGCGCTCTTCTTTGCCTGCTATCAAGCCGAGATCATCCGCGGCGGCATGCAAGCGCTGCCGGCTGGTCAGGAAGAGGCCGCCAAGGCGCTCGGCATGGGGTACTGGCACCGCATTGGCTATATCGTGCTGCCGCAGGCCTTCCGCAATGCGCTGCCGCCGACCATCAACCAGTTCGTGATCACTTTTAAGGAAACATCCCTTGTGGCGATCATTGGCTTCTTTGAAGTGGTCAAATCGGGTGATGCCGCCTTTGGCAACGCGGAATGGAATTTCGCCCATGTCGAAGTCTACAGCTTTGTCGCCCTGATCTATTTCGTCTTTGTTTTCGCGCTGTCCCGCTATGGCGCCTATCTCGAGCGGCGCTTGGCCGTGGCTGAACGCTAGGAGGTTACCCTAATGTCTACTCAAACCGCCGTCCAAATCTCTGATATGGACAAATACTACGGCAGCTTCCACGCGCTGAAGAACATCAACCTGACGATCAAAAAGGGCGAGAAAATCGTGGTCTGTGGCCCGTCTGGGTCCGGTAAATCCACTCTGATCCGTTGTCTGAACAAGCTTGAGGACTACCACGGTGGCTCGATCAATGTTCTGGGCACAGAGCTGGACGATAACCTCGACAATATCGACGAGATCCGCCGCGAAACGGGTATGGTGTTTCAGCACTTTAACCTCTTCCCGCATATGACGATCCTGGAAAACTGCACCCTCGCGCCGATGCTTGTGCGCAAGCAGAGCCAGGCCGAGGCGGAAAAGATCGCGATGGAATATCTGACCAAGGTCAAGATCCCCGAGCAGGCCGACAAATATCCGGGCCAGCTTTCCGGTGGTCAGCAGCAACGTGTGGCGATTGCCCGCGCGCTTTGCATGAAGCCCGAGATCATGCTCTTTGACGAGCCGACCTCGGCGTTGGACCCCGAGATGATCTCTGAGGTGCTGGACACGATGGTCGAGCTTGCCAAAGAGGGCATGACCATGATCTGTGTCACCCATGAGATGGGCTTTGCCCGTCAGGTTGCAGATCGTGTGGTCTTTATGGCCGACGGTGAAATCGTTGAAGAGGCCGACCCACAAACTTTCTTTGATGCGCCCAAGCAAGAGCGTACTAAAACCTTCCTGAGCCAAATTCTAGGACACTAAGAACAATGAACGCAGAAGCTGTACACAGCCACTCAACCCACGACGCCCAAGCTGATGATCGCAACGAGAACATCAAGATCTGGGTGAACGGAGAGCTTGTCCATAAGGATGAGGCCAAAGTGTCGGTCTATGATTCAGGTTTCATGCTGGGCGACGGCATGTGGGAAGGCATGCGCCTTTATGACGGTGAATGGGCCTTCTTTGACGAACATATGGACCGCCTGTTCAACTCGCTGAAGTCTGTGTCCATTGATCTGGATATGGGCCCGCAGGACATCCACAACCTGCTGAATGAAACCGCGGCCGCCAATGGTATGACGTCTGATGCGCACGTGCGCCTGATGATCACCCGTGGCCGCAAAGCGAAACCGTTCCAGCACCCGGGGCTGTCCCGTTTTGGCCCGACCGTGGTGGCGATCATCGAGCATTCCAAACCGGCAGAAAGCCTGATGGGGCAGGGGATCCGTCTGGCGACCGTGCCTCAGGTGCGAGGGCTGCCGATGTCTCAGGATGCGAAATACAACAGCCACTCAAAGCTCAACTGTATCATTGCATGCCTTCAGGCCGAACAGGCCGGCGCGGATGAGGCGCTGATGCTCGATCCCAATGGCTTTGTGAACACCACGAATGCTTGTAACTTCTTCATCGTGCGTCGTGGCGAAGTTTGGACTTCGACTGGTGACTATTGCATGAACGGCGTGACCCGTCAGAAGGTCATCGACCTTTGCCGTGCGAACGACATTCCGGTGAAAGAGAAAAACTATTCTCTTTACGAGGCTTACGGCGCGGATGAGGCATTCCTGACCGGCACATTCGGGGCACAAACCCCGGTTGCTGAGATTGACGGCAAACGCATCGGAACCCATGATGGCGCGGGACCAATGACCCTGAAACTGCGCGCGCTGTATAAAGAGCTCGTCGCGCAGGATGTGGCGAAACAAAAGGCAGCGCGTGCATGAGCATAGGTGAGAAAATCGGGAATGGCGGCCTCTTGCTGCTGGGTTGCGGCAAGATGGGCGGCGCGATGCTGCGTGGCTGGCTTGCGCAGGGCCTGGCGGCCGATCAGGTCACAGTTCTCGATCCTTATCCAGCGGATTGGCTGGTGGCGCTTGAGGCTGACGGTCTGCGTCTGAACAAACAGCCAGAGACTGCGCCTGATATTGCCGTCATCGCCACCAAGCCACAGATCATGGCCGACGCCATTCCGGGTGTGGCAGCTTTCGGCAATGGCCCGACCATGTTCATCTCGGTTGCGGCAGGCACGCTGATCTCGACCTTTGAAGAGATGCTCGGCGACAAAACCCCGATCATCCGCGTGATGCCAAACACGCCTGCGGCTATCGGGGCAGGGATCTCGGCGCTGGTGTCAAATGACTCGGTCTCTGGCGACCAAATGGCTTTGGCCGAAGAACTTTTGGCCGCTGTGGGTCAAACCGTGCTTTTGGACAACGAAGAGCAGATGCACGCGGTCACAGCGCTGTCGGGTTCCGGCCCGGCCTATGTCTTTGCCATGGCCGAGGCGATGACCTCTGCCGGTGAAAAGCTGGGACTGCCGTCTGATATGGCGAAAAAGCTCGCGCTTGGCACCATCGCCGGCGCAGGACGGCTGATGCTGGAAAGCGGCACAGAGCCCGCTACTTTGCGCGAACAGGTGACCTCGCCCAATGGCACGACCTATGCAGGGCTTCAGGTGTTGCAACAAACGCCAGAGGGGCTGCAAGATCTGATCGACGCGACGCTCAAAGCGGCGTCCGATCGCAGCGAAGAGCTAGCGAAAGGTTGATGGAAGCGGGCCCTTCGGGGCCCTTTTCTTTAACCTTTGTTTAGCCCCAAAAGCCTCGACCCTCTCTTGTTTTCAGGTCATACTTGGCCAGTGCTGGAGAATTGGTGTGCCCTTTCTACACGTTTATAGTCCGAGTGATTTCGTAGAGACTCCACCTGCAGAGTCCGGCGCGATGGCCGCAGGGTCTGGCACGTTCACGCTCGAGCTTGCGCCTGGCGCAACGCCCACGCTGATTGAGGTCAACGATGCCGACGGCGTGTTGGACGAAATCGACTACAGCCAGACACTCGACAGTGGCGTGAACATCGACGGCACAGAATACGCCGAAGGCACAACGATCCACTCGGCCTATGACCTTCTGAACACCGACACGGGCCACAAAGTCACCAGCCTGCATTTCGGCGGAGACGGCTATGAGCAGGGGGCGATCCACGGCATGGTCTCGACGGTGCGATTTGAGCCCGGGCAGACCTATACATTCAACGTCGAACGCACCTCACACCGGAAGAACAACCAATATGAGGACTATGTCGCCTGTTTCGCGGCAGATACGCGGATCAGAACCACAAAAGGCGACATCCGCGCCATCGACCTGACCGCCGGCGACATGATCGAAACGCAGGATGCCGCGGCACAGGTCTTGCGGCTGAAGTTGGTACGCGAAATTGGTGCTGAGGAGCTCACTGCGCGTCCCAATCTGCGCCCGATTTGCGTCACGGCTGGGGCCCTGGGGCAGGGCCTGCCAAAACGCGACCTTTGGGTGTCGCCACAACATCGGATGTTGGTGAGTGGACCTCTCTGTGAACGCATGTTTGGTCGGGCGTCAGTCCTGATCCCTGCGCGGAAAATGTATTCCTTGCCAGGGGTTTATGAGGATGCGTCCCGCGCTTCAGTGACCTATGTACATCTGGTCTTTGACAGCCATCAGCTTGTGTTCGCCGAAGGTGCGCCTTCGGAAAGCTTCTTTAACGGGGCCAGGGAGCTGGCCGGCATGACTGAAGACGCACGCCGCGAGTTTCTGGAGCTCTTTCCGCACGCCGAGACCGTTCACGCAAATGCCGACGCCGTGCGCCCGATCCTCGAAGGCGCGCAGGCTCGGGATCTGGCGCGGCGGCTTGGCAAGAACAACCAGCAGGCGTTGCAACACGACTAACGGGCTTGAAACAGCGCCATTTCGTTTTCGATCCACCCTTGAAACGCGCGGGACGCTGGGGTGCTGCCGTGTTCCGGGGCAGGCTGCAGGAAATAGCCTTCAGATAGCTCCGGGCGGTGATCGAAGGGTTCAATAAGGTCTCCGCGCGCCAGAATATCGCGCGCAAGCGTGTTATGCGACATGGTGATCCCGGCCCCATGCAGGGCCGCTTGCATGGAAATGTTAAACGTCGAGGTCAGGTTCACCGCACGCGGGGGTAAGGATTGCGGGCTTTGCGACTTAAGCCAAGTGCCCCAAGAGCCTGTCACACCCGCACAATCAAAGAGCGTCGCTGTCGCAAGATCGATGTCGCCGTTTTGATAACTCGGCGCGCAGACCGGGAAGAATTGCTCCCGCGTCAGCCGGATCGACGCGCGGGACATATCCTCGGATCGCCCAAAGCGGATGTCGATTGCGGCCCCGGCGGCATGGCGGTCCGGATCCCAGATCGGTGTGACGATGTTCAGAACCAGCCAAGGGTGCCGCGCATAAAGCCGTGCCAGACGCGGTGCCAACCAGAACACCGAAAACGCCAGGTTGCACTGCAAGACCATGCTGCGGCCTCGGTCGCCGCCAATAAAGGCCTGCGTGCCACTTGCCAGCAAATCAAAAGCCTCGCGCACCACGGGCAGATAGTTGCTGCCGTCTTCGGTCAACTCCAGCGCCCGCGTCTTACGCACAAAAAGCGCGCGATTGAGGAAACTCTCAAGGCTGCGCACATGCTGGCTGACCGCGGATTGGGTCAGATTCAACTCACTGGCTGCACGCGTGAATGATAAATGCCGTGCGGTCGCTTCAAAGGCGCGAAGCCACGTCAGAGGGGGCAGAGATTGCGTCGTATCGGTCATATGCGATGCACCTATAAGTTTTCTTAATGCATTAGCTGCAAATTCATCGTTTGTCAGCAGGGGCTTTCCTGAACAGAGTAGCGACAAGCTATGATCAAAGGACTTTCCCCATGCGCGACGAACATCTGACAGCCAACCTCACTCATTGGGAAGAGAGGGTGGATATGGCCGCAGCCTTTCGCTGGACCGCGCGACTGGGCATGCATGAGGCCGTCGCGAACCATTTCAGCCTCGCGGTGAATGAGGATGGCACCCAGTTCCTCATGAACCCGAACCAACGTCATTTCAGCCGGATCAAAGCCTCTGATATGCTGCTGTTGGACGCGAATGACCCAACCACCATGGATCAACCCGATGCGCCCGATCCAACCGCTTGGGGTCTGCATGGCTCGATCCACCGCGCCTGCCCACATGCGCGCTGTGTGATGCATGTGCATTCGATCCACGCCACCGTTCTGGCCTGTCTGGCCGACAGCACCTTGCCGCCGATCGATCAAAACACCGCGACCTTCTACAATCGTTATGTGATTGACGAACACTTCGCTGGGCTGGCCTTTGAAGAAGAGGGCAAGCGTTGTGCCGCGATGTTGTCTGATCCTAAGATCAAAACCATGATCATGGGCAACCACGGCGTGTTGATCATCGGTGACAGCGTCGCGGACACGTTCAACCGGCTTTATTATTTTGAGCGCGCCGCCGAGACCTATATCCGCGCGCTGCAGACCGGACAGCCTCTGCGGATCTTGTCTGATGAGATCGCCGAGAAAACCGCGCAGGAGCTGGATGACTATCCGGGGCAAAGCGACCGCCATCTCGCTGAGCTTAAAGCCATTTTGGACGACGAAGGGTCGACCTACGCCAACTAAACCCACAGCCCATGAAGGACCACAGCCATGACAGCCACTGATCCTGAATCCGACCGCTGGCACTATCGGCCAGACCATCTGGTGCCTCTAAATCCGCTGTTTAGCTGGCCACCTAGCCCACGCGCCGTATGGAACTGGTATCGCGGCGCGTGGTTGCAGATCACAGCTCTGACGCTTTGCATGGTCATGGCACTGGTGGTTTATTTCGCTGTTTTGCCGCCGCTTGATAGCATGCAGAGCTTCGCCTTTGGCTGGATGTTCCGCATCTGGCTGATCAATATGGTCGCTCAGACGCTGGTGGCCGGCACCTTGCATTGGTGGCTCTACATCCGCAAAGGTCAGGACATGAAGACCAAGTTCGACCGGCGCGATCTGACGCGGAACAACGGCGTCTTTACCTTCAACAATCAGGTCTATGACAACATCTTCTGGACCCTCGGCAGCGCTATGACCGTGGCGACCGTCTATCAATGGATCATTTGGTGGGCGATGGCGAATGGCTTTGTGGCGACGGTGGCATTTGCCGAAAACCCTATTTGGTGTGTCGTCTGGATGGCGTTCATTCCCATGTGGTCAGGCCTGCACTTTTACTGGGTGCATCGGCTGTCCCACCACCCAAAGCTCTATAAATACGTCCACGCTGTGCATCACCGGAACGTTAACGTGGGGCCATGGTCTGGGATCTCGAACCATTGGTACGAAAACATCCTCTACTTCACGACCTATTTCATCCATCTGATCGTGCCCAGCCACCCTCTGCATCTGTTGTTTCACAATATGTTCCAACAGGTTAGCCCGATCCTCTCGCATTCAGGGTTCGAAAAGCTGATCGTGAAGGAAAGCGAGGCCGCGCGGTCCGGGGATTTCTTCCATCAGCTGCATCACCGCTATTTCGAGTGCAACTATGGCACCTCGGAAATCCCCTTTGACCGCTGGTTTGGCACCTACCACGACGGCACCGCCGAGGCGACGACACGCACGCGGGCCTTCAAGAAACAGATGTATACGAAGTGAGTGCCCATGAAACGGATCTATGATTTCAGCCGCAGCCCCGCCGAGCGGAACTACACCATCGCCGATCTGCAGGCATTGAAAGGCTCGGGCAAAAAGCTCTCTATGTCCAATCCCGCCAATGCCGACGAGCTGCGCGCCTGTATCGAGGCGGGGATTGACCTTTTGGTGGTCTGGGAAAGCCAGATCGAAGAAGTCCGCCAGATCGCGCCGACGCATTTCGCAGGTGTCGGCTCGACCTGGGCGCAGTTTGGCTCGGCGCAGGAAATCATGGACCATGCCTTTGATATGATGCGCAAAGGCGGAGACATGTATTATACGCTCCGGTCCTTTGACGTGATGGAGATGCTCGCGAAAGAAGGCATCCCCGTGCAAAGCCACATCGGCCTGATCCCGACCTTCAGCCACTATTGCGGAGGTCTGCGTGGGTTTGGTCGCAAAGCGGATGAGGCGATGGAGATCTATAAGACACTGAAACGTATGGAGGACGTCGGGGTCTTTGCGGTCGAGGCCGAATGCATCGCCGAAGAAGTGCTTGAGGCGGTGAACGACAAGACCTCAATCGTGACCTTCTCGCTGGGATCTGGCATGGCGGGCGACGTGATTATGTCCTTTGTGGCGGATGTCTGCGGCGAAGCCAGCGAAGAAGATACGCCCCCCAAACACGCCCATGCCTTTGGCAATGTGGGGCGCTTGCACAAGCAGATTCACGAAGAACGTGTCGCAGCCCTTGGTGAATTTCACCGTGAAGTCGTGGCCGAGAATTTCCCCTATGCCAACACCAACATCGGTATGCATGCAGGCGAGAAAGAGAAATTCCTCGAAGCCTTGGACAAATGGTCACCTACGCATCAGTAAAGGCCCCTTGACCTTCCAGTAACTGGAGGCCCTATTTAGTCATGGACGTCACTCATTGAGGATCCCATGGCGCAGGCAACGCGTGTTCAAATTGACATCACTGGTATGAATTGCGGCTCTTGCGTGGGCCGGGTGGAGCGGGCTTTGGCCGCCGTGCCAGATGTGGCTGAAGCCTCGGTCAACCTTGCGAGCGAAAGCGCATTGGTGTCGCTTGGCTCTCAAGGGCATGTGGACCGTGTGCTCGCGGCTTTGAAAGACGCGGGCTATCCCGGCAGTTTGCGCCAAGCAGAAGCGCCCAGACGAGATAAATCAGAGGAAATTGAGAGCCTTAGACGGTCGGTCATCTTGGCGGCTATTCTGGCAGCACCTGTGTTCTTTGCCGAAATGGGCGGGCATCTTTATCCGCCTCTGCACCATTGGATTGCGGCGAACATTGGGCTTGGTACCTCGCATGTCCTTCAATTTCTGCTGACCGCGTTCATCCTTATTGGGCCGGGGCGTCAGTTCTATCAGCTTGGTATCCCATCGCTCTTGAAGGGCGCACCAGACATGAATGCTTTGGTTGCGCTTGGCACATTGGCGGCTTTTTGGTTTTCTGTCGTGGCCACCTTCGCACCGTCGGTTCTGCCGGCTGGAAGCGCCAATGTGTACTACGAGGCCGCCGCCGTGATCGTGGTTTTGATCCTGTTTGGCCGTTACCTTGAGGCCCGCGCGAAGGGCCGCGCAGGGGAGGCCATCGCCAAACTGATTGGCCTTGCCCCGAAAACAGCGCGTGTGCTGACGCCCGAGGGATTTGCCGATATTGCCATCTCTGAGATCGCCGTCGGTGATGTCCTGCAGGCCCGCCCGGGTGAGCAGATCGCCGTGGATGGTGTGGTGACAGAGGGCAGCTCTCATGTGGATGAGGCAATGCTGACCGGAGAGCCGCTGCCCGTGGCCAAAAACATCGGCGATCAGGTGATTGCGGGCACCGTGAACGGGCAGGGGGTCTTAACCTATCGAGCCGAGAACGTCGGGGCGGACACGGTTCTCGCGCGCATTGTCGCTATGGTCGAAGAGGCGCAGGGGGCGAAGCTGCCCATTCAGGGGCTGGTCGATCGGATCACCCTTTGGTTTGTGCCGGCGATCATTGTCGTGGCCGCGGTGAGTTTTGGCGTCTGGCTGCTTTTTGGGCCGTCTCCGTCCCTTATCCCTGCCTTGGTCGCGGCTGTCTCTGTGCTGATTATTGCCTGCCCCTGCGCGATGGGGCTGGCGACGCCGACCTCGATTGTGGTTGGCACCGGCAGGGCCGCACAATGGCAGGTCCTCTTTCGGCGCGGAGATGCGTTGCAGAAGCTGCAATCAGTCGACGTCGTGGCCTTGGATAAAACCGGTACGCTGACGCAAGGAAGCCCTGAGGTGACCGAAATCATTGTGACTGAAGGTCTCGCCGAGGACGACGTGCTGAAAGTTGCGGCCTCAGTCGAGCAGCATTCCGAGCATCCGCTGGCGCAGGCCATTGTGGGCGCAGCGCAGGCGCGAGGGTTAACGCTCTGTACTTCTGCCAAAGTCACCGCGCACGCCGGTCGTGGCATCGAGGCCTGCACGGATGAGCATCATATTCAACTGGGATCCCAACGGTTTATGACAGAGATCGGAGCCTGCACGGCGCGCTTCTCAGATCAAGCAGACATTGCCGCGCAATCCGGCCAAACGCCAATTTTCCTGGCCGTCAGCGGCCGTTGCCTTGCGCTATTCGTGATCGCGGACACCGTGCGATACACCACGCCAGCGGCGATCGACGCGTTAAAAACGCGCGGCCTTGAGGTCGTGATGATCACAGGCGATACCGAAGCCACCGCAAAATCGATCGCGCAGGACCTTGGAATTTCAAACGTCATCGCCGGAGTTCTGCCGGGCGGAAAATCCGACGCGGTTCGCGCACTGCAAGCTCAGTCCGGCATCGTCGCCTTCGTTGGGGACGGCATCAACGACGCCCCCGCTTTGGCGCAGGCGGATGTGGGGATTGCCATTGGCACAGGCACGGATGTGGCGATTGAGACCGCCGATGTGGTGCTTATGTCGCCTGACATAAATGGCGTTGTGAATGCGCTGGATATCAGCGCTGCGACCATGCGGAACATTCGCCAGAACCTTGGCTGGGCCTTTGGCTATAACGTCCTGCTGATCCCAGTTGCCGCAGGCGTTCTGGTGCCTTTTGGCGGGCCACTGCTGTCCCCCATGCTTGCCGCCGGAGCCATGGCGCTTTCCAGTGTCTTCGTCGTCACCAACGCCCTGCGGTTGCGCTGGGTTCGCCCGGAAGTACCGCAGAAAGGAGCCCTGTCATGAATATCGGTGAGGTCGCAAAATCCTCTGGGATCCCAGTAAAAACCATACGGTACTACGAGGACATCGGCTTTATCCAGCCAGACCGCGACGCCAATGGCTATCGCAACTTTGGCGACAAAGATCTGCACAAGCTGACCTTCATCGGTCGCGCACGCTCGCTGGGCTTTACCATCGAAGAATGCCGCGCGCTTTTGGCCCTCTACGAGGACCAATCCCGCGCGAGTGCTGACGTGAAGCGGCTGGCGATAGATCACCTTAAAGACATCGACGCCAAGATCGAGGCACTCAAATCCATGCGTGACACATTATCTGACCTGGTGACATCCTGCGCAGGCGATGATCGCCCCGACTGCCCGATCCTGAACGATCTGGCAGGGCGCTAGTCGGGGCGTTTGGGCGCGGGGCCCACGTATTTCTGGATCAGCTCTTCGGGGACCTCAGAGCCATCATAGAGGAAGGGCAAAATCCCGCGCCGACCACTGCGCCCCCGCATAGCTTGGATGTCATCGTCCGACTTTGTCACCCGTTGCGACAAGCGACGACCCCATTCCGCGAGGCAGCCATAAAGCCGGTCGATCTCGGCCTGATGGGCATCCCCTTTGGCCAGGTCATGGAACTCTTCGGGATCTTGCACAAGGTCAAACAGCATCGGGCGAAATCCGCCTTCTGCGTGGATCAGCTTGTAACGCCCGTCAAAGACCATAAAGAGCCGCGCATCCTTGGGCGAGAGGCCAAGTTTCACAGAGGCCCCCATCGCGGAATAATCATATTCGCTGATCGCATAGTCCCGCCAGGCAGGCGTTTGCCCTTCAATCCAAGGCATCAGCGAGCGCCCTTCAAGGATATGATCCGCAACCTTTCCTCCCGCAGCCTCAACGAAGGTCGGCACCATATCAATGCTTTCCACCAAAGCGTCACAGACCGTGCCGCGCGTGCCATCAGCCTCTGGCCGTGGATCATAGACAATCAAAGGCACTTTGACGGACTGCTCGTGAAATAGCTCTTTCTCGCCCATCCAGTGATCGCCCAGGTAATCGCCGTGATCTGAAGTCAGCACGATCATCGTGTCCTTCATGCGATCCGTCTGATCCAGATAGTCCAGCAAGCGCCCCAACTGATCATCGCATTGCTTGATCAGCCCCATATAGGCGGGGATGACCTTTTGGCGGACCTCTTCACGCTGAAAGGCGCTGGAGATCGCGTTTTCCATATAGGCACCATAGACTGGATGCGGGTCCTCGCGCTCTACGTCATGACGCAGAGGGGCCGGGACGTGGTTCGCGCCGTAGAAATTATGATAGGGCGCGGGCACGATGAAGGGCCAATGCGGTTTGATATAGCTGACATGGGCGCACCAAGGTCCTTCGGCTTGGTCGATGAAATCGATGGTCCGGTCGGTTAGCCACGGGGTTTCGCTGTGCTCTTCGCGAATATTCGCAGGCTTGTCGGCGTTCTGAAACATCCAACCCGAGGCGATCTGACCGTCCTCGACGCCCGCATTAGCGAAATCGGCCCAAGGGTTTTCGCCCTCATAGCCCTTGGACTTGAGAAATTCATTATAAGGGCTTCGTCTTTCGTCATAAAACCCGTCAGGCCCGTGGCCCCACAGCCCATCATCGCGGATCCAAACGTCAAAGCCGCATTCCGCCTGCCGCGCGCCGATCATGGAATCCGGCGCTAGCCCCAGCCGCGCCATCCCTTCGGCATCCGCCGCCATATGCGTCTTGCCAATCAGCCAACAGCTCATACCTGCCTTGCGCAGGTGATCTCCCATCGTCAGCTCTCCGACGCGCAAGGGAAAGCCGTTGTTGGCGGCCCCATGGGACGAGACATAGCGGCCCGTGTAGCTGCTCATGCGCGACGAGCCACAGATGGGCGATTGAATATAGGCGTTTGAAAAGCGCACACCCATCGCGGCGACCCGGTCGAAATTGGGCGTTTTCAGATGCGGGTGACCGGTGCAGCTCAGATAGTCAAACCGTAGCTGGTCATACATGATGTAAAGGATATTCAAGCGCTGTGATCCCGTCTTGGCGACCGCCCAATTGGTGGACATTTCCCTCGTATCACCAGATCGCGCGCGCTGCTACTGCGCCTCGCGCATCCGTTCGCGGATGGTCAAGACGGCCGAATAGGTCGAGACACAATAGGGCACCAGATAGGTCATCAGGATCTTTGTGATGACTTCGCCATTCAGATCCCCCGCGATCAGCCGGTCTCCGTGGTTGATGATCGCAAGGATCGTCCCGACCACCAAAGCAATCATAGCCGCCCGACGCATCACCGCACGGCGGGTGCATAGCTCGATCAACCCCGGTTCTGTCTCGCTGGTCATATCCGTCCCCTCTGTCTCTTTGGGTTTTATGGCAAGCGCGCGTGCCTTCGACCAGCCACTTTCCTGTAACTGCCAGCCTTTTGCCTTAGACAGCTTCACCGAATGCCCAATTGTCAGGCTGCCAGCTTCATGGCAGGAAGGAGCCTCGGTGAGGGCAAGGAGCGCGTGATGACCGTCTATAATCTGGGATCCATCAATATCGACCACGTCTATACGATGGAGGATTTTCCACGCCCCGGTCAGACCCTGAGCGCAGATACAATGGTCACGAACCTTGGCGGGAAGGGGCTGAATATTTCTGTCGCGCTGAGCCGCGCGGGCGCTGATGTGCGCCATATCGGGGCGGTTGGGGCAGGGGATGCACAAGTGCAAACGCTGCTTGCGCCCTTTGGGTTGGATCTGGACCGTGTGGCCTTGCTGGATCAGCCAACGGGGCATGCGATCATCTATCTGGACGCAAACCGCGAGAACCAGATTGTCATTTACCCCGGCGCAAATGGCGCGATCACACGGGGTCATGTGGAGGCCGCTCTGGCGGACGCCGGTCCAAGCGATTGGCTGGTTATGCAGAACGAAACCAACGCCAATCAGTTCGGACTGGAGGTTGCGCGCTCTAAGGGCATGAAGGTGGCCCTTGTGGTCGCGCCCTTTGATGAGACTATGCCCGCCCTGATGGAACAGGTCGATCTGGTCTCGGTCAATGAAGAGGAATTGCGCGATTTTGAGGCGGCCACGGGCGGGTCCTTCCGGGATCGCACGGACATGTCCTTTCTGGTGACCTATGGGGCAGAGGGCGCGGAATTCGTCTCTGGGGGAGAGTCTCACCGCGTGGCGGCCCACAAGGTCGAGGTCGCTGACACAACCGGGGCGGGTGACACATTCTTTGGCGGCTTCATGGCGCATTATGCCAATGGCTCGAGTGTTGAGGAGGCCCTGAGCTTTGCCTCGGCTATGGCGGCGCTGCAAGTTCAGTCAATGGGCGCAGCGGTCGCTATCCCGCATCGCGACGCAGTTCTGAACTTCCTAAAGGGTTAAGATTGGTGGTCTACAAGCGCCTGCCCAATGGCCTTAGTTTTCCACATTTTTCTGAGTCTCTAAGCGCACCAAACCCCGCGGGATCCGTCGCGAAATGGTTAACTGTTGCTTATTTCAGGTATAGTTTTCGGGTCTTCTGACACTGTTTCCAATTCAGTGACATAAGTTCAAAAAAACACAGAGGTTGTCTGAGGGCTTTGTCCAATATCCGCCATAGATATTAATGGTGTGCAAACATAATAAATCACATAAAAACAATAGCTTAGCGCAGATGTTCGCGTCCTCCGTGTGCGCGTCCGCCACATTTGCTGACAGCCTGTAGGCAAAATCCCTACAACGTCCCGTTTTTTCCCGACTTATCGGCGCGCTTAGCCAGCGCCACGCTTTCCTCAAATCTGGTTAATTGCCTCAAGAGGATTTCTCTAAAAATGGCTCGAATTAGTGTATTTGGAATTGGGTATGTTGGTGCAGTTGCAGCCGCGTGTTTGGCGCGTGATGGCCACAAGGTGATCGCCGTCGATGTCGACGAAGACAAGGTCGATCTGATCAACCGCGGACAATCGCCGATTGTAGAAAATGGGTTGGGCGCGTTGATTGCCAAAGGCATCGACAGCGACCGACTGTTTGCCACAAGTGACGCAAGTTTTGCGATCGATCAAACCGATGTCAGCCTGATCTGCGTCGGCACGCCTAGCGGTCCAAGCGGAGCGTTGGACCTGACCTACATCAAAGAGGTCAGCCGCCAGATTGGCCAGGAAATGCGCGAGAAAGAGACGCTGCATTCGGTTGTGCTACGCTCCACCGTCTTGCCCGGCACATCTGAGGACATCTTCATTCCTCTGATCGAGCGCCATTCGGGCAAGACCGTTGGGCGCGGATTTGGCTTTGGCTACTACCCGGAGTTCTTGCGCGAAGGCAGTGCGATTGACGACTATGATGACGCGGGTCTCGTGGTCTTTGGCGCGATGGATGAGGCGACGCGGAATTTCCTGCATATGGTCAATGCCACCCAGGATTGCTGCCTGCACGAGGTCGGTCTGCGCACCGCTGAAATGGTAAAGTACACCTCCAACAGCTGGCGCGCGACCAAAGTCACATTCGCCAATGAAATCGAAAATATTTCAAAGGCTTGTGGGCTGGATGGGCAAGAGGTAATGGATGTGCTTTGCGCCGATCACAAGGTCTCAATGTCGCCGAAATTCCTGCGTCCTGGCTTTGCCTTTGGCGGCTCTTGCCTGCCCAAAGACATCCGCGCTTTGAAACATCTGGCGGATCGCACCCAAACACCGACCCCATTGCTCAGCGCGGTGCTGGACGCCAATGACGCGCAGGTCACGCGGGCAGAGCGTATGGTGCGCGATTCCGGTGCGCGTCATGTCGGCTTTGTCGGCATTTCCTTTAAACCCGGCACCGATGATCTGCGCGAAAGTCCCTTGGTCGAACTCGCCGCGCGCCTGGTGATGCAGGGCGTGACGGTCTCGGTCTATGACCCCTATGTGGCGCAGATGTCAGAGGGGCAGGACGCGGACCCCTTCCGCAATAGCAAGCTGCCTTACCTGAAACAGATGCTGGTGCAAGAGTTGCCAGAGCTGGTCGACAGCACTGATGCGCTGGTCATCGGCAATTTCTATGCCGAGACGGTCGAGATCTTGGGCGCGGCCTCTGTGACCAAGCCGACCATCGATCTGACGCGCCTGCGTCGCGACATGGTGAGCACCGGCACCTACGAAGGCATTTGCTGGTAAATCATGCTGGGCCACGCCGCATATCTCATGGGCCTTGCGCTCTTGGCGATGCTGGTTGCCGCATCGGATCTTTCGGGGAGCCGAGGGGCGATTGTGGTGATCGGCGCGCTGGGGGCTTGGCGCTATAGCTGGGCGGCGCTGAATTTCACCCGCGCGGTCTGGTTTCGGCGGGTTGTCTATCCAAAACGCAAAGCTCAGGCCTTTGCGACCAACAAGGAGCGCAAGCAGCCCGCGCGGGCACATTTTCTGGTCACTTCCTATCGTATCCCGACCGATGTCAGTCTGCGCGTCTACCGCAGTGTTTTCGACGCGGCGATGGCCGCACCTGGCGGCGCGCAGGTGGTGGCCTCTGTCGTAGATGCGGCAGATGCTCGGCTTGTTCAGACCTTGTTTGATCTGCATTGCAAGGACGTCAAAGGCGTGAGACTGACCATTGATCGCATCCCCGGCACGGGCAAACGCGACGCCTTGGCCGCCGGTCTGCGCTTGATCGCGAAAACCTGTCCGACGCGTCAGGATGTTGTGGTGCTGGTGGACGGCGACAGCTGCGTACCTATTGATATCGTTGAGCAATCTGCGCCTTTCTTTACAGATCCTAGGGTGGGGGGCCTTACGACCGATGAGGCCGCAGAGATCGCTGAGGCGGGGCTCTTTCAGGACTGGTTCCGCCTGCGGTTTGATCAACGGCAGGTCATGATGTGCTCGATGGGGCTGTCGGGGCGTGTGTTGACCCTGACCGGGCGTATGTCGGTCTTTCGCGCGGATCTTGCCACCAACCCTGAATTCATCCGGCTGGTTCAGCATGATCACATCGACCATTGGCGTTTTGGCCGGTTGGAGTTTCTGACCGGAGATGACAAATCCACCTGGTATTGGCTGCTGAAGCAAGGTTTCGAGATGGCCTATTTGCCAGATGTGAAATCCCTGTCGATGGAGAGCCAACCCAAACCCAGTTTCATTAACAGTGCTGTGACGCTGATGACGCGCTGGTTTGGCAACATGCTGCGCACCGATGCGCGCGCATTGGCCTTGCCGCGCCGCGATATTGGGACTTTTGTTTGGTGGTCGCTGCTGGATCAACGCATTTCGATCTGGACGACACTGGCTGGGCCGACGGCGGCACTCACCGCCGCGTTGCTTTATGATCCGATGATCCTCGTGGCCTATGCCGCCTGGGTTCTCTTTACGCGCTATGTGTTCTGCACGGCGCTCAGCGCCTTTCGGGGGCGCGGTTTTCCAATCACTTATCCGGTTTTGCTCTATTTCAGCCAGTTTGTTGGGGCCTTGGTCAAAAGCCATGTGACCTTCCGCCTGGACCGGCAGAAATGGACGCGTCAAACCACGGTTTCCAGTTTCGGGGTGGGGGCACCCCAAGGGTCCAGCTGGCGCAAAGTCGCGCGTCAGCTGGGCACCGGCTACCTGCATGCTTTGGCTGTGGGATGGCTTTTGTTGGGGGTCTTTTATCTCGTTGGATATGATGAGGGTATCTGCCCGTTCCGACCAAAGCGCTGGCCACACCAGACAATCTGCCGCCCGAAGCCGCGCTTTTTGGCTATGTCGCTGGCGTGGCTGCGCAGGTATTCCAAGATCTGATCGCGCGACTTGAGGCGGCGGGGGTTGTTGCCGTGAATGCTGTGCCGCAGATGATGGACCTACCGTCTGACACACCACCTTTTTTTGCGGCGGATTTCCACTGGACAAGTTTTGGCGCACGGGCCGCCGCTGAGGCTTTGGCCGCACGTTTAAAGAGTGAGCCCGCGTATCAGGCGCTTGAGAAATCCACCTACGCAAGCCGCCCTCTTGGACAAGGGACGGCCTTTTCAGGTCTGCGCCGCCTGTTGCAGCTCTCTTGTCACAAGTCCTTGCCGCAAGTGGTAACCACGGCCTTTGAAACCGAGAAAGTGGATCAGCCCGAAGAGGGCGCGTTGGATCTCTTTTCAGGCGGAGGGTCCGATCAGATCGCCCTGGTTGGGACAAGTTTCTCTGACAGTGAAATCAACAACTTTGCGGGGTTTTTGTCAGAGAAAACCGGGCTGGATGTGATCAATCGCGCTTTGACCGGCGGCAATCAGTTTGGGGCCATTCAGGACTATCTCACCTCGGCAGAATTCCACCAAAATCCCCCCGCGATTCTGATTTGGGAAAACCCGGTCTACAACTCACTCACACGGTTTGCCGACCAGCCGATGCGCGAGTTGATTGCCGCTGCGCAGGGGGGATGTGACACGCAACTTGCGCCAGTTGCAGAGGATCCGCTGCAGGTCGCATTGCCCAAGGGCGTGGATCCTCAACAGACGGTCCTTGTGGATCTCGGGCGCTCGTCCGTGCGCCGCGTGGTCCTTGGGTTTGAAACGCCCGAGGGCGTGCTGCGTCATAAGTCAATATCAAGAAGCCCACGTCAGACGCCGGCGGGCAGGTTTTTTATGCCGCTCACCGGATTGGGACCAGTCCCAGAAGGCCGCATCCGAGTGCAGGCTAAGGGCGCTGACCCAAGCTCTATTCGCGTATTCCTCTGCGCCTCTGGAAAAGGAGATATATAATGCCCAGATTTCTGAATCTACTGATCCTCTGCCTCTTTGCGCTGCCTCTTAGGGCTGGGGATGTAGGGCTTTATCCCGACGCGATTGACCCCAATGCCGGCTTTTTAAGGGTCGCGGTTCAAGACGAGGGCTTTGTGAATATCGCAGGCAAATCGCGACGGATCGGGGTGCATGGGCTGAGCGATTTTCAGATCCTTCCGGCGGGGCTGATCGAAGTCGCTTGGTCGACCGGGCAGACTTGGGTCGAGCTGCCTGCAGGGCGGCATCTCAGCGTCCTGATTGCTGCAGACGGGCAGGTTGAAACGCGCGAAGATCCGATCGCAAATCATCCAGCCAAGGCAGATGTGACCCTGATCAATTCCTCAGACCTCAGCGACCTCGCGCTTTTTGTCCCGCAGGCCAAGGCGGATGTGTTTTCCGCGCTTGCGCCCGATCAAATGGCTACACGTGCCTTGCGCGCGCCTCTGACGCTCGACTTCGAGTTCCGCGCCGAAGGCGAAACGATGGCGTCTTTGATAGGCGTGCAGCTTTTACGCAAAACGGGGGTCACGTTTGTTTTGAGCGGTACGGTGGGGGATTACACCGCACAGGCGATGCCCAATCGCTATGAACGCTAGGATTGCCCTTTTTTGCCTCATTGGCTTCGTGCCCGCAATCGCGCTCGCCGAACCCATTGAGCTGCGTATCGTGCCTCCGGATGTGCCGCGCCATGATCTCTGCGTGCCTCAGGAGAGCGTAGCGGAAGTTCAGGCACGATGGGCCTCGGGCACCTGGCCTAACGGCCGCACCCATGCGCAGATCAGGCGCGACATCACGGTCTTGCGCAAGGAAGATGCCGCCGGAAATCTTGTTTTAATCCAGAGCATTATCGAAGGGCTCGCCGTGCGGGGTTCGAAGTTCGCCGGAAAACGCGCTCTTTTAGCAGAGATCGAGGCCCTGCGCGCAGCGGGGGCTTTGCAAGAGATCAAATCCCGGCAGCTGGTCCAAAAGCTTGCGGCGCAGTCAACCGGAACATCGGCCCAGGTGACCCGTGCTTTGGCGAGGTTTTACCAAGACGGGCTCGGCGTCGCGCCCGATCCCAAACTCGCTGATCACTACCTTATGCAGGCTGCCAATCTCGGTCACCCTGATGCTGTTTTGACGCTGGCGGAGCGTCGCGTTCAGGGGAGTGCGCCAATCGGATGGAAGGAGCCGGTGAGGGAAAGCGTTCAAAACGCGTTCGATGCCTTGACGACACCGTTGAATGCCGGTGTCTGTGAGCGCAGCGCGCGCATTGCACGTGCCTATTTCAGCGGAACGCTCGTACAGAAAGATGCAGAGCTGGGACAGGTTTGGCTCCGCTTTGCGGCCGACCTCGGGGATGCGCAGGCGGCCTGGAAAATTTACGAGGAGCAGCGCCTGGCCGAAGACGTGGAGCCCGACACGACCCTACGCTTGACCTACCTCGCGCAGGCGGCTGACGCAGGCTTACCCTTTGCTCAAATCGCATTGGGGCGTGTTTACGAGCTGGGTGCTCTGGTTCCACAGGATTTGCCGCGGGCGTTAGAGATGTATCAGAAGGCTGCCGGGCAGGGGCATCGGGCTGGGCTTATTCGTTTGGCGCTCTTTCTGGAAACCCATCGCGCGGAATTCCGGGAGTTGGAGGGAACGCGTCTTGAGGCGCTGGTCAGACTCGCCGAAATGGAAACACCGCCCGCCTGGGTGTCAACGCGGCTGGCCAACCATAAGATGGAGGCCGGATATGCTCCCTCTACGGTGGCAGGCGCCAAAGCCCTTTACGAAGAGGCCGCCGCGCTGGGTGATCGAGAGGCTATGACTCGATTGGCCGAACTTTTGTTGATGAACCCATCTAATGCGGCCGCTTTTTTCAGAGCGGTGGATTTGCTCAGTGAGGCGGTGGCTTTGCACGGCAGCACTGGGGCCGCGAAAAAGCTCTATGACGCCTATATGTGCAAAGCGCCCGATAGCCCGCGTTTGGACGAGGCCATGTATTGGAAGGCGCAATACGCGGCGGCGGATCCGGCTTTGCAGCCGGTGGACGCAGGCAACGTGGCCGGCGTAGCGGCCCTACAATCGCAAGCGCTCTATCGGCGCAACTCGGCTTTGGAGTCTTGGGTCTCGCATTTAAAAGAACAACACGGGGCCCCGGCGCTGTTGGCGTTTTGGGACGGGTACACCGAAAACTATGGTCAGCTTCTCAAAGCTCAGTCTGCCTATGATCAATTCGAGAGCACTGATGTGCAGTGGCGACAGGATGCCAAGGCGGTTCTTGCCGAAGTTAATGCACGAGAGGGGCTGTTGACCATGACGGCCTTGGATCGGGCCCTCAGGCGCGGCGAGTGGGATCTTGAGGCCTTGTTGGTCAAAGAGGTCAATCTTGGCTCCGGCGCAGCGTTGCGTTTGCTGGCCGCCGCGCGCGGGAAGAGGATTGAAGAAACCATCGCGCCTCATTTGGAACGTCTTGTTAAGTTTGGTGATTTCGACGCCTTAAATCTGGCCGCGCCTTTGGCCGAGAACCCCGAACGTATGTTGGACAGGGCGATCGGCATCATGCCGTGTGATTTCAAATCCGCTATGACGCTGCACCGAACCGCAGCCCGCATCGGCAACACCGCGCGCGTCGCAGCTCCTGACCATCGCCGGTCATCTGCATGAGACAAAACCCTGGGCAATGGCCCATCTGGGCGACGCGATCCTCCTCTGGCATGGTCGTATAGAGGCCGCGACGGCGGCAGCTCTGTTTGAGCAAGCTTTTCAGGGCGGCGAGCTGGTTGCTGGGAAACGATGGCTGGAGCTTTTGCAAGATCCTGGCACGCCGCTCTATGACCCTGCCGCTGCATTGGAACTGAAAGGGCAGCTAGATGCGCGGATTGGCGGGTTGTGACGCGGGCCTTGGCGATTTTGCTTGTTTGTCTCGCGGGTGTTGCCTCTGCCTGCCCTGACCATGCGTCTGTTCCGCGATCACTGGGCTATCTCAGCCCGTATCAGGCGGGCGATCCAACGAAATCGCGGATTGATCCCGTCGCGCAGGCTGAAATGCAGGTCGCGCTAAAGCCGGTTGATGACTCTCTGCGGGCACTTGCGCGATTGGCCGATCACTTGTCTGACCCCGCCGCGCAGGCTTGTTTGATCCGGCATTTGCGCCATTGGGCCGATGCCGACGGTTTGCGAGACCTAACGTCCCAGCAAGCACGGCTGACCATCGGCGCTCGGCTTGCTGCTCTTGCGATCCTTGTGCGGCGTTTGCGTATATCTGGCATTTCAAAAAGCGAAATGCCAGAGGTTTTGATCTGGTTGAAAACGTTGGCAAAGGCGCAAATAGAATTCTGGGAGCACGACGCACCTGCGCGGGCAAAACAGGGCAATCTTGCCGCCTGGGCGGCCTTGGCGATCTGGGTGATTGGCGAAGAAATCGGAAATTTACCACTCAAACGCAAAGCAGTTCAGATGCATGCGAGCGTTCTGTGCAGTGCAAACCCAGATGGCAGTTTGCCCATCGAGATGGCGCGCGGAAGGTTCGCGCTACATTATCAGCTCCACGCGCTTGCGCCGCTGGTGACGTTGCAGGCGTATTTGAATGAGGTTGAAGCCCCGCGTCCCTGCGCCGAAACGCTAAAACGAGTCGTGGATTTTGCCTTAAGTGACATCAAATCGGGGACCCACACGCGCGCACTGACTGGGTATGAGCAAAGCTATTTCACCGGCGTGGAAGTGCTACAGCCGCACGAATTGGCGTGGCTAGAAGCCTATCTCACCCTTGAAAACGCACCCGACGCGCGATCCGTCGCTGAAAGCCTACGCCCTCTATATAATTCAAAACTTGGAGGAAATCAGACGAAACTCTGGAACCATTAAGAGATCATAAAGAATTTCTTGCGATTTTTAAGAAAAACAAGAAGAGCAGTTTTAGGACTTTAAGTGTGCAAAAGGTATTCATCATAGATCGGAATCCGTCTTTGGCAGAGGCGCTGGCCGCGCAGCTTTCCGTGCCGGGCAGTTTAATGTGCGAGGGGGCGCCCTCGGACAATCACCTGGCGCGCATCACTGAGGCGGCACCGGATCTGGTGATTCTTGACCCGAGCGATCTGGACCAAGATCTGGATCTATTCTGCGCCACCTTACTGGGCGGTGGCGGCAAACCGCGGCTTTTGTCTTATAGTTTCACCGTGTCACGCGCTGCGATCCAGGGGGCTTTGGCGGCGGGGTTTCATGGTTGCATGTCGAAATACTCCACCTTGATGCAGCTGGAGGCGGCCATCGCCGCGATTCTGGGCGGCGGCGTGTATTTTGATCCCCGCTTTGCCGAGCTTTTGTGGCCAGCCCAAAACAAACTACCGGAAGACTTACTGAGCCTGCGCGAAAAGGAAGTCTTGGTGCGCACGGCCAAGGGACTCGCGAGCAAACAAATCGCCATGGATCTGGATATCAGCGCCAAGACGGTCGAGACCTATAAGGCGCGCGCGGTGCAGAAATTGGGGCTGTCTGATCGCTCTAAGGTTTTTGACTATGCGCTGGAGCAGGGCTGGATCAACTAAACTGCTTCCAATTGGCGCGCTTGTCCTTTGCCTCTTGACCCGAGTGGGCTTTGTGACCACTTACGCTTGCACCAGCAAGCGAGAACCCTATGGCGCGCCAACCCACCCCCTATGCCAGCGACGAAGAGCGCGAGAAATCCAAGCGCATTGGCGCGTTGCGCGAACTTGCGCCTTTCTTGGCCCCCTATAAGTGGCTGGTGTTTTTTGCAGGTGTGGCGTTGGTCCTGACCGCCAGCGTGTCGCTTGTGCTGCCAATTGCGGTGCGTCGCGTGGTGGACAATTTCAACACAGCGGACGCCGAGCTGCTCGACAGCTATTTCCTCGCAGCGATTGGCGTCGCAGGCTTGCTCGCCGTGGGCACCGCGCTGCGCTATATGCTCGTAACAAAACTTGGCGAAAGCGTTGTGGCCGACATCCGCAAAGCCGTGTTTGACCGCGTGATCGGCATGAGCCCCGCGTTTTATGAGCGCATCATGACCGGCGAGGTTCTGTCGCGGATCACCACGGACACCACGTTGATCCTGTCGGTCATCGGCAGCTCGATCTCAGTGGCTCTGCGCAATGTTCTGATCTTTGCAGGCGGTTTGGTGTTGATGCTCTGGACCTCCGCCAAGCTGACGGGCCTTGTTTTGCTGATCGTGCCACTGGTGATTGTGCCGATTGTGGTTCTGGGCCGTCGCCTGCGCGTGATCAGCCGCGAGAACCAGGACAAGATTGCCGAAATCTCGGGCAACGCCTCTGAGGCACTCTTGGCCGTTCAAACCGTGCAGGCCTTCACCCACGAAGCGCAGTCTCGCAAGAGCTTCTCGGATGTGACCGATGAGTCCCTGGTAGCGGCCTACAAGCGCATTACGACCCGCGCGGTCATGACGATGATCGTGATCTTCCTGATCTTCTCCGGCGTGGTTGGCGTCCTCTGGATCGGCGCCAATGACGTGCGCACGGATGTCATGAGCGCAGGCGCTTTGATCCAATTCGTGATCTACGCGGTGATGGTCGCGGGCTCTGTTGCAGCCCTGTCTGAAATCTGGGGAGAGTTGCAACGTGCAGCGGGCGCGACCGAACGTCTGGTCGAGCTCTTGCAGGCCGAGGATCGCGTGCAAGATCCCCAAGCGGCCAAATCCTTGCCCAAACCCGCGCGCGGCCAGATCGACTTTGACGCGGTCAGCTTCAATTACCCCGCGCGCCCCGATATCCCGGCGCTTAAGCACGTCAACCTGTCCATTCAACCCGGAGAAACCGTGGCCTTTGTCGGCCCCTCTGGCGCAGGCAAGACCACGATCATTCAGATGCTGCAGCGCTTCTATGATCCTCTGGCGGGCGAGATCCGCATCGACGATGTGGCGCTGACAGAGATGGAGCGTTCCGATTTCCGCTCGGAAATCGCGCTGGTGCCGCAGGATCCGGTGATCTTTGCGACGACTGCGCGCGAAAACATCCGCTTTGGCCGCCCAGAAGCCACAGACGCCGAAGTCGACGCCGCTGCCAAAGCCGCCGCGGCCTATGACTTTATCTCGGCGCTGCCCGAGGGTTTTGACAGCTATGTCGGCGAGCGCGGTGTGATGTTGTCTGGTGGCCAAAAGCAACGTATCGCCATTGCCCGCGCCATTCTACGCGATGCGCCGATCCTGTTGCTGGACGAAGCGACCTCGGCGCTGGATGCGGAAAGCGAACGACTGGTGCAGCAGGCCGTCGATGGCCTGTCTAAGGACCGCACGACCTTGATTGTGGCCCACCGTCTGGCGACCGTGAAGAAAGCCGACCGCATCATTGTGATGGAGGCCGGTCAGGTCGTCGCCCAAGGCACACATGCCGAATTGGTCGCCCAAGGCGGGCTTTATGCGAAACTGGCGCGTCTGCAATTTACAGCCGACGAAGCCGCGTAATCGCGAATTTTCCAACTTTCCCACCGCGTGACACTTTAGATTTGTTGCGCGGTGCCTAAATCTCTGTAACTCTGTAAAAAGAGGGGCGTCGGGCAAACCGACGCAGCGTCTTTTGTCAGATCGACCAAGGTTGACCCAAAGGTAACCTTGATCCGCAAAAGTCGCATATGGTGAAAGTCCAAGGCGCGCAAACGTCTAAGAATAGGGCGCTAGGGGAGGAATATATGAGTTTCGACAATATTGGTGACATCCAGCAGATCAACGCAACGCCACTTGCGGATCGCAATCTGCCAACCACCATCCACGAGATGTTGCTGCGGTCCAAAGAGACCCACGGCAGCCGTCGCGCGGTCAGCTATCAGATCACCTCTGGCCCTAAAGACAAGGCCGAGACCATCACCTGGTCCGAGTTCTACGATAAATCCGTGCAGGCCGCGAACCTGTTCCGCAGCCTTGGCGTAGGGGAAAACGATGCGGTGGCGTATATTACGCCGAACACCAACGAGACGCTCTATACGCTCTTTGGCGGCATGATCGCGGGCATCGCGAACCCGATCAACCCGCT
>JABSOU010000029.1 GCA_013215215.1 Cognatishimia sp. | reverse complement strand
TAGGTTTGTTCAACAACACCGATCTGTCTGATTGCATCCAGACGAGACATGCCTTGCCCCATCAACACCTCAACTTGCCGTAACTTCGAAACTATCTCTTCCGGCTTCGGTCGCTTGTTTGCCATTCTTGGTCCTCCGTTTCCTAAACATAAGGGCGGACCAGCTCAGTTGGGGAGGCTCACTATCCGTATGACATTCATCAGGCAAGACCGCATCGGCGGCACTTGCAAACTACATCGGATGCCATCCTGAATCACTGCTAATGGCAATGAAAGCAGAGAAGATGTGGCTTTTTTGTCGGGTGCAGCGCTAAGCCATCTGCATTTTGTGTTGGGGTTGGATATCGTACCCCAAGAGTTGATGCGGGACAGGCTCGCGCTACGCGCGGCTGAATCTTGTATCGCGCACTCTGGTCGGCCAGAAAGGGCAGGAGAGTTGCGCGATACGATCGCTTTCCTGCAACCGGGCGATAGCCCCGGCCCCGCAGGGGACATTTATTTGTCTTGGCGCCGGGCAGTCGAGAGGCCAAACTCTTTAGAGGCGCTGCATCGAAGCCTAGTCGCGCATACACCGGTGCAAATTGCAAAATGGTTGGGCCCTGGGTCCGCCGCACCGGTCACACGTGCGGCAACGGTATTTGAAACCATAATGGCCGAAGCGCCTCGTCAGGAGGTGTCGGCACTTATACTGGCTGACGCTGCATTGGCGCAGGGCCTTGGATGGAAACACATTGTGCCTTTGCTGGGCGAGGGCTTGAAACGCTCAGATCTGCTACTGCGTGGCGATGAGTTGCTAGTGGCCTGTCATCGTGCGGCCACCAAATCAGCAATCCGAGCAGCGCGCCTGGCTGCTGATCTGTCCCGTCGGTCTGAACACATAAAATCCGTTGCGCCGAAGCTAAGGTCAAAGGGCGCTGGCGCGGCAGTTGAAGTCCTATTGACGCAGGATGCCGTGGCACCTTCGGCCTTGCCCTTGCCAAATCGGGCCGCCCGACGACTGTGTGACCGTCTGATCGATCTTGGTGCGGTACGGGAGCTAACGGGCCGCGATACGTTTCGGCTTTATGGGGTGTAGGTATGGGGATCGCTGAAAATAGTGGGGAGCGGTCTCCCGGTTCGGTCATAAGACCCGCAGAAGGTTTCAATGCCCAGAGAAATACCAATCTGGACAGAGACCTAGTGGAAATGACGGCCGAGCAACGTTGGCGTGAGTGGATGCACAGGATCGAGGCAGTCCTCTTTGCCAGTGCCACTCCGGTGCCACGCGAAGCTTTGGCTAAAGTGGTGGGGCAGGGGGTATCGGTCGAACTCCTTATCGACGATCTCTCTATTGAGTTAAACGGGCGCGCCTTTCGGATTGTGGCGGTATCCGGCGGTTGGATGTTCCAAACTCGGCCAGCGTATGCCTCTTCAATACGCGCTGCGGCCAACATTGGAGACCAATCCCTCGAACTTAACGAGTTTGACGTCGCCGTTTTGGCGGCCATCGCGTATCATCAGCCGATCGCGCGAGATGGGCTTAAAGACATCTTCGGCAAAGAGATCAATCGGGACCTGATTGGCCGGCTGCACGCGCAGGGATTAATCGGGGCAGGCCCGCGTGCGCCAAGACGAGGCGCGCCGCAAACATTTGTCACAACCGAAGGATTCCTGACGGCTTTTGGGCTAGAGAGCCTCGCAGATCTGCCGGATCGCGAGGCCATGCAGGATGCAGGGATCTTGGGGTAAGGTCGATTGAGTACCTCAGCGAAACAGCTTTGCGGGTCTGTGGGTTCTCTTTCGAAGTGGGCAGCAATAGCGCCAAGATTTTGTAAGCCCCCGATTTGTACCGCCTGCCTAGGTGACTGATCAGATCTTATAAGACGTCGTTAGTGACGTGGTTAACGACGTCGTATGCGGTGAGGGCAGATTTTGCGACATGAAGTGATTGTTGGGGTTGAGCGGCGACGCTTCTGGTCGGACGAAGAGAAGCTTTCAATTTTGGGCGAGGTTGGCGTCGGTGGCGCGACGGTGACAGATATTGCCCGTCGCCACGATGTGTCGCGGCAGCATATTTATCAGTGGCGTCGGCAGTTGCGGTCTAAGGGAGTTTGGCCTGAGGCTGATGGGACGGTGTTTCTCGCGCTTGATGATACAGGCATTCCGCCGGTGTCGCCGCCATCTGCTTCGACGGGCGCAGACATCGAGATTGGTTTTGCAAATGGCCGGGTTCTGCGATGTTCACAGGGAATGACGGAGGCGGATATTCTTCGCTTTATCCGGCTGGTTGAGACGGCATGATTGGTCCCGGTACAGGTGTTCGTGTTTATCTCGCTTGCGGTGTGACGGACATGCGCAAAGGGATCACAGGCCTTGCAGCACTCGCGCAGGATGTATTGCGGCAACGCCCCTCAAGTGGAGCAGTGTTTGCATTCCGCGGGCGTCGTGGCGACCGGATCAAACTACTCTTTTGGGATGGTCAGGGGTTCTGCCTCTACTACAAAGTGCTTGAGAAAGGCCGCTTTCCGTGGCCGGTTGCTCAGAATGGCAGTGTACGTTTGACGTCTGCGCAATTGGCCATGCTGTGGGAGGGCATTGACTGGCGACGTCCGGATTGGGGTGCACCTCCTGCGCGTGTCGGGTAAATTACTGCGCTGATATTGCTTGTTTTTATGGTGTTTCCTTGTGGATCATGGTAGTCACACCCATGTCCGAAAGCGCCGTAAATCTGTCCGATGACCCAGCTGTTCTGAAGGCGCTTATTGCCTCTTTGGAAGCGGAGAACGCCAAGCTTTCGGCGACACTGCGCGCTCATGATCTATTAGTTCAGGCTCTGCGGACGCGGATTGCGAAGCTTCAAAAGCAGATCTTTGGTAAGAGTTCAGAGAAGATCGAGCGCGAGATAGAACAGTTGGAACTGGCGCTCGAAGATCTGCAGGTCGCCATGGCCGAGGCTGATGAAACTGCAGGTGCGGATGACGATACTGAAGAAGATATCGCCGTACAGGACGAAGCGGTCTCAGGAGAAAAGGTGCCACGCCGCCGGCCGCGTATCTCGAAGGATGCACCGCGGGAGCGTCGAGTGTTTGACCCCGGTGACAATTGTCCGGATTGCGGCGGTGATCTGCGTATACTGGGTGAGGATGTCAGCGAATTGATCGATATGATTGCGGCGCAGCTCAAGGTGATTGAGATTGCCCGTATCAAGAAGTCCTGCCGTCGCTGCGAAAAGATCATTCAGGAACCGGCCCCCAGCCGCCCGATCCCGCGTTCCATGGCCGGAGCTGGCCTTTTGGCCTACATCCTGACGTCGAAATTTGACGACCACCTCCCGCTTTATCGTTTGCGCGAGATCTTTGAGCGCATGGGCGCAGACATTCCAGACACCACATTGGTGGATTGGTGCGGGGCTGCGATGCGGACACTGGCTCCGCTGATCGAGCGTATAGAGGCAGATGTCATGGCCAGCGACATTCTACACGCTGACGACACACCAATTCGCGTGCTTGACCGGTCCGTCAAATCCAAAGGGCTCGGTAAAGGTGTCAAACAGGGGCGAATCTGGACATATGTCCGCGATCAAAGGCCATGGGCTGGGCAAGCCCCGCCCGGCGCAGTCTATTACTTCTCGCCTGATCGAAAGGGAGAGCATCCTCACAATCATCTTAAGAACAGCGCAGGCATTCTGCAGGCTGATGCCTATTCTGGCTTCAAAGCGCTCTATGAGCCGCGCGTAGACGGAAGTGTTCAGTTCCGAGAAGCTGCCTGTTGGGCGCATTTACGCAGAGACTTCCACGATGTCTGGACGGGCACGAAATCCGTGATCGCTAAGGAAGCGCTCGACCGGATCGGCAAGCTTTATGACATTGAGCGCAATATCTCGGGCCAGTCCGCCGAAGAGCGGCTTGCTGTCCGGCAAAAGAAAACAAGACCGCTCGTTGAGGACTTCAGACGATGGGCGGAAGTCCAACTCACCAAGCTTCCGGGCAAGGGAGACCTGGCTAAGGCCTTCCGCTACGGCCTCAACCGCTGGCCTTCCTTCACGCTGTTCCTTGAAGATGGCCGTGTGGCTATCGACAATAATGTAGCTGAACGCGGAATGCGTCCGATTGGCGTCGGTCGTCGCAACTGGCTTTTTGCGGGCTCTGACACCGGTGGTGAAACCCTGGCACGCGCTATGACTGTAATCGAAACCGCCAAAATGAATGGTCTCGATCCGCAAGCTTATCTCACAGACATCCTTGACCGTATCCACGATCACAAGATCAACCGGATCAGTGAATTGCTACCCTGGAACTGGGCTCCGAAGGCGCAGATGACGGGCGAGGCTGCATAATGGCAGCAACAACCTATGTCTGCTCTATCGAGCAGGTCGCCCGACAGCTGAATGAAGAACAGGACTTCATTGAGGCCATCGTCAGCAACGATGATAATCTCACCTACGGAAACATCGTCAGTGTCCAGATTGGCGATGATGATTATATCACCGCTCTGACAGATCACGGCATCGAAGAACTGCGTGACATGCTCTCCTCAGCACGTGTCTCCATCGACGAATGGCACAACTTTCTGGAAGACTTCATCGACGACCCCAAGATCATCGACCGCGTCAAGAACCTAAGGCTGCGGTAACAATCGGGTGGTTACAAGATTTTGGCACAATTGGCAAAGGTTACCAGTGTGCTTCCTGTCTAAAGCGCGCCTTGGAGTCACTTTCTTGCCCCCACCACTTGGCTCCGAGGTGCGTTGACATTCATCGGTTCAGATTTTCCCCGGTGCCATTCTTACAGGATGCGTCAAACAGACTCTGGCAGAGCTGGAACTGAAGCATGTTTGGCGTCCAAGACGCTAAAGCTTCCGTTTGGCAGGATGCTCTTTTCGAAGAAATCAAATTGATCGAAGGCTTGTCGCTTCAACCACTTCCGATGAGCGGGCGAGTTGACTAGATGGTCATTGGTGGACATTTTCCACTCCATTTTTCCATATAGGCCAAGTTCAAGTTGACCGTTGAAAAGGTATGTCCATTTTCAGGGACAACCTCGACACCCGGGCGAGATTAAACACAACGCCCCAATTTAACTTCTGTGGATTTGATCAAAACACTTAAGTTTGATCAAAGGTTTGGAGACTTTGCTCTAGTCTAACTTGTAAAGGCACCAACGTGAGCGTTGGTGCATAGTTCACCGTTCAGAGTACCGATGTGATGTATCTGCTTCTTTTATGTTGACGGAATGTTGCTGCCAGAGGATATCAAGTCTTTAACCAGACGTTTTGTGTCCAAACCACAGGATGTTTCACCCGCTGAAAGAGCTTGAGTTGCAGCAGCCCCAACCGCTTCACCCATTAAAAAGGCTGCAGGTTGGTCGCGAATGGCTGCCGCCACTTTGACATCCGAGGAATTGATACGACCTGCGACCCAAAGGTTTTCAAATCCTCGCGGAACCAAAATTCGATAAGGAAGCCCGTAGGTTTCCCCAGGTGCCAGAAGTGCCGACTTATTAAACTCTTCCAAGTATTTCTCGTACTCAGCGTCACTTATGTCGTAGACGTGTATGTCGATCTGCTTGCAGTAAATTGCGATTTGATCATCAAACTTCCTGCGTTGTTTGTAGTCTTCGTGTGTTAGTTCATATTCACCAACAATCCTTCGACTTTCTCTAACGCCCAACAAAGAAGCCGTTGCCAGAAGTTCTATGTTTTCACATCCGGGAAGATACTCTTTGCAGAATCTTCCGTACTCCCAGGCAAACCGGCGCCCTTTGGCCATCGCTGCTGACAACGCTTTGGCATTCAAAGCGTCAACGCCAAACAGATGGCCGGCATTTAACGTTGCCGAAGATGGACCCGAAGGGAAAAGACCTGGCACGTGACGATCAGGTTGAGTAAAAAAACCGTCATCCACTGCTTTGTCGATGTAAGGTTGATGTTTGCGTCTATCAAATACGCTGTGGTCAATTCCTGCGTGCACCGAGCAGAGCGTCGGAGGGTTGATATTTGGTGTGTCTACTCCAGCTCTACGGGTTTCTGCTCCGGCCAGATGGGACAGAACGGCGTCACCGGTCGCATCCACAAACATTGGTGCCTCCACAAAGGAGAGACCTTCACAGTCGTGAAGCACGACCCCGCCGACCCGGGTTGACTCGGCTTCCACCTCGACCAATTTGGTATAAAAACGGACATCGACTCCGGCGTCCGCACACCATTCGTCTAAAATTAACTTTAGACCCTCTGTTGAATATCCGAGTCCGCGATTGTGAATTTTTGTCCAGAATGTTCGATCATATTTTTCTGGAATAAACCCTCGTGCATGCATGGTTTCTACCAAGTCCCACATAAGGCCACCCAAAACGGTTTCCTCTCCGTTGGACATGTGAGACCAAGCGGAAACCATCGCTTGCGTGCCCATTCCGCCCAATGCGCCTGTCGCTTCAACCAATAGAACACGCAGTCCTCGCCTGCCTGCCGCGATCGCGGTGCCGCATCCTCCGGGGCCGCCGCCGACCACAACGAGATCGTATCCCTGTTTGATCGGGATTTCGCGTTTAAGTGTGAATGTCATGTTGTTCTCCTAGTGCAGAGCCAGTGTCATTGGGACTGTGATGTGAGAGTGTTTGAGATTTGGGTTTAAAACCCGTTTTAGGATCAGTCCTGCCGCTGCAGCTCCAAGCAAATCTGCGGACTCCAAAGCTGTCACAATCGGGTACCGTCCGTATTCTTTCAGCGGTTGGTGAGAGCAAGCGCCCAGTCTCAGAGATTCAAGATCCGCCGTACCATCGGACAAGGCGGACAAATCTGAAACAAGCCGTTCTGCAACGTCACCGTTGATGGCGAAAATTCCGTCGATTTGGGAATTGGACAAAGCGCTCTGGAGGCGGCGAAGTCCTGTTTCCCTTTGAGTTTCTTTCGGTCTTGACGGGTGGAAGTCCTTATAAACTTCTCTCCAAACCTTCACTGAACTCTCGGGATTCAGCCCATGTTCTATTGCGGCTTCGCGTGCACCTTTTATGCGGTCCTGGACGGAAGTCACTTCGAATTCGCGGTGCGGTAAGATCCCAATGGTTTTGCATCCTTGTGCAAAAAGCTGTCCACAAACCTGCTTAGCTGCGCCGACATCGTCGTGTGTCACGATGTCGGAGGGAAGGTCAGGGTAGTATCTGTCAATTGTAACAAAAGGAACATTTCTTGCCCTGAGGTCGTGGTAAATTGAAGGCGAGTTCAAGCTGCTCTCTGGATAGACGATGACCCCGGAGGCACCTTCATCTAGAGCCAGCTTTAGTAGGTCTTCCTCAGCACCTAATCCTTCAAAAGCGCCCATCACGCGCAGCTGAGAACGGGCTTCGTTCAAAATGGGCGCCATACCCATCAAGACTTGAAAGAGCGTTGGGTGTGCGGGAGCGGCAGCTAAAAATGCAACAGATGTGGGGCGTATCGGTGGGTTTTGAATAAAATTGCCGCGACCTTGTTCTTTGCGAACCAATCCATCCTGAACCAACTTGTCCAGAATTTTGGTCACTGTGATGCGCGACACATCAAAAAAGTCTGCCAAGGCCCGTTCAGGAGGGAGAACGCCACCGACTGGCAATGCTCCTGATTCGATCCCATTTTGCAGGATGTAGTGGAGTTTTGCTTGAAGGGATCCAGGCGTTTTACGATCAAGCGTCAATAGGTCAACTGACGTCAAATCAATTTTTTTTCTATTTAGTTCAGACATTTGTGCAGCTCATTGAATTGGATATATCAATTTTGTTGACCATGCAGCTGGGATAGCTTAAGCATTTCTTAGTTGGATATATCCAATTTGGCAACCGTTGATTTGGTTGCAATGCCAAGGGAGAGAAATGGATGACGAATTCGAAAAAAGTTTTTGCAAAAGCGATGGGGCTTACGGCGCTTACTGCGCTGGCGCTGGCACTTGCCGTGCCGGATCAATCTTTTGCAGATGGAGACGATGTCGTGGTGCGGTACATGGTACCACAGTGGGCGTCCTCCGGAGACCGTAGAATTGAAAGGCAGATCGCTTTTCAATCAGTGATTGACGGCTTCAATCAAGCAGACAATGGATATGTGGTGGAAGAGGTTGTAACCAACGTCAACCAAGCATCTATTGCGCAGGCGATTGAAGAAAAAGCGATTGACGCAGTCTGGATCAATGTCAAATGGTATGCTGCGCTCCAGTCTAACGGAGATTTGGCCAATCTCGAAAACTATGCATCCAACGGAGAGTTGGACGAGTACTTCGATTGGACGATTGATGCTCTTCGTTCGGTAGACGGCAATATTGGGTGCGTTTGGCACAATACCGATACGCCTTTGGTTTTCTACGACAGCACAAAAATTGAAACACCTCCGACCACTTGGGGAGAAGTCCGCAGTATCGCGGAAGAGCAACGTTCAGACGGTAAGTACGGAATGTCTTACCCGATCATGCACTGGTCTCAATTCAACATGGGAATGTTCAACGCGTTGGGCGGAGAAATCCTTGACGAAACGGGCAAGCCAATTCTGTTCGAGGGTGCCAATCGTGCGAAATTGGTGGAAATGTTCTCGTTTTACCAAAGCATGTTCAACGACGGTTTAATTCCTGCGCAGAACGCGACATCCAAGCATAACGATCACCTTCCGATGGTCTACGCAGGCGATACAGTCATGTTCCTGTCGAATTCCAACGCCAACATCCGAGCGTTGGCACCTAATCTTCCTCCAGAGGAGTTTGGCAATTGGCGTGCAGTTCCACTGCCAGCACCAGATGGTGTGGATCAAGGAAATTACGTTGCAGGTGGTTGGTTCATTTGTCCTATCGCACAAGATGATACCAAAGTTGAGGCGGCGGCGGCTGCTTGGGCTCTGCATGCGACAGATGCGCCCGCGCTGCGTGACACGAATAAGGCAGGGGGTTGGTTACCGACCCGAGGCGATGTATTCCAAATGGATCAGCATTTCCAAAACGACATCTTCTTGCAAACCGCTAACAAGGCATTGGAAGATGGTGGCTGGGCAGCGCCGTTTAGCCCAATTTACCCAGTGATTGACTCGGCACTTAACACTGCGATGTCAGCAGTTGGATCCGGGCAGGCGACTATTGAAGAAGCGCTTGATGCAGCAGAAGCTGACGTTATGCGTCAGTACGAAGCTCTTTAATCCATACAGGCAACAAAAGATCTCGGCGCAACATAAGTGCGCCGAGATTTTCACGCAAAAAAAGGCTTTGTCACATGCCCGTCGTTCAACGTCGCAAGAAAAATTTTTGGCGCGGCCCTTGGCCTTGGCTCGCGCCTACTCTCCTAATTCTTATTGTTTTTAGAGCTTATCCTCTGGGAGACCAGTTTCGTCTGGCTTTGACTGACATGCGAGTATCAGGTGGTGAAGCTCAGTATATTGGTCTGGACAATTTTTACTTCATCGCCAGTGATCCTGGATATCAAACAGCTTTATTCTTTACGATTATTTTCACGGCGTTTTCAGTTGGAGGCTCGTTTATCCTGGGTTTAGGATTGGCGCTATTGCTTAATGAACCAATACGGGGACGGGTGGTTTATCGAACAGCAATTCTGACAAGTTGGGTAATTTCTGCAATTATTGTAGGCTACATCTGGAGATTGCTGCTTAACGAAAGTTCTGCAGGTGTCTTTAACGCCCTTTTCGATTCCATTGGTCTTCAAGGTGTCAATTGGCTCTCGTCGCCAACAATGGCTGTTGTCTCGGTGATTGTTGCAGACGTTTGGCGGTCAACCGCGTTCACGATGATATTCATGTTGGGTGGTTTGCAAACATTGCCGACCGAAGTGTTGGAGGCTGCGCGTACCGACGGCGCGAAAGCTTGGCAGCGGCTGCTGTTCGTTATCGTTCCTTTGCTGAAGCCACTGATCGCAACTGCGCTGATATTTTCCACTATTGCGACCTTCAACGTGTACGAACTTATACTTTCGTTGACTTCGGGCGGCCCCGGAAACGCCACCTCAACTGTCGGGTTTGAGATGTTTAGAACCGCCTTTGGTGGAGATGGCGGCGGAGGCTTAGGCCTGATTGGTCGCGGTGCCGCGATGGGGGTGTCGATGTTTATGGTCACCTTGGTCTTTGCAATTCTTTACATTCGCGCAGGAGTTTTTAGCCGTGACTACGATTAAAGTGGCTTCGTCTAATGAATCCCAGATCGCGCTATCTAAAAGGCGAAAAGCTGAGATGCCGCTGTTGAGGCGTCTCCGTCCCACACTTCTGCAACTCATTGCTATCCTATCAGCAATCGCTTTTGTCTATCCTCTGGTTTGGATGGCTTTGTCATCGATCAAGCCAAATTGGGAAATCTACCGAGCGCCTCTGGATCTGGTTCCTGACAATCCAACTTTTGACGCATATTTGTCGTTGTTCAAAACGACACCTTTTGTCACCTACACGATCAACTCTGTGTTGTACGCTTCTGGAGGTGCATTGGTATCAATTTCTTTGGGAATGGTAGCCGCTTACGGATTTTCCAGGCACCGTTTTTCCGGGCGACAGTTCCTAATGGTGGGCATCCTGTCAATGCAACTTATGCCTGGGCTGATTTCAGCGATTCCAACGTATTTGCTGATGAGAGAAACTGGATTGCTTGATACTCGTTTGGGCTTAATTCTGCTCTACGGAGCGATTTCTGTTCCCTTTGCCTGTTGGGTGATGAAGGGGCATTTTGACACAATACCGGTGGAACTCGACGATAGCGCGAGAATGGATGGCGCTTCAAAGCTTCGTACACTTTTGCAAATTCACTTCCCGCTTTTGGTGCCTGGGATCTCGTCGCTTTTTCTAATTTTGTTCACTCAGAAGTGGAGTGAGTTCGCCTTGGCGTCAGTGCTTCTGCGCGACCCAGACAAATTTCCGCTCACAGTAGGTACGTATTTGCTGTTGGGACCGGACGAAAGTGATTTTCGGCTGATGGCAGCAGCAAGTTTGGTGAACATCGTCCCAATCCTAGCCCTGTTCCTGTTTCTTCAACGGTTTCTCGTTTCAGGCTTAACTAAAGGCGCAGTAAAATCATGAAAGACCATCTACATACAATTTCGGCGCTTCAGCTGCTTTTGGAAACCCCAGGCGATCAAATCGCATACAACGACCCGGACCGCAGTTTTTCTCCGCATTATTCAAATATCGGGCTTACCTTTGATGATTTGGGGGGAATTGCTTCGATTGAATTGCACTACAACAGGCGAACACAATCCATTGCACCTGCAATGAGCAGCGCAAAACCAAGTGCACCTGACGCTAGTTTGACCCATATTCAATCAGGAGACATGAAAATCGCGTTTTTTGAACAAGACGCCTTCGTCGTTGAAGGTAGAGAAAGGCTGACTTTAGATTTCTTGAGCAACAAGAACTTAAGGGTCATTACAGACAAAACTGACGAAAACCGCTTTCTTAGGGTGATGCACAAAACCAAAGACCCTAGGGACCCGGACGTCGAGTTTCCGATGTTGATTGGAATACGTGTTCTGAGTGGTGACTGGGAAGGCAACTCAATTGTCGGTCTGGAACCTGCCTACGCGTGTGTTTTTCAATTCCTAGTATTGGATGAAGATCTAGCTAGCGCGAAGTTGGCAATGGCCAGGGATGTGAATTCAGCAAGGCAATCGACCGAAGATTGGATGTCCACTGCCCTGGGCGACCTAAGCATCGCACCTCAAACGGAGAACGAAAAAACTGTGTTGTCTCGGGCGGTTCAGACCCTTCTCATGAACTCCGTTCGTGCGCCAGGCATGTTGAAAGATCGTATTGCATCTTTTCCATCTCGCGGGGGGTATCCAACGCACTTTCTATGGGATGCGTGCTTCCACATGCTAGCACTGGAAGAAATGAGCGACGAAATTTGCCGAGATGCCTTGATGCTATTGGTTGATAATATGCGTGCAGATGGATTGGCCCCGCATTTTATTTGCTCCACTTGGATACGCCCTGTGGCATCGCAACCCGCATTGATCGGGTGGGCAGCAGAACGTTTCATAAATCGCACGGGCAACACCGAGTTGGCAGAATACATTCTTCCGCACTTGGAGGCGAATTGCGATTGGTGGCTAACGCATAGATTGAATCGTTTCGGTTTGATTACCTGCTATGACCCATTTGAAACAGGTTGGGACGACACTCCTCGCCTCGATCATGGCCCAATCGTCGCTACCGACATGTCGGCCTATGTTCTTATGCAAATGCGCACTGTCTCTCGTTTGGCCACATTGAACGGAAAACAGGAGAAGGCGAAGCGTTGGAGTGAAAAAGCAGACAGCTTTGCCCAGAAACTTGTGGACGTGTGCTGGAGTGAAGAGACCGGCCGCTTGCATGATGTACTCCTGGAAGACGGGTCGAAAATGGACATTCTGTCTCCCGCACCCTTTTTGCCTTTCTTGGGATCCCTACCGCTTAGCGAGAAAAAACAGAAGGCCGCAGTTGAAAAATACCTCTTTGATGAAAATAGGTTGTTTGGCGAAATACCCTTTCCTTGCGTTGCCTACGACGACCCAAGTTATGATCAAAAACAAATGTGGCGAGGGCCGATGTGGCCGCCGATTAGCTGGCTTCTGTTGGAGCTTTTGGACCAGCTTTGTATGGCGGACATTAAGCGAAATACGGCCCTTAAGTTGTATGAGATCATTTTAGAAGACGGACACCTATATGAATATTTTGACAGTCAAACAGGCAAAGGTTTGGGCTATCCACAGCAAGGTTGGACTGCCGCACTGTTTTTGCGACTTCATGTTGACTTGATCGCTAAGCAGAACCAGGAGGCATAAATGTCAGAATTGAATATTGACGGTTTGGGTAAGCGTTTTGGCAAAGTCGAAGTCATCCCACCACTAGACCTACATGTTCCAAACGGAAGCTTCACAGTATTGGTTGGCCCTTCGGGATGTGGTAAATCAACCCTGCTTCGAATGATTGCGGGACTAGAAGATCCTGACTGCGGAATACTTGAACTTGGTGGTCGAGATGTGACTTTGGCCGAGCCAGCAGACCGAGGTATCGCGATGGTTTTTCAGTCATATGCGTTATATCCGCATATGACAGTCGAAAAGAATATCGAATTTGGGCTGAGATTGGCACGAGTTCCCGCGTCTGAGAGAAAGGAAAAAATCGCCAAAGCAGCCGAAGCGCTTCAGCTTGAGGCTCTGTTACAACGCAAGCCTGCTGCGCTCTCAGGGGGGCAACGCCAACGCGTCGCAATTGGTCGTGCTATTGTCCGCGATCCGAAACTCTTTCTTTTTGACGAACCCTTGTCGAACTTGGATGCCGCCTTGCGCGCCCAAATGAGAGTTGAACTGGCCGAATTGCATAAAAGGCTAGGTACGACAATGATTTATGTGACACACGATCAAGTGGAGGCGATGACCCTAGCCGACCGAATTGTGGTGATGAACCAAGGCAGAATCGAACAAATCGGAAGTCCTTTGGAACTTTACGAAGCGCCTGCGTCTCTTTTCGTGGCCGAATTTATTGGTGCACCAAAAATGAACATCCTTGGCGGTAAATTTGCTGAAGAGCTTGGGGCGGCAAAGGTCGGACTGAGGCCAGAGCACCTGTTTGTAAACGGCCAAAGTTCCGAAAAGTGGACCGCCAAAGTACGCTTAGTCGAAAGACTTGGCCCCGAAACCATTGTCTATGCGCGCGTTGAAGACGTAGGGGACTTGATAATTCGGGCTGAAAGTTCCCTCGAAATTCCAGGAGACAGTGAATTGTCTGTTTCGCCAGATCTTTCAAACGTCCACTGTTTTGATGGTCATGGTTCAAGGATTGAGAAAGAACTTTCATGAAACAGGCTTGGCGTTGGTTCGGTCCATCCGACATTGTGCCCTTAAGTTGGATTGCGCAGGCTGGAGCTTCAGGAGTTGTCAGCGCTTGTCATCAGTTTGATCCCGGTGAGGTTTGGACCGACAACGCTATTTCTCAAAGAAAAGTTGAAATTCAAGATGAAGGTCTTGAATGGAGCGTCATAGAAAGTTTGCCAGTCAGCGAGGCAATAAAAACGGGTGGCCAAGACCGAGAGGCTCATATTGCCGCGTACATTCTGAGTCTCAAGGCAATAGCGCGCTGTAATGGTCCGTCAGTTGTTTGCTACAACTTCATGCCAATTCTGGATTGGACGCGGACTAACACTGATCATGAATTGGTTCATGGTGGTACGACCATGGCCTTTTCGCTTTTAGACTTTGCGGCCCTTGATTTGCATATTCTCAAACGACCTGGCGCGGATGCAGAATACGACGACGTTATCTTGGGTGAAGCTAAAAAGCGCTTTGATAGAATGTCTTCAGCTGACTCGAAAAAACTATTGTCCACGATTGTGTCTGGCCTGCCCGGAGCAAATGACGGTCATAGCAGGGAAGACGTTCTACACCTCTTGAAAACTTACGAGAACATTGGGCGAGACGAACTCCGAGCAAACCTCTCGTATTTTTTAAAGTCAGTTGTTCCAGTTGCCGAAGAGTTGGGCTTGAGACTCTGCGCGCACCCAGACGACCCACCTTTCTCGTTACTTGGGCTCCCGCGGATACTGTCTTGCGAAGAGGATTATCAATTCCTGATAGACGCTGTGCCGTCTGACGCTAACGGCATTACGTTTTGCAGCGGGTCATTGGGCGTGATCGCGTCGAATGACCTTTGCAGTTTTGTCAAACGATATGCCAAGAAAATTCACTTCGTTCACTTGCGAAATACCTCTCGAAGCGGAAGCGAAACTCGTCCTGACTTTATAGAAGATGCGCACCTAGATGGGGATACGGACATGATCTCTGTACTTCGTTTGCTGCTTCAAGAAGAGAAAGAACGGCGAGCTCAAGGACGCGAAGATTTTGAAATTCCAATGCGCCCGGACCACGGGCAGCGCTTACTCGGGGATTTATCCATGCCATCCCAACCAGGGTATCCTGCGGTCGGAAGATTGCGCGGCCTTGCGGAGTTGCGTGGAGCAATAGCAGCACTAGAAAGTTCGTAAATGCCGGTACTTCATCCCGATAGACTTCTGCCGCAAGAAGGCGGTTTGCTACGCGTCGCGCGTGCAATATATGATCGCGTCGCAGAGCTTCCAGTTGTGTCACCACATGGGCATACGGACCCAGCTTGGTTTGCTGAGAATACTCTATTTCCCGACCCCGCAAGTACCTTTGTCACACCAGATCACTACATATTGCGCATGTTGCGCTCGGTGGGTGAAAATTTTGACAGTCTCGGGGTTTCGAGGTCGGACGGAGGTCAAACTGCGTCAGGCCGATCCGTCTGGAAAGTCTTTGCGTCTCGCTATTCAACTTTTGCTGGAACGCCCTCTGCTGGATGGATGGATCACGCGTTGGGAGAGATTTTTGGCGTCAAGGCTGAACTCAATGAAACTACAGCCGAAACAATTTATGATCAAATTTCGGAACGCCTCGCTGATGACGAGTTTAGGCCTCGCGCCCTATTGGATAAATTTGGTGTCGAAATCATCGCGACGACGGATGACGCGACATCGGACCTAAGACACCATAGAAAAGCGCGAGAAACTGGCGAGAATCGCGTAATTCCCACGTATCGACCTGACGCAGTTTCAAACCCACTTCGGCAAGATTTCAAGTCGCAAGTCCAAAAACTTGGTGATCTCACCGGAGAGGATTGCTCGCTGTGGTCCGGGTTTATCGAAGCACATCGCAAAAGACGCGCTTATTTTCGCAGCCTTGGAGCGACGGCTTCTGATCACGGTTTGGCCATTCCAAAAACTTATGATTTGCCGGAGGCCACGGCCCAGAAACTTCTGACGAAAGCCCTTGCAAGCGCGCTAACCGACGAAGAAACCACAGTTTTTCAGGGAATGGCCATGACTGAGATGGCTGGACTGGCTGTAGAAGATGGCATGGTGACGCAGATTCACGCCGGGGTGCTACGAAACACAGACAGGAATTTTTTTCAGCTTTATGGAGCCGATCATGGTTCTGATATTCCATGTAGTGTGAACTGGGCCCAAGGTTTGTCGCCTTTGCTTGAAAAGTATGGTTCAAGCTCTCTTTCTCTTCTTGTCTTCACTCTGGACGAGAGCACGTATGCGAGAGAGCTTGCGCCTATGGCTGGGTATTGGCCAAGTTTGAAATTAGGGCCACCTTGGTGGTTTCATGATAGCCCCGAAGGTATTCGCAGATACCTTCATCAAGTTTTTGAAACCGCAGGTCACAGGAATTTAGCGGGTTTCAACGATGACACTCGAGCAATTTTCTCGATTCCAGGACGGCATGACACATGGAGAAGAGAGGTCGCAGGTTTCTTATCTCGATTGGTCTCGGACTACCGCCTGTCCATAGGCCAAGCGCACGACATTGCAACGTGGCTTTGTTATGATTCCGCGAAAGAGGCCTACAAGTTATGAGGCTTTCAAATTTAGATGCCGTTCCAAGTTCGGTTCGCTTGCCTGATTATGATCCAACTGCGAGAGGCATTGGTTGGCTTCACATAGGTCCCGGCGCATTTTTCCGCGCCCATCAGGCGGTCTATCTGGACCGCGCTTTGGAGTTTGGAGGAGATTGGCGAATTGCATGCGTTGGCCTGCGATCAAAAGCGTCAGAAGACGCCCTTTCTGCGCAAAACTGTTTGTACTCTGTCACAAGTCTTGAGGACAAACCAATCACTCATGTCGTAGGTTCTATTGCTACGGCTCAAACCGGCCCTGCTGCTGCCTATAAGTGGCTAACGTCTCCGCAGATTAAAGTCGTTTCGCTAACCGTCACCGAGAAAGGTTATTCTGCAGACCTTGGAAACTTAATCGCGGAAGCGCTTGTCGCACGACACGAGAAAAATCTAGGATCTATCGTTTTTGTGAGCTGCGACAATCTTGTGGGTAATGGTTTAGTTTTGCGCACTCTTGTGGAAAACGCGTTGTCTAGTGAAAATCGTTTTATTTTAGATGAACATCTATTCGCTTGTTCGATGGTAGACCGGATTACACCCGCCGTAAGCGAAAGCGAGAAGAGCCGTGTTTGCCAAATTCTTGGTCTGCGCGACAAGGCCTGTGTTTTGGCGGAGCCGTTTTCTCAATGGGTGATCGATGAAAAAGCACAGCCCTTCCTGCCAAATTTGAATAAATGTGGTGTGCAGTTTGTTCCAGATGTTTCCAAATTTGAGGACATGAAACTTCGGATGTTAAATGGCGCACATACCGCCTTAGCGCTTAGTTGTGTTCTGCTTGGAAAAAAAACTATTGGCGAAGGAATGAAAGATCCAGTCCTAAAGAACTTTGCCTCCGTTGTTATGGACACCGCCGCGAGGTCGCTTAGCGCGACAGGAGAGCGTACCGTTTCAGAGTACAAGTTAGCTCTGATAGAGCGATTTGAGAATCCTCATGTCCATCATAATGCACTGCAGATATCTACCGACAGTTCAGTGAAACTTAGCCAAAGGATTCTGTCTGCGGCGTCGGACTTGCCAAGACGTTATTGGAACGTGGCAGCGACAACTGTCGCGCTTTGGTTGAAGTATGTCCAAGAGACTCCAGAGTTTAACGACGTGAATGCCGAAAAGATCAAAGCCTGCAAATCGGACCGAGAAAGATTAAAGCTGCTGAAGCATCCTTTGGCAGCGCAGGATGATTTTTTAGGTATGGTCGAAAGTCGTTCAGCATTTCTGAAGAGTCACGGAGTTATCAACACTTTAACCCAATTTGATGCGTCGAATATTGGTGAGTTTTCCCAAGAACTAATCGAAAGCCGTTGACAAACAACAGCTCACTGCATTCTCCGAATTTGCACCACGGATGCATTCTCGAGAAATTCTGCCAATCTGAGCCAACTGAAAGTACGGAAGAAGAAATAACTGAACCAGAAGCGGATCGCGTCAGGAAGTGACCTGCCGCCCGATGGTCCCTCATTCATATCGAGAGTCTGCGGGTCTGGTTTTCATATTTCTCGGTTTCGGTTTGGGCAAGCGCGTCGGGCGCGGAGCCCTCAAATTTCTCAAGCGTCCGGCGCGCTTCTGCGGGTGTCTGGTTCCCGAGTGATGAGTGCGGCCTGACGTTGTTGTAGTCGTATCGCCACAGGGCCAGTTTACGCATTCGTTGCCTGGGTCTGAGGGAAGAGGTTTACATAAGGTTGACAGATTGCGCTCACCGACAAACCCTGTCTTTTCAAATCATGGATCAAAACGATCCTCCTCAGTTCAACCACCCGATATCGGCCTCCTACGGCTTCTCTTCAGGTGGTAATTTGGCCGACGTTTTGTTTGGGGGGCATGCCCCCCAAACAAAACACCTCACCACGCAAACTGGGGATTTTTACTTCGGCCGTTTTGGGGAATATTCATTCGGCACTCACAAATAGGTAATATCCGTCACCCAGGCCCGATCCGCCGCGTCGACGGCGAACTGCCGATCCAGCGTGTTGTCGACGACGACAGAGGGCTTTCCACCATAAACGCCGGGCTTCTTCTTGTAGCCGATCTGTGCCTGAACGCCCGCAATCCGAGCCAGACGGGCAACGCGGTTCTCGGATACAACCTCACCCATATCGATCAGGTCATCATAGATCTTGCGGTATCCATAGACCTTGCCGCTGTCTTTCCACGCCTTCTTCACCAGCTTGGTCTGACGCCGATCTTCCTGCGCGCGCTGGCTTAACGGTTCCTTAACCCATGCATAGAAACCGCTCGGGTGGACGCTCAGCATCTTGCACAGAACGCGGACAGGATGCTGCTGGCGATGCGCGTCGATGAACGCGTACCTCACTTTGCATCCCTGGCGAAGTACGCGGTGGCCTTTTTTAGGATGTCGCGCTCCTCGGTGACACGCGCCAGTTCTTTCTTGAGCCGGCGAACTTCGGCCTCCTGATCCGTCTGCCTCTGCGGCTTCGAAAATTGCGCCATTCAGGTGTAGAGCGATTTGGTGCTGACCCCGAGACGTTCAGCCACCTCCTTGACCGAATAACCCCGCTCCGTGACCTGCGCCACCGCGTCGATCTTGAACTCATCTGAGTAACGAATTTGCCGTAAGCGGGATACTCAATACAATTATTGAAATGGGATCCAAGTTTGCAGCGACGTCCAGACTTGCCTCCACCGATCGTAGGAAATTCGGAGAAAAATTACATGCAAACTCGCGGTACGATTAGTCCTAACTCGTGTGTAGGATCAGTTCACTCCAAAACCTGCTAATCGACTTCTTCACCAAATGTTAGTCTTGACTCGATCTCTCTCTGTAGAGTCGTAGCTGCTAATTTGTGTCCACCATCGGACGCAGCAATCAGGCACAGAATGTATTTTTCCAAGCTTTCTTCCACGCCATCTCCACAGTAATACTTCAGTCCAACATCATACAATGCAGGCGCATAGCCTTTTTTGGCCAAAAAGAACAAGCTCTTCAAAGCACGTTTGTCGAATGCTGCACCAGTCTCACTTGCATCAATCGAGAACTTCGACTTCAAATACATTACATCAAAGTCCTCGGGGTCTTCATCGGAAAGGGTCAAGGCTAGCTTTTCTAGGTCGCCATGCGCCAACTCCAAAAGGCACTGATTAAGTTTCTTCTTTTCCATTTATGCTTCCAATGTCATCATGGTGCCCACCTTTGACCCTTGGGACCAACACAGCGACACTGTGTGTGGTGGCTCGAAACTGCTCCAAGCTTAGATAAAGCAATTCTACTTGCTTGCCGCCTCGCTACATCACGCAGTTTGTGTGTCGCGGTGCCCAAAGCGAATTTAGGCCCATCTGGACAGTTCTTTGTGCTTCGGCCATCTTTATTTGCTCTGCAAGTACAAGTCCATTGCCGCTTATTTTCTTGCTGAGGCCAGGGAACGTGGGTAGCACCAGTTGATGTTCCATCACCCATTTCGGTTGGCGCAGTTCCGAAGACCACGCCTCCGATAATCGCTCCGATTACAGATCCCCCGCCAATTACTGTACCACTAGTCGCGCTGCCACCCCCAAAGACCGGAACAAGTACACAAATTGGACACAATCCAGTCGGATCCGTTTGTCTTAATGGGCTTTGCATAACATACCCATAAACACTCGCACCATCAATCAAACCCAGCGGATCAGCCTGAATATAGCGCCCGGTCGTTGGATCATAGTCCCGCATCCAATTCTGGTGCAGGGCAGATTCACTTTGATACCACTGCCCTGGAAAACGCGCGTTGATAGGTGAACCGGTAGTCGTTTTCACGCCGCCAAACGGTAGGTAAGACGCCTGTCAAACGACAGATCCCGATGCATCAGTAGCAAATACTGGCCTCGCGATGTGATCTGCACGGACGTAGTAAACTTGGCCTGCCTCGATAACCGCGATTGGTTCACCTTCGAGCCAAACATACTCGCGGATAATCGTCTTGGACGCGCCATCGAACTCCGCAATCCGGTTACCGTCCGGGCCATAGACCGAGTGGATCGTCTGCCCAGTTTGCGTAAGTGTTCGAACGGTCTGTTGGCCCAAGTGATTGTACTTGTATTCAGCCTGAACAACACCATCGATCGAGAAACTCGCCATACGGTTCGCATCGTCGTAGGTGTAGCCATAACCAACGCCCGAACGCGCGTCATAGGTCACGTTACCATTTGCATCATAAGCAAAAGTACGCGTGCTTCCATTACCGAATGCTATGGTGGACAATCGGTTGTCGGTTGCCGGGTAACTGTACGTGTCCGTCAGTGTTCCGCCGCTATCTGCGATGGTCAGCGCGGTCCGGTTTCCAATCGCATCATAGGAGTAGGTACGGGTTTCAGCCAATGCCACTGCTTGCTCAAGGAACTGACGTGAATTGTAAGCGGTGTCAGCCTTTTTTGTCAAAGTTCCATGGCATGAGTTCTTCGATGCGGGATGCTGGATGGCCTTGCGCAATGGCTTCGAGAGTTGCCTTGAGGTAGGCGTATGGCTCGACGCCGTTGAGCTTGCATGTCTCGATCAGTGAGGCGATGCGTCCCCATGTCCTGCCGCCTTCATCATGGCCCGCGAAGAGCGCATTTTTTCTGTTCAGAGCAATCGGGCGGATCGTCCGCTCGACTGTGTTGCTGTCCATCTCGATGGCGCCATCGTCAAGGAAGAGCTTTAGCCCCTCCATGTGCTTGGCGATGTAGCTGAGCTTCTCGCCCAGCCGGGACTTTCTGGAGATCCGCGCACGGACGGTTCTGAGCCAGTCTTCAAAGTCAGCCATCAGCGGCGCGGTTTTTTCCTGTCGCACCGCGCGACGGGTCTCAGGTGACTGGCCCCTGATCTCCGCCTCAACCTTGTAGAAGGCTTTGATCCTCTTGAGCCCCTCAGCGGCAATGGGCGAGCCATCGCGGTCATGGACTTCTTTGAGCTTGCGCCGCGCATGTGCCCAGCAATAGGCCAGTTTGACAGGCCCGCCCTTACGATCTGGTTTGGCCAGGGCATTATAGCCTGCATAGCCGTCCACTTGCAGCGTGCCGCTGAAGCCCGTCAGAAAGTCAGTCGCATGTTTGCCGCCACGCCCGTCGGCATAGCAGAAGACGACACCAGGTGGTGCTGTCCCGCCAAACGGGCGGTCATCACGGGCGATGGCCCAGAGATAGCTGGTCTTTGTTCTGCCCCGTCCGGGGTCCAGCACAGGGCAGCGGGTCTCATCAGCAAAGAGCTTGTCTGACTTCTTCAGGTCCTTGAACATGTGATCCACCACAGGGGCGAGGTGGAAGGACATCTTGCCCATCCAGCTGGCCAATGTGGCGCGGTCCAGATGGAGGCCAGAGCGGGCGTAGATCTGGGACTGCCGATAAAGCGGGTTGTGATCGGCGTATTTGCAGACCCCAACGTAAGCCACAAACGCCTCTGTGGGCAGACCGCCTTCAATCAGATAGTCAGGAGACGGGGCTTGTGTCACGCCCCCGTCCTTGTTCGGGCATGCATACTTTGGCCGCACTGTCACAATCACACGGAACTGGGCTGGCACGATATCAAGGCGCTCGCTGCGGTCCTCGCCGATCTTCACCATCTCCCCGCAGCCACAGGGGCAGACAATACTGTCAGGCTCGATCACCTGTTCAATCCGCTCAAGGTGATCTGGCAGATTGCCGAGGTTGCGCTGTGGCGGGCGGCGCTTCTTGCGTGGCGTTGTCAATTCTATCGTATCGGACTGGGCCTGCGCCTCAGCTGTGGCCACCTCAAGATCCTCAAACGCCAGTTGACGCTCATCTTCGGTGAACCGTTCCGACTTTGGCCCATAGAACAGATGATTGAGTTCTTTGACCATATGCTCCAGCCGCGCGTTCACAGCCTCAAGCTCAGCATTCTGCGTGGCGAAGGTCGCGTTGCTTTCCACCAGGGCCGCATTTTGTTCTGCAATGCTGGCATTGCTCTCAGCTAGGGCAGAGATCTGTCTTGCCTGCCTTTCCGCGTCCGTCTGCGCTGCCAAAACCGCCGTCCGCACCTCGGAAGGCAGGGTTGTCAAATCCAGAGATTTAAGCGCGTCAAACATGGGCAATACCTACCACAACGGGCCTGTGTTGGCACGGCTTTTAGCCCCAAATATGGTGTGCCGATTCACTCTGCCGCACCCGGCCTGCGGGTCCGCCGCGCCATGACACGCCGCCAGTCCAAACCCTCAAACAACGCTTCAAATTGTGCCTTCTTCAGCCGCATCATGCCATCTTGAACCTTCGGCCATGCGAACTTGCCCTGTTCCAGACGCTTGTAACACAGCACGAGGCCAGACCCGTCCCAGAGCAGCACTTTGATGCGGTCACCGCGTTTGGCGCGGAACACAACAATCACACCAGAATGGGGATCAAGCCCGAGCTCGCGCTCGGCCAGTGCAGCCAACCCGTCATGCCCCTTGCGGAAGTCCACAGGCTTCGTGGCAATTACAATCCGAACCGCCTGACTGGGATATATCATCAGCCTTGCGCCAGCCGCTTTGCAATATCCGCAATCCGCTTGGGCGTCGTATTCTTTGGCAGGCGAACAGATACAGAGCCTGCCAAGATCTCAATACCATCAAACGGCGCGGGAACATCCGCCAGAACTGAAAGCTCAGCAAAAGCAGGACCAGAACTATTACCGCGCTCCGCCTTACGCTTTGCTGCCGTGCGCCAGCCCGATAACTGCGATGGAACAATACCATGTCGCCGTGCAACACCTGCAACCGTCGCGCCCGGCTCATACGTCTCCGCAACAATCGCCGCGCGTTCTGCTGCTGTCCGTCGCAGCAAACCACTTCCCTCATCAAGCATTCCAAAAACTCCAAATCAGTTGAAGATCAGAATCTCACATCAGGGAAATCCGCGATACCATGGGGTCTACGAAGCGCTTACGGTTGACACTAGGGTTGCGTCAGAACTTTAGTGAGAAACCTCTTTAGGTCCGATCATGGCCGTCTAATCCGGTTTCTAGCCCAACAAGTTGTCCTTAAGTTTACCAATTCCGGCGTGAAATTCGTTTTTGTAAACACGTTTTGAACCTCATTGCTTGGCAAGTCACATGTATATTCAGAGGCTCTTTTTCTATGGCCTTAGAGTTGGTACCAGATGTGGGTTTTGCGACGAAACGGGCAGCTGCGGACTTTGAGGATGTTAACACCTATGTGCCCTAATTTGGAATATTCAGTTGAATGGGCCCTTTATCTGGAAACTGGTGTGCATACAGCTTAACTTGGTGATCGTCCGCAGTGCTTTCATTCTCGTAAATTGGTGCTCGTTGTTGTTGCATCCCTTTGTTTTTTGCTCCGATGGTTATCTCTAAAGAAGCAGTAGTTTTCGAGCACTGCTTGAGGTGAGATCTATTATCCTACGGTGATCAAAGGGTCATACAGATATCAGTCAAGAATATCGAACTGCTGTACATCTGCTGTATCGTGATAAAGCCAAATGTCTAGAAAGCTTTGTCGCCAATTGTGACAGGGGTCCGACTTAGGCTTTTGGGAAATTGTGCTTCCTTCGACTACCGCGTCGCTCTATTCGGCGCTAAATGCAGCGTTCTTAGGCGGGATTACATGGTTCGTCACTATTAGGTGTATATGAAATTTCGGCCTTGAGGGCTAATTCTGTTGAAAAACTCTTTCTTGATTGCAGGGACCATCACTGTTTCAATCTCCTTATTGGCTGAGGGATTTGGCGATGATGGGACCGAAGCAGGAAGCACAGGCAGCGCAGTTTTATGAGTTTTCCTTGGAAGATCATGTTCCTCAGGATCATCTGCTACGTTCGATTGATAGATTTATCGACCTGGATGACGTCCGCCAATATTTAGCGGACTTTTACAGTCACACAGGCCGCCCATCCATCGACCCTGAATTGCTGAACCGGATGCTGTTGGTCGGCTATTGCTTCGGTATTCGATCAGAACGTCGCCTGTGCGAAGAGGTGCATCTGAACCTTGCCTATCGTTGGTTTTGCCGCCTCGACCTGTCCGACCCAGTACCTAACCATTCGTCCTTTTCCAAGAACCGACACGGGCGCTTTGGGGAAAGCAAACTGCGGCATCTGTTTGAGAAGACTGTGAGCGATACTTGAACCGCGACTGTGAGCGAAACTGCGCGTAATCATTGTTATGTTAATCTTTGGCGAGTCAGGAAACCGCTTTTGTGATCTCTCGCACCACCGTATCCTGCGCCTCTTCGGTCAGCCCGAAATACAAGGGGATCGAGATCGCACGGTCGTAATATGCTTCTGCCTGTGGGAAGTCACCTAAGTCAAAGCCGCGCGCACGCCAGAAAGGTTGGGTGTGGACTGGGATGTAGTGCACATTCACCCCGATGCCGTTTTCACGCAGTCGGGCGAAAACCTCGGCGCGATTGTGCACGAGGATCGGATAGAGGTGAAACGCTGACAGGCAATCGGGGTTTTGAACCGGGCAGGTCACCGGCAGATCTGCGAGTTTTTGGTCGTAGAGTTTCGCCAGCTCATTCCGGCGGGACACAAAACGCTCAAGACGCTCGAACTGGGTCACGCCCAAAGCCGCCTGCATCTCGGTCATGCGGTAATTGTAGCCGAGATCGACCATTTGATAGTACCAGCCACCCTCGGACGCCTGATCCATCAGGTTCGGGTCGCGGGTCACGCCGTGCGAACGGTGCAGTTCCATGCGTGAAGCGAGTTTAGGGTCGTTAGTCGTCGCCAAGCCGCCCTCGGCCGTCGTAATGATCTTGACTGGGTGGAAGCTGAACACGCAGATATCGCTATAGGCGCAGTCTCCAACCGGTTGGTCTAGATAGCGTGCGCCAATCGCGTGGCTCGCGTCCTCAATGATCCGGATGTCGTATTTCGCCGCGAGCGCTGCAATCGCGCGCATATCGCAGCTTTGACCGGCAAAATGCACCGGGATCAAAATCTTGGGCAGCTTGCCAGTGGTTTCGGCCTGCTTGAGCTTTTCTTCCAAAGCTGCGACCGACATGCAGTAGGTATCGGGATCAATGTCCACGAAATCCACCTCGGCGCCGCAATAGATGCCGACATTTGCTGAGGCCACAAAGGTATTCGGCACCGTCCAGAGAATATCACCCGACCCCAAATCCAGCGCCATGCACGCAATATGCAGCGCCGAGGTCGCAGAGTTCACTGCGATAGCATACTCGGCATTGCACTGCGCTTTCGCCGCGGCTTCAAACCGAGGCACTGCCGGGCCCTGCGTCAGAAAATCAGATTGCAGCACCTCAAGGACGGCAGCGATGTCCTTGTCGGAAATATCCTGCCGACCGTAAGGGATCATCAGAACTTACCGATCTTGGCCGCGTTGGCTTCGATCCAGCCCTTTAGTTCCTCAGGGTTCATCCATTCCTTGTTGTTATCCGAGGAATAGTTGAAGCCATCCGGCACTTTCTTACCGTTCTTGATCCGCACCGGATCGCTCGACCAGTTATGGATCGCTGGGATGATCTTGTAATAGTCGTTATACTCATAGGTATGCGCCGCATCTTCTTCGCCGATCATCTGTTCGTGCAGCTTTTCGCCTGGGCGGATGCCGATGACCTTCTGGGTCGCGCCTGGACGGACCGCGTCCGCAATATCTCCGATCACCATGGATGGGATCTTTTTCACATAGATCTCACCGCCGACCATGTCCTCAAAGGCCTTCCAGACCAGATCTACGCCTTGCTCTAGCGTGATCATAAAACGAGTCATGCGTGGATCGGTGATCGGCAGCTCCGAGCCATCGGGCAGCGACATAAAGAACGGAATGACAGAGCCGCGAGAGCCCATGACATTGCCATAACGCACAACCGCGAAACGGCAGTCTTTGGAGCCGGCATAGGAATTGCCCGACACAAACATCTTGTCAGACGCGAGCTTCGTTGCCCCATAGAGGTTCACCGGGCTTGAGGCTTTGTCGGTGGACAGCGCTACGCAGCGTTTCACACCTTTATCAATGCAAGCGTCGATCACATTCATCGCGCCATTGATATTGGTTTTCACACATTCAAACGGGTTATATTCCGCAGTCGGCACGATCTTGGTGGCAGCCGCATGGACGACATAATCCACCCCATCCATCGCACGATAGAGACGCTCGCGATCGCGCACGTCACCGATAAAGAACCGAACGGCTGGATTGTCACCATAGACCTTCGCCATCTCCCATTGCTTCATCTCATCGCGGGAATAGATGATGATCCGGCGAGGTTTGTATTTTTCCAAGGTCATTGGAATAAAGCGGGACCCAAAAGAGCCGGTACCGCCGGTGATCAGGATGGTGGAGTCTTGGAGCACAGAAGCCTCAAATATTGCTAGGCCGGCGGCCTGTTTCTTTGCTGTAGATACGCTGAGGGCTTTGCGAAGTCTAGAACAGGCATCTCAAATCGTTACAGCGGTGACGCAAAGCGCGACAAAGCACAGTTTACGGTGGTTGCCGCAAGGGATTTTGCCTATAGGACAGTTCACGCAATCAAAGCGGTAAAAGGATCTGCCATGTCAGGCTCTCTGAGAGAAAAGCTGAAGGATATGCAGCGCAAAAGCCGCGCGCGCTATTCCCATGACATTGTCGATCCGGCGGAACGCAAGAAATCGCTCTATTATCAGGATTGGGTGGATCACGGTATTCTGCGCTATCGCTGGCACAATTTCGCCGAAATCGCGCCGGGCATCTATCGCTCAAACCACCCAAATCACGAGCGCTTTGAAGCCTACCGTGACCTTGGGATCAAAACCGTCCTCAACCTGCGAGGCAAGACGCATCATTCGCACTACTATTTCGAAGTCGAAAGCTGCGAAAAACTGGGGATGGAGTTGATCGACATTCCAATGAGCGCCCGCGCTGTGCCAACGGTCGACGTGCTTGAGCATGTGATGGACGTGCTGGAAGGCTTGAGTGAACCAACCCTGATGCACTGTAAGTCTGGCGCAGATCGCACTGGGCTCGTCTCTGCGATCTACTACCTGCATATCCTCAGCAAACCGGTTGAAGAGGCAAAGAAGATGCTCTCGCTCAGGTTTGTGCATCTCAAGGTCTCAAAAACAGGTATTCTGGATTACGTCATCGACATGTACGCCCGCCGGGTTGCACAAAGCCCGATTTCTTTCAAAGAATGGGTGCAGACGGAATACGACCCGCTGGTGGCCCGCGCTGAATTTGATGCGCTTGGGTTCTGGGCGCGGACAAAACTCTGAGGTCAGGATGGTAGAAGCAGTCGCAATCATTCCCGCGCGTGGTGGGTCCAAACGCATCCCCCGCAAGAACATTCGCGACTTTGCGGGCAAGCCAGCGATTGCATGGCCGATTGAGGTGGCGCTGGCCTCGGGGCAGTTTGCTAAAGTGGTTGTGTCTACGGACGATCAGGAGATCGCTTACTGCGCCAATCTCTATGGGGCCGAGACGCCGTTCCTGCGGGATGCTTCTCTGTCTGATGATTACACCGGCACCACGGACGTGGTGCGCGATGCGGTGGAGCGTTTGGGTCTGGGGCCCGATGTTCCCGTTTGTTGTATCTATGCGACCGCGTTGTTTGTGAGCTCCGAGGATCTGCAAACGGGGTATGATTTATTGGCCGGTGGCGCGACCTGGTCGATGACGGTGTCGGAATATCCAACACCCATAGCGCGGGCCTATCATCGCAAAGGCGATGCGCTTGTACCTCGCCATCCTGACAAAATGCCGATGCGTTCGCAGGATCTGGAGTCGGATTATTTTGATGTTGGCCAGTTCTATTGGGCCAAGGCACATACATGGCTCGATCCAGAGGCGGTGGTTTGGGATGGCACGGCCGGAGTCGAAGTCCCCGCCCTGCGTGCTGTGGACATTGACACCGAAGAGGACTGGAAACGGGCCGAATTCCTCATGTCTTACATGCAGGCGCAGACCTAATGCGCATCGCGATACGCTCGGACTCTGGCACTCAGGTCGGTGGCGGGCATGTGATGCGCTGCTTATCCCTCGCCATGGCGGCCCGGGACGCGGGGCATGAGGTCCAGTTTGTCTGTGCTGAGGTTGACGGGCATATTGGGGATAGGATTGCCAAGTCCGGGTTTGACGTATCTTGGCTTTCGGTAAAGGACCTTCCGTCGCCGGGAGGAAACATTGAGAGCTGGCGCCCAATGCGTGTCGCGCAGGATGCGGAACAGACCATTGCTGCTCTTCAGGACGTCTCGCCTGATTGGATCATCCTTGACCACTATGGCCTCGGCGGTGCTTGGGTAAAGGCCGTGCGTGCCGCCCTGCCTGGTCTCAGAATTCTCGCGCTTGATGACCTCGACCGCGAACCCCTGTTTGCGGATTTGCTTCTTAATCCAGCGGCTTTCCCGGACACACCGATCTCGCAGCCGCATATGGCGATGCTGAAAGGCCCCGTGCATGCGCTGCTCCGACCCGAGTTTCGCGCGTTAAGATCCGATGCTCTGAAACGCCGAACCGGTGAGGTCAAAAGTGTTCTGATCCTGCCCGGAATGGTGGACAATTTAGGTTTCGGCGCAGCTGCCCTCGCTGCGATGCGCGATCTGCCTGACCTGAAAGCGGAGGTGGTCATGGGCAGCCAAAGCCCTTCGGTTCCCCAGATCGAAGCCCTTGTTGCCAACGTCCCGAACTGGTCACTGACCTTGGACGCCACCGACATGGCCGAGCGCCTTCAAGCAGCCGACCTCGCTATCGGCGCCGGAGGTGTTTCAGCTTGGGAACGCTGCTGCCTTGGTCTGCCAGCGGTCAACGTCGCGCTTGCGGAAAACCAGCAGCCGGGTGTGCAGGCCATTGCCAACACGGGCGCAGCCATCGGCCTTGATGTCTCGGCCTTGCAAAATCCGACACAGATCGCGAGTGCGCTCAAAACCCTCATGGCCGACTATCAAGCCTTCTCCCAAAACGCCGCTGATCTCTGTGACGGCAACGGTGCTGCTCGGGTGATTTCCGCGATGAGCGGCAGCCTGCGGCCTGTCACACTAGATGACGCGAAACTCATCTTTGACTGGCGCAATCAGGACCACATTCGCGAGGCAAGCCTGAACAGTGAACCCCTCATCTTGGAAAACCACGTGGCCTATCTGGAGAAGGTGCTCACTGACCCGGAAAACCACCTCTGGTGCATCTATCGTGAGGACGGCACAGACCTCGGCCTCACCAACGCAAAACGTCAGGAAGACGGCAGCTGGGTCTGGGGATATTACATCGGCGCTTCCCCTGCCCCCAAGGGCGCAGGCCGCCGGATGCTGGTACATTTCCTGCGTCGCCTCAATGAGACACCCGGTTTCACCGAGGTCGAGGCGACCGTCCTTGCGGCCAACCCGCGTTCACGCGCCATACACGAAGCGCTTGGATTCCGCCTGAAATCCGATAAACCTGCACGCGAGCTGCACTTGCGGCTAGATGCTGCAACCCTGCATGAACGATTGGGAACCGGGGAATGACCATGACACAGACCTTCCAGATCAAAAACCGCCCCATCGGCCCCGATCATTCACCCTATATCATTGCCGAACTCTCTGGGAACCATAACGGAGAGCTTGACCGCGCGCTGGCGCTTGTCGATGCCGCTGCCGCATCCGGCGCGGACGCGGTGAAGCTTCAGACCTATACCGCAGACACGATCACAATCGACGTGGATCGCCCGGAATTTCACATCCAAGGCGGCACATGGGACGGGCGCAGCCTGCATGAGCTGTATCAAGAGGCCTCGACGCCTTGGGATTGGCACGAGGCTCTGTTCAAACGTGCCGAAGACCACGGGCTGCACTGTTTTTCGTCCCCCTTTGATCCGACCGCCGTTGAGTTCCTCGAAGGTCTGAACGCCCCGGCCTATAAGATTGCTTCGTTTGAGCTGGTCGACACCCCGCTCATTCGCCGGGTTGCCGCGAAGAACAAACCGATGATCATGTCCACCGGCATCGCGAACCTCGCCGAAATCGAAGAGGCTTGTGCGGCGGCGCGTGGCACCGAAGCGGGTTTTGCCCTGCTCCACTGTATATCGGCGTACCCTGCCAAACCCGAAGACATGCGCCTGCAAACAATCGAGATGCTGGCCAATACCTTTGGCGTGCCGATTGGCTTGTCTGACCACACCCTTGGGTCTGCGGTCGCCGTTGCCTCTATCGCGCGCGGCGCGTGCATCATCGAAAAACACATCACTCTGGCCCGCGCGGATGGCGGCCCAGACGCGAGTTTTTCGCTGGAACCCGACGAGTTCAAACAGCTCGTCGATGACTGCCGCATGGCCCATGCCGCCCTTGGTACAGCAGCCACTGACCGCAAAGGGGTCGGTGGCGCAAACGCGCAATTCCGCCGCTCGCTTTATGTCGTGGCCGACGTGAAAGCTGGCGAAACTCTTACCGAAGACCACGTCCGCTCGATCCGCCCGGGCAACGGCCTCGCGCCAAAACATCTGGATGACATCCTCGGAAAACCAGCCGCCCGTGACCTTACGCTCGGAGAACCATTTGACTGGGGAATGATCAAGTCATGACCATCAAGCTCGCTGTCATTGCGACCTCAAAGAACAACATTCGTATGCTTGACCGCCTGAAATCTATTGCGGGCGATCAGATGGAAGTTGTGCTGCAACTCGGCGACAAAAACGCGCCTTTTAAAGGCTCGAGCATGTCGCGCATGAAGGCCACTTATGGCACGACCGGCCATTTGATGGAGGACAACACCTATTCTGGCGATGCGCGGGATTTCATCCAGAGCCCCGAGTATTTCCGCCTCAGGGATGTCTTCGCGGATCACATGAACCGCACCTCTGATCGTTATAAGTACAAATCCCACAAGCTGGAGAACCAGCAGGATTTTCACGACTACCACCATATCCTCGTCGACACGATGGCGCATAAGGTCAAGGAAAGCGGCGCGACCCATTGCCTGTTTTTCAACGTGCCCCATTTGGCCTATGACACCGCACTTTACCAGGTGGCGCAGACGCTCGGTCTCAAAATCACCATCCTGACGCAATCATTGTTCCCAAACGTGTTCCACTCCATGTCGGACCCTGTCTACAACGGCAGCTTCCACGCACAGGAAGGCGACGTGCCTTTCCCGATCGAGAAAGGATCAAAGCCGGATCTTTTCTATATGAAGGGGATCAAGCAAGAGCGTGAAGAAGGCGGTCGCATTACGCTGAAAGCCATAGCGCAGCTGATGACCTTTTTGGCGCTGAAGCGTCCGCTTCAGGCCTTCAATCCGTTCTACCTTTGGAGAGTCCTGTCGCATATGCAGCGGATTTATGGCGAATTCCCAAAGTGGCGCGACCCATTTGCGGATTTCTTCCACACAGATGCCTTTGAATTCTTTGATCACATGGCAACCTTTGAGGATCAGAAAGTCGATCTTAGCGGCGATTTTGTTTACTTCCCCCTGCACATGCAGCCTGAAATGACAACGTCGGCTCTTGGGGATCGGTTCAGAGATCAAGCCTATGCGATTGAACGTTTGTCGGAACTGCTCCCAGAAGGTGTGCGTATCCTTGTGAAAGAGAACCCAAAGCAGGGCGCTTATATGCGTGGGCCACTGTTCTTCCACCGCCTTAAACGCATTCCTAAGGTGACGATCCTGCCGAGCTGGGCGGACACATATGCGCTTTCCGGTGCCGCTAAATTCGTGGCGACCGTGACTGGGACGGCAGGCTGGGAAGCCATTAGCTGTGGAACGCCTTCTCTGATCTTTGGCAATGCGTGGTACCGTAAACTGCCGGGTGTCGTGGAGTTCACCGAAAATGTGACATACGACGAAATTGTTTCCACCGAGATTGACCACGAAGCCCTGCAGCAAGCCACGGGGTCATTGCTAGCGCGGTCTCATACGGGGGTCGTAGACCGCCACTACGTAGCAATGATGGACGACTTTAATGACGAGGAAAACACCGAGGGCGTTGCACAAACGCTTTGGGGTCTGCTCACAGGAGAAACAGACTACGCTTTTCGTGACGCCTAAGGACTTACAAACATCGCGAAATTCCGACTAGCTCAACCTCATTTGATGCAATAGAGGTTGCATAAATTTGTATGTCGCTTCCAGGAGAACGTGAAGTGATGACGGGTATGTCTCGACTAAGTGGAGTAGCCAAATGATCTATTGCAGCAATTGCATTATGCCAGCCACACGTCCTGAACAGGTGTTTGAGGACGGCGTATGTGATGCCTGCCGTAGCGCCAGCGTGAAGCATGCTGAAATCGACTGGGACGCACGCGAAAGAGAATTCCGCGAGATCCTTGATCGCTATCGTGGCGATGGCACGAACTATGACTGCATCATTCCGGTTAGTGGTGGCAAAGACAGCTGCTATCAAGCGATCACCATGCGCGACAAATACGGCATGACCCCGCTTTGTGTTACCCATACGCCCTGTGAACTAACCGAGGTGGGCGCAAAGAACCTGACGTTCTTGCGCGATCAGGGCTTTGATCTTTTGCAGGTCTCGGGCAACCGCAAGACCTATCGTGAATTGGTGCGGATCGGCTTTTTCAAGCTTGGCGATTGTTGCTGGCCCGAACATATCGGCATCTTTACTGTCCCCGCGCGCGTTGCGGTGAACTACAATATTCCCTTGTTGATCTGGGGCGAGAACTCTCAGTTTGAATATGGCGGCCCTGCAACCCACAAGGAAAACAACTTCCTTGATCGCAACTGGCTCGAGCAATTCCAGATGAGTGGCCACCGTCTTAGCGACGTCGTGCATGATGGTATCGACCTCAATGACATCAAGACGCTACATTATCCTTCTGACGAGGACATTCGCCGCGTTGGCGTGACCGGCTTGTTCCTTGGCTATTTCGAAAAATGGGACAGTAAACGGAACACAGACCTGTGCCTGTCGCTGGGCTGGAACAAGAATCCAGATGGACCTGTCGAAGGCGCCTATAACGATATCGAAAACCTTGATTGTAAATGGATCGGTGGGCTTCACGACTACATGAAGTATATCAAATATGGCTATGGTCGCGCGACGGACCAGCTTTGCATCGAGATCCGCGCAGGACGCATGTCTCGCAATGAGGCCATCGAGAAACTCGCGCAAACGACCGAGGGTAAGGTTCCTTGGAAATACACACCGGATTTCCTGGAGTATCTGAACATCACGGAACAAGAGTTCCTGGATAACCTCGACTCTTTCACCAACAAAATGATCTTTGAGCGCGACATGTCGACGGGAAAATTGCTGAAGGACAATGAGGGCAACCTTATTCCGCGTTTCAGACCGCAACCGATCGAGGCGTAACGCATGATTGGCGTGGTAGACATTGGTGTCGGCAATATCGGCAGTATCTATAAACTGCTGAATAAGCTGAAAGTGACTTACCTTTCGGTGGAATCCGCCGCCGACCTTGCCCGCGTGGACAAGGTGATCTTTCCGGGCGTCGGCTCTTTCGCCGAAGCCGCCACCCGCCTTGAAAACAGCGGCCTGAAGCCTTCCCTGCAAAGCTATCTCGCCGAGGATCGCCCCTATCTGGGCATCTGCCTTGGGATGCAGCTTTTGGCTGATCATGGCGAAGAAGTGCAACGCGCGACCGGGCTGGGCCACATACAAGGCACCGTCAAACGCATGACGCCCTCGGATAGCCTCCCCCTGCCCCACATCGGCTGGAACAATATCAATCACGATGGCGCCGCCCTGTTTGAGGGCATCGGTGCCGAGGATGATTTCTATTTTGTGCACAGCTATTTCTTTGATCTCGAAGAAGACTGTACCGCATTCTCTTTTGACTACGGCGGCGAGTTCACCGCCTATGTCGAAAAAGGTAATATTCGGGGCGCACAGTTCCACCCGGAAAAAAGCCAGGGCGCAGGCATCAAATTCGTGGAAAACTTCCTGAAATGCTAAAGCACCGCATCATCCCTATTGTCCTGATCGACGGGTTTTCGGTTCTGAAAACCATCAATTTCAAAACCCGCCGGGGCCTTGGCAGCCCAATCACCGTCATGCGCACCTATGAGACGCGCAATGTGGACGAAATGGTGATCCTCGACATAGACGCCTCCAAACAATCCCGCAGCATGGACAAATGGCTGGTGCAGGAAATCAGCCAGGATTGCTTTATGCCCCTCACCATCGGTGGAGGCATCAAGACCTGTTACCAGATCGAAGAGCTGCTCGAAGCCGGGGCTGACAAAGTGTCTATCAACACCTCAAGCATCACCGACACAGCGTTCATCAAAGAAGCCGTAAAGGTCTTTGGCGCGCAATGCATTGTGATCAGCATTGATGTAGATGCGGCCGCAAAACTCTATAATCCCAACTTGAGTTCTGAGGTAACCGTTCCAGACCACATCGCGATGATGCACGACTGCGACGTGGGTGAGTTCCTGATCTGCGATGTGGCCAAAGAAGGCACAATGGAAGGTCCGAACCTGTCCCTCGCGACCGAGCTGACTGCCAAAATAGAGAAACCGGTGATCTACGCCGGTGGTGTCTCAAAACCCGCCGACTGCGTGGATCTGATTCAAAACGCGAACATCAATGCGGTTGGGGTGTCGAGCATCTTTCACTTCACAGACTACACCCCGCAGGACTGCCGCAATGCGCTGGTCGCGGCCGGTATTCCGGCGCGGGCGATGTAAGATCGTCGGCTGACGCATTGTTTAGATCAGGTTGTGACGCAGAAGTCTATTCCCCGCGCGGGAACCTTGCGTTTTCCTCGACCACATTAAGGTCCATGTGGTTGCGCATGTAGCGCTCGCTGGCTTTCTGCAGTGGCTGGTAATCCCATGGGAAATATCCACCCTGACGCAAAGCCTCATAGACCACCCAGCGCCGGGCTTGGCTGGCGCGCACGTCTGAATCGAATGTCTCCAAGTCCCAACGGGCTTCTGATTTTGCACGCAAGGAATTCAGCGTTCCTTGATGAGCAGGATCATCGGCCAGATTGGTCAACTCATGCGGGTCGTCATCCAGATGGTAAAGCTGATCCGGATCCAAGGCGCAGCGATTGTACTTCCACGGCCCATAGCGCAGCGAGACCAGCGGCGCGTAGGAGGCCTCGGCCGCGTATTCCATGGCAACAGGGGTTGACCGCTCTCCGCCCTGACCCAGATGAACAAGGCTTTCGCCAGTGGTCCAAGGCATGACCTCGTCCATCGAGACCCCAGCCAGATCACAAAGCGTTGGGCAAACATCTATTGTCGAGACAGGCGTGTCGACGCGACCCGGTTCCATCGAGGGGGCCGAGACCATCAGCGGCACGCGGGCTGAGCCCTCATAGAAGCACATTTTGAACCAGAGGCCGCGTTCGCCCAGCATGTCTCCGTGATCCGAGACAAAGAGGATAATCGCCTCTTGGCGCGTGCCTTCGAGCGCTTCCATGACTTCGCCGATCTTGTCGTCGAGGTAAGAGATATTGGCGAAATAGGCGCGGCGGGATGTTTTGATGTCCTCTTCAGAAATGTCGAAGTTGCGCCAGTCATTGGCGTCAAAGATGCGCTTGGAATGGGCGTCCTGGTTGTCATAGCCAAGGTCTGCGACCTCGGGCAGCAGGTGTTTGCAGTCTTCATAAAGATCCCAGTACTTCTTGCGCGCCACATAGGGGTCGTGCGGGTGGGTAAAACTGACGGTCAAGCACCAGGGGCGGTCGTCTTTGCCGCGTGCCAGATCATAGATCTTTTGCGTGGCGTGAAAGGCAACCTCGTCGTCATATTCCATCTGGTTGGTGATCTCGGCCACGCCCGCACCGGTGACCGAGCCCATGTTGTGATACCACCAATCGATGCGCTCGCCGGGTTTGCGGTAATCGGGAGTCCAGCCGAAATCGGGCGGGTAGATGTCGGTGGTCAAACGGCTTTCAAAGCCGTGCAGCTGGTCTGGACCGACGAAATGCATCTTGCCCGATAGGCAGGTGTAATAGCCCGCGCGGCGCAGATGGTGGGCATAGGTCGGGATGTCAGAGGCGAACTCGGCCGCATTGTCATAGACGCCGGTTTGGCTGGGCAATTGACCAGACATGAAACTTGCGCGGCCCGGTGCACAGAGCGGGCTGGCCGTGTAGGTCGTGGTAAACCGCGTGGAGCGCTCGGCAAGTTTGCGAAGATTGGGGGAATGGAGCCACTCGGCGGGGCCATCAGGGAACAGGGTTCCATTCAGTTGGTCCACCATGAAAATCAGAATATTCGGTTGTGTCATATGCGCCCCCTTACTTAAGGCGAGACTAGTGGCAATAGGGTCGAATTGGATAGCCTGTTTGCGACCAAATTCGAAGATCACGGATCGTGACGCTTTCCATCACAGATCGCCGATTGACGGGCGGACTGCACGGCGCAAATCTATGTGCGACCGCAAACCAAGAGGCTTCAATGATAACCTGCTATCTCTCTTACCAAATCGACCCGTCTCAAGTGGCGGCTTTTGAGGCCTATGGCAAAAGCTGGATCGCGCTGGTCGAGAAATACGGCGGGCAGCATCACGGGTATTTCCTGCCTCACGAGGGGCCGAATGATTTGGCAACAGCGGCCTTCTCTTTCCCATCCCTCGCGGCCTACGAAGAGTACCGCGAAAAGATCAAAACCGACCCAGATTGCGTGGCCGCCTTTGCGTTTGCAGAGAAAACCGGCTGTATCAAACGCTATGATCGCTATTTCATGCGCCCGGTGCTTGAAGGCGACGCGGGTGCTGTCGCGGATTTCTAAATGAAAGAACCCCGAGAAAAATCCCGGGGTTTCCCACCTATCGATTGTCGAGTTGCGCATTGACCGATCGCAGACCCAAATGGGTGATGCGAAAGGGTTGGCCGCGCGTCGATCTGATCAACCGACGTTTTTTGAGGCGATCAAAGGTGGCCAGGCTGCAATTTGTCAGCACATGACCGTCGCGGTTAAAGCATCTGACAGCATGTATTTTGCCGTTTGACAGCCGGTCATAGTGGATCGCTCCACCCTGCGCCAAAGCATGCAAAACACGCTGTTCGTGTTTTGAGATATTCACTGGATTGTCTCTTGAGTTTAGGTCAGCCGAAAAACCTCCCGGCATCGCGCGCGGAAGGCTTTGGGTTCAGGGCCCGCCTTTTGCGGACCTTAGAGCCGGGGCTCTTGGCTAGACATAAAATCTCCATCGCGCAGACAGTGAGCGTGAGGCTGATGTACGAGAGCGGGATGGGTTGCTCAACTATGGAGCCCGCGAAAATCCAGAGCTGTGTCAATCCAGACGCAGGCGGAATAGCCCGTAAATCAACAAGGCTGCGCTTGCGACGGCAGCAAAGAGGAAAGGCGCGCGCAGGGCGGTTTCGCGGCTGGCCTCTTGTTCTACGAGCCACACAATCAAACCACCTGCTAGCGATCCCAACGGCATCGAGCCCCAACCGAAGAAGCGATAGATGCTGTTCACGCGTCCCAGCAGTTCTGCCGGTATACGGCGTTGCCGCCAGCTGACGGTGATCACATTCCAGACCATGGCTGCGAACATGATCGAGAACAGGGCTGCGGCCATGACAATGCCGTTCGGGCTGATGCCAACCACGCCATAGCCGGCGCCCCAAGTCGCAAGGGCTAGGTACAGACATAGCTGCGTGCCCAAATGCCGGATCAGGAATGGCGCGCAGAGGCTGCCACCGATGGCCCCTGCTGCGGCGACCGAAAGGATGACGCCATACTGCGCTGCACTAAGGCCAAGCACGTCTTGGGCAAAAAGAACCTGAACCGTGATCGTGAGCATCGCCAGAAAATTGGCGCACCCCAATACGATCGCCAACCGCAGCAACACACGGTCTGAGCGCATAAAGGCGATGCCTTCTTTCAGCGCTTTCATGAACCCCGTCTGCACAGGCTCTTTCGGGGCAAAAGAGATCATCCAGACCAGCCCTGCGGCCAAGACCAGAACCGCCAGATCAAGGCCAAATGGCACGGCAATGCCGGTTGCGATCAAAAGCCCAGCCAAAGGCGGGCCGATGAATTGGCCGGTGAGCTGCTCGGCGCTCCAGAGCTGGCCGTTGGCGTCTTCAAGGTCTTTGGGGGCGACGATATCGGGCAGGATGGTTTGTGCCGCGTTGTCGCGCAGAACTTCAGCGGATCCCAACAATAGTGCGAGGCCTGCGAGCACCCAGATCGCGCCCGGGCCGGGGTTGCTGAGGGCAAGGATCAGGATCGCACCGACGATGAAGGCACGCAACAGGTCCGCGCGGGCAATCAGTTTCCGCCGGTCGGTGCGGTCTGCGATGACGCCTGCAGGCAGCGAAAACAAGAGCCATGGGATCCGGCCCGCTGCAGCAACGGCGGCAATAGCGATGGGCTCTCGGGTCAAGAGGGTTGCGAGCCACGGCAGGGCCAATGCGACAATGCCGTCGCCGAGGTTGGTGAGGGCGCCTGCGGTAAAGAGCAGTCTATAGTTGCGATTGCGGATCAACAGTGGTGACGACATTTCAATGCTCATTCCTATTCATGTTCCGGCCGGGGCCTAATCCGCCTCAAAACCCCATTCCCCTTCGCCCAAAACCGGGGCTGCCTTGTCTGTGGCTAATGTACTTCGGGAAAACCTAAGCGGCGTGCGCAGGCCCGGCAATCCTTCGGGCGTGATCTTCATGCCGCGGGCTTTTGTTTGCGGGTCGTCCAGAGCTTCGGCGACCGAATTGATTGGGCCACCTGGGACACCGGCCACTTCGAGAGCTGCGATCAGAGTGGCTTTGCTCCACTGGCGCGTGAGGTCTGAGAGCAACGGCACCAAAATATCCCGGTTCTCGACCCGGGCAGGGTTTGTGGCGAAACGCTCATCTTCCGCCAGATCTTTCTGCCCCAGGACCTCAACCAAAATCGCGAACTGGCGATCATTGCCGCAGGCGATCACCAGATGGCCGTCGCTGGCCTCAAACACCTGATAGGGCACAATCGACGGATGCGCGTTGCCCATGCGTTTGGGGTTTGCCCCCCCCAAAAGATGTGCCGAGGCTTGGTTCGCAAGCACCGCCAGCCCTGTATCAAAGAGCGACAGGTCCACGTGCTGCCCCTGCCCTGACACCGCGCGTTCTTGCAGAGCGGCTTGAATGCCAATCACGCCGTAAAGCCCCGTGAACACATCAATCCAAGCCACGCCCACTTTTTGCGGGTCGCCATCTGGGTCTCCGGTCAGATCCATAATGCCGGTCATGCCTTGCAAGAGGTAATCATACCCCGCCTGTTGCGCGCGCGGGCCGGTTTGGCCGAACCCCGTCAGAGACGCATAGACCAGTCGCGGGTTGTCCTTGCAGAGGCTGTCATAGTCCAAACCATATTTCGCAAGACCTCCGACTTTGAAGTTCTCTACCAAAACATCGGCCTCTCGGATCAAGGCCTTTAGCCGCGCCAGATCCTCGTCGTTTTTCAAATCGCAGGTGACAGAGGTCTTCCCCCGATTGGCCGAGTGAAAATAGCTCGCGACCCGTTCGTTGCCGCCAAGCGCATTGGGGCGGTCAAAGAACGGCGGCCCCCATTTTCTTGTGTCATCGCCCTCGGGCGCTTCGACCTTGATGACCTCTGCACCTAGGTCTGCCAGCGTTTGCCCAATCCACGGGCCTGCCAGAATGCGGGCAAGTTCGACGACCTTTAGGCCTTTGAGCGGGGCGTTGGACATAGGCGGCTCCTTGAGTTCCCAATTGACCCTAGTGACTTTCGCCGCCGAGGGAAGAGCAGGCAGAGGTGACACGCCGCATTTCGCCGCTATAGTCCCGAGACGGGAGGAGAGGCATTTGCGCACACGCATTGTCATATTGGCGTTTGTCGCCGTGTTGGCGGCAGCCATCGGGATTTTTTGGGCGTCCTTTGTCTATTTCGAGGGCGAGCAAAAGGCGCGGGCCAAGGGGCAGTTGTCGCTCTATCGCTCGACCATCGTGGCCGAGCTCGAGAAGTTCTCGCATCTGATCTATGTGCTGGCGCGCGATCCTTTTGTGATTGGCACTGCGAAAGGCGGCGATCGGGGCTTGCTGAACGCGCGGCTGGAACGGTTTGCCGATGAGGCAGGTGTGTTTGCGATCTATCTGATGGACCCAACGGGTCTGACGATTGCTGCGTCCAACCACGATCACGACGTGACCTATGTGGGTCAGAACTATGGGTTCCGCCCCTATTTCCAAGAGGCCTTCGCGGGCACTCAGAGCCAGTATTACGCGATTGGCGCGACGACGGGCCTGCCGGGGTATTTCATCGCCGATCCGGTGCGGGATCGAGCGGGTGACGTGCAGGGCGTTATTGCCATCAAACTGCATTTGGATGCGTTGGAAGACAGCTGGCGCGAGGCTGGCGAGGATGTGTTTCTGGCCGATGAGAACGGGGTGATCCTTTTGGCGTCTGACCCGTCTTGGCTCTATCAGTCCCTCGCGGATCTGACCCCGGCGGCCCGCGCCAAAATCGGCGAAACGCGGCAGTTTATGAATGAACCGCTGACCACATTGGACTGGCGCATCTTGGACGAGGACCGCGCGGTCCTCGCCGGCGATCAGCTGCTGCATCTTGAGGCTAAAGACATTCCGAATGGCTGGCAGCTACATTACTTCGCGGATTACTCCCCTGCCTTAACGCGCAGCCTTTTGGGTGCGGGTCTGTTCACAATCCTCGCGATTCTGGCGCTGAGCTTTACGCAGTTCCGCTATGGCCGTCGCATCGGCGCGGCCTTGCGGCGATCCGAGGCCGAAGAGGCGCAGTTGCGGCAGGCCAACGAACGACTAGCAGTGGAAATCGAGGAGCGCCGCACGGCGGAACGCCGATTGGAACGCACGCAGGACGAGTTGGAACGCGCAGGGCGTTTGGCTGCATTGGGGCAGCTCTCGGCCTCTGTAACCCATGAACTTGGCCAGCCGATTGCGGCCATGCGAAATCATCTGGCGGCGGCTGAAATGTCGGACGCAGGGCCGACCCGCGCCATGCCCAAGATCGAGGAACTGGTGGACCGGATGGAAGGCATCACGCGCCAGCTCAAGTTCTTTGCCCATACCGAGGGCAAGGGCTTCGCCGTGGTTGATCTGCGCGAGGCCCTGTCGGCAAGCTTGTCGCTGGTGACCCCCAATATAGAGACTGGCGAAGTCAACTTGCAGTTCGCGCCGCCGCCCGAGCCGGTGTTGATCTGGGGTAGCAAACTGCGGATCGAGCAGGTCATGGTCAATCTTCTGCGCAATGCAGTAGATGCGATGGAGGGCGAGGACACGCGGCTCTTGACCGTCGAAATCGGCAGCAACGGGCGGGCTTGGTTCACCATTCGGGACTCGGGTCATGGGCTGGGCGATAGCACTCTGGCAACCTTGCAGGAGCCCTTTGTCACCACGCGCGAAAGCGGGCGGGGCATGGGGCTGGGCCTTGCGATTTCCTCCAATATTGTGGCGGAGCATGACGGGCATCTGACGGCAGAAAACGCCCCCGATGGTGGGGCGATCTTTAAAGTAGACCTGCCGCTTTACGGCAGCATGGCCCAAGACGAGGCAGCAGAATGAGCGACACCTCCGAGACCCCAAGCGTGCTGATCGCAGAAGACGACCGCTCGATGCGCACGAGCCTCATTGACTTGATGGAGGCCGCGGGCTGGCGGGTCGAGGCCGTACCGCGCGCGGAAAAAGTCGCCGAACGAATGGTGGAGTTTCAGCCTGATGTGATCCTGTCCGATGTGCGGATGCCGGGCATGTCTGGGCTTGAATTGCTGGCGAGCCTGAACCCTCAGATCTCTCCGCCCCTCGTGCTGATTTCAGCGCATGGGGACATTCCGATGGCGACCCAGGCCATCAAAGACGGCGCTTATGGGTTCATCGAAAAACCCTATGAGCCGCGCCGCCTGTTGAACATTCTCGCACACGCCAGCGACCAGCACCGCATGCGGCGCACAACGCGGCGCCTTAAGGATCGGTTGCTTAATCTATCAGGCCTTGATCGCATCCTGTTAGGGGCAAGCGCGCGGACGCGGGGCTTGCGCGATGAGGTGCTGGATCTGGCCGAGATCGACGTACCGGTTTTGTTGCAAGGCGAAACCGGCACTGGCAAAGAACTGGTGGCGCGGGCCCTGCACGATCTTGGCAAACGCGCCGATGGGCCGTTTCTGGCGATCAACTGCGCGACGCTCAGCGCGGATACTTTTGAAGAAGACATGTTCGGTCGCGAAGGCGGCGCGCGCGGGCGGCTTTTGTCGGCTGACGGTGGCACGCTGTTCCTTGACGAAATCGGGGCCTGCCCGATGCCGGTTCAGGCGGCTTTGTTGCGCGTGATCGAAGACGGAGAGGTCGGCCCCCTTGGCGCAGACACGCCCGTGCCGGTGAATTTCCGCGTGATCTCGGCCACGAATGAAGACGCAGACACTGCAGTCACCGAAGGCCGTTTGCGCAAGGATCTCTTGTTCCGCATCAACCGTGTGGTCTGTGCGCTGCCGACCCTCAGGGAACGGCGCGACGACATCATGCTTTTGGTGACGCATTTCATGCAGGAATTCGCCCGCGTCTATGAAACGACACCGCCGGATGTGACACCGGAAGATCTGACGGCTTTGATGGCACACGACTGGCCCGGGAATGTGCGAGAGCTGCGCAATGTGGCTGAAAGGCGAGTTCTCGCGGCGCGACGCGGCACAGGGTCGATGGGCGCGGCGATTCAAGTGGACGGGCTGCCCGAAGACGTGCCGGTAACGCTTCGGGAGTCTGTCGCTGCCTATGAACGCGAGCTGATTTCCAAGGCGATCAAGGCGCATGAAGGCCGCATGGATGCGGTGGCCGAAGCGCTCGGGATCGGACGCCGGACGCTGAACGAAAAGATCGTGAAGCTGGGTCTCGATAAGGACGCTTTGCTGTGATGCGAACAGCGAAAGACCTAACCCAAGAAATTCGAGAGGGTCGACTGTCGGCCACGGATCTCATGGAGGCGACGTTTGATCGGATTGAGGCGAACAATCCCAAGGTTAACGCTCTGGTCTCTGTTTTGGATCGCGCCGAGGCGCTCGAGCTGGCACATCAAGCCGATCAAACAGAGCCCGTAGGCGCGCTGCACGGGTTGCCTATCGCGGTCAAAGACCTCGCGAATGCCGCAGGGTTTGTGACGACGATGGGGTCGCCACTGTTTGCCTCGGCCAAAGCGGCGAAAACTGATGACATCATGGTGGCGCGTATGCGCGATGCCGGTGCGATTGTGATCGGCAAAACAAACACGCCAGAATTTGGCCTCGGCAGCCACACCACGAACCCGGTTTTCGGGCCCACGCGCAACCCGTGGGATGTGTCGCGCACCGCGGGAGGCTCTTCGGGCGGCGCAGCGGTTGCTTTGGCCACGGGCATGCTGGCCCTGTCGGACGGCTCGGACATGATGGGATCCCTGCGCAATCCCGCTGGGTGGACTGGTACCTACGGCCTGCGCCCCAGTTTTGGAGTCGTCCCGTCCGAGCCCCATGCCGACAGTTTCCTGCCTCAGCTTTCAACCAACGGTCCCATGGCGCGCAATCCCAAAGACCTTGCGCTCTTGCTCTCGGTTCAAGCGGGCAAAGACCCTCGTCAGCCCCATCACACGCCACTTGATTCTGCAGGCCCATCGCGCCCTTTGCGGATCGGCTGGCTTGCGGATTGGGAAGGCGCTTACCCCATGGAACCCGGTATCTTGGACGTCTGCTCTGACGCCATCGTCGCGCTGGATGCATTGGGGCACGAGATTGTGCCGCTGTCGCCGGGCTTTGCCGCCGATGCGATTTGGGACAGTTGGATTACTCTGAGGTCCTGGCAAGTCGCCACCAGTCTTGCGCCGCTTGAGGCTCTGCCCAATGGACGCGAACACCTGAACCGCCAAGCAATCTGGGAGTTGGATCGCGGCAAGGCGATGTCGGCGCTGGAGGTCCACAAGGCCTCGGTTACACGATCGCAATGGTTCGCGCAGGCCGCGCGATTGTTTGAGCAGGTTGATGTATTGGCTCTTCCCACGGCTCAGTGCTGGCCGTTTGATGTGGATCTGGATTGGCCCAAAGAGATCGCGGGTCATTCAATGGATACCTATCACCGCTGGATGGAAGTCGTGGTTCCTGCCAGCCTCATTGGCCTACCAGCGCTTGCGGTTCCTGCGGGATTCGGAGCCTCGGGTCTGCCCATGGGGTTGCAACTTATCGGGCCCCGCGGCTCGGACTACACGCTGCTAAAGATGGCCGACGGCTATCATTCTTCCGTCGATTGGACTTCAAAACGCCCGGACGCTTAGGCTCTTTCGCAAAATTTTCAACGGAAAAACGTGTCTCAAATTCACTTGAATAATATTTTGCATTGACAATACATATTATAATATGCATTTAGGATGTGCATATGAAAGGACCCACATTATGGCACTCGCGGAACTGATTTTATGGCCCGGCACCAAAGTCTGTGAACACTTCGGAGTCGATCCCGACAGTGACGCGGGCCTCATTCGCTGGATGGTGAATACACTCGTCTATCTGGTGGTCATGTTGGCTTTTGTATGGATCGTCGTGGTCTAATTCCCCACACACTCTGACCCGAGCATCCCCCAACTCACGGTCGTCCCTCGGGGGTCCTTTCTTGAAATCAAAAGGGCCCCCATTTTTGTGCGGGTAGTCACTCGATCCAAAGACCCATTTCCTTGAGCCTTGCATCCACAAAGCTCTTGTCAGGATTCTCGACAAATGTCTTCAAAAGATCCCGCGCAGCAGTGAGCTCCCCGATTTTAAAGTCGATCTCTTTAACTTTTTCGGCCAGTCCTGCGGCCCGTTCTTCGCGGGAAATCGTGTCCGACAGGATTTGGTTGAGCGGATCCACTAGTTCTTTCAAACTGAAGTGCAAACGTTTGGCGAGCGAGATAATAATCAGCCGCTCGAGCGTCGTGTCGTCATAGTCGCGATAGGTCCGGCTGCCTGCCTGTATCGGCTTGGAATACAGCAGACCCAGGGATTCATAATGCCGGATTCCGTCCTTCGACAGGCCGGATTTCTTGGCGAATTCTCCGATCAGCATGAGGCGGTCCTTGTGACAAATCGCTTGACTGTAGGGTTACCCCCACAGGGTAAAGCTACTGCAACTTCGTAGAATCACAAAAAGGAACTGTGAAATGCGCGCCTTGTTTTTATGTCTTGCTGTTGCCGCCCTGCCCCTGTCCGCCCAAGAGATTGCGCCGGTTAGTGGGATCCCGCTGGAGACCAACGCAGGTTCTGACATCGGATATGTTTTTGAGGCTTGGCTGAGCCCGCATCAAGAGGGCGGCGAAGAAGAGGACACGCCTGCCTTCATCCCGAGTATGTTCAAATCGACGGCGCCTTCCGTGGCGCGTAACGACCGTCCGTCTCGTGGCCATGGCACGCTGTCTTTCACCAAAGATTTCAGCAAAGCCTATGCCCATGTCGCGACTGAGGGCGTGAATCCAGAAGACATCGCGATGTTCCATATCCACTGCGGTCGTCCGGGGCAGCTAGGCCCCATCATTGTGGATTTTGGGTTGAAAAATGATCTACCGAGCCTGTTTGACGATGGCGTTTTGTCCTTGGAAATCACCAACGAAGACATTGTGGCCACCAAAGACCACGGCCATGGCCTCGTGGCAGCCTTCACCGCCGGGTGCCCAATCACGCCCGCTGTGCCTTTGGACAAAGTGGTGACCGTTGCGGGGATGGCCCAGATCGCGTTTGAGCGAGAGCTCTATTTCAACCTGCACACCTACGGTCAGATGTTCTTTGGGGACATCCGTGGGCAGTTACATCCGAAAAGTAAGTAATTCTACACCTTCAAGCCACTGATTTAATTGCCTATTAAGTAGAAAATTTGATTTGAAAGTTAGTTATGCCACTACAGTTCGAAAGAGTTGAAACTGATTTTGTCGCTTGCTTCAAGGTCGGAGATAATCTGCGTTACAACGCCACGAATTTGTTTGATTTAGTAGAGGCGCACGGTGAGGCGTCGTTTGAAAAACTTATCGTGCTTCAAGTGGCGTCCTTATTAGAGGCTGCCCTCGCGCAAATTATCTATCGAGCGCAGCACAATGTTCGCGAAGGGGTGCCAAATATGTCTGAAAAAGACAGGCGCGAAATAGAAGATAAGAAAGTTGATAAATTCAACTCAATCATTGATGTTCTGAGAAAGTATAAGGTTTTGGACGACTTGGGTGATGAGATTTATGAGGAACTCCACAAGCTAAGAAAATTTAGAAACAAAGTGCACATTCAAGAAGATGTTAAAGTAGATGGAGCCAGTAGAGATGAGGCTGATATTTTTACTATCGAGTTGGCAAATTGGTCATTGGGTTTGAATATCAAGGTCTTTAGGTTCCTAAGTGAGGACCTGCCCAGGCCTATAGGAATTCGCAAATATACTAAGCCAATCAAATTACCTGTTTCACTAGCTTAAGGCCCTGCGGAAATCCGCATAGGCACCCACCCCCACCGCGCAATTTTCCTCATACCGAAGCGTTAACGAATCCGGCACACTCCCGAGCATCACGCATGAAACGGGAGGAACCCATGCGCAATCTTCTGACAAAAACCACTGTTGCCGCCATTTCTCTGGCCTTTGCCACCGAAGCTATGGCGACCGAGTGGAATGTGTCCCTTTGGGGCAAACGCCGTGCCTTTACCGAGCACGTTGAAAAAATCGCTGAACTCGTGAGCGAGAAAACCGGTGGCGAGTTCACCTTGAACCTGTCCTATGGCGGTCTGTCCAAGAACCGCGAAAACCTTGATGGTATCTCTATTGGCGCGTTTGAAATGGCGCAGTTCTGCGCGGGCTATCACCGTGACAAGAACCCGTCGATCACTGTTCTGGAGCTGCCATTCCTGGGCGTGAGCAGCCTTGAGCAAGAGGTCGAGCTGTCTATGGCCGTCTATCAGCACCCTGCTGCTGTGGCTGACCTTGGCCGTTGGAACGCGACCCTGTTGATGCCGTCTCCGCTTCCACAGTATAACATCGTCGGTGTGGGCGACGCGCCTGCGACTCTGGCTGATTTCGAAGGCCTGTCCGTGCGCGCAACCGGTGGTATCGGTGCGGCGATGAAGACCGTTGGCGCTGTTCCGACTTCGATGTCCGCGACAGAAGTGCGTCAGGCAATGGACAGCGGTGTTGTAAAAGCCGTCAGCTTTGCACCACACGCGCATATGTCCTTTGGCACGATTGAGAACGGCACATGGTGGACCACCAACCTGAACCCAGGCACCGTGAACTGCCCTGTTGTTGTGAACTCTGATGCTCTGGCGGATCTGTCTGATGCGCATCGCGACGCGCTCTTGGGCTCTGTTGATGAGGCGCTCGCGCATTACATCGACAACTACAACAATGCGACCATGGCCGCTTGGGGCCCTGCCCTTGAAGAGCGTGGCATTCAGCAAGTGACCTTCTCGGATGCTGAAATCGCAGCCTTCAAAGAAGCCGCCGCCGCGCCAGCAGCCGCCGCTTGGTTGGAAAGCAACACCGCCGCAGGCCTGCCAGCACAAGAGCTTTATGATCTTGTGACCGGCATGATCGCGAACGGCAGCTAATCACTTTGACGAAACGGCCCCGGGGGTTAGGCTCCCGGGGCTTTTTATTTGGGGGAGGAACCCATGGCGGGTGGATCTCTGGTGCTGTCAGACAACAGCACTTTGTCCAAGCTGGACGCATCTCTTTATCGACTGGAACGGGTCTTCGCTTTGATGAGCGGGCTGGCGGTGTTTTCACTGATGGTTCTGGCGGTGGTCTCGGTCAGCGGACGTAATTTTCTGGGGCAGCCTTTGCCCGGCTATGTGGATTGGATTGAACAGGCGATGCCGCTGATTGCCTTTATGGGCGTGGCCTATACGCAGCGCGATGGCGGCCATATTCGCATGGATATTTTGGTGGGCCGTTTGCGCGGCCGCGTTTTGTGGATCGCAGAACTGATCACAACCTTGGCGATCTTACTGCTGATGGTGCTGATGGTCTGGGGCACCTGG
>JABSOU010000028.1:33002-48241 GCA_013215215.1 Cognatishimia sp. | reverse complement strand
AGGTGCGGGCGAGAGGCACAGACTGTTACTGCGGCTCACAAGATAGCGTTCAAGGGAAGTTAACCTCAGCTCGAATGAGGACATTCATACACGCCGCAGAAATCGACGGTTTGGGCTTAAAGCAAGCGGTATCAGCTTGCGTTGTCAAAGTTCCAGGGTATGAGCTCGTCAATGCGCGAGGCTGGGTGGCCGTTGGCGATGGCTTCGAGCGTTGCCTTGAGATAGGCGTAAGGCTCGACGCCATTGAGCTTGCAGGTCTCAATCAGGGACGCGATATGGCCCCATTCGGTAAAGACATTCTCAGAGAAACGCACGGTTGAATCCCGTGCAGCAAAGCCGGGCCAAACAGCGGCCCATCTTCGCTACATCACCCGCCCCAAGGCTGCGCGTGTGGTGATGCAGGAGCGGCTTTCTGGCGGCACTCGCCCCAAGACCGCCTCCCTTGCCGAAGAAGAGGCCCAGAGGCGCAAGGGGCGCGTCTGTGAGAGGCTACCCCGGCGCAGAGAGAGGTGCTGGTGCGGGCATTTGCGGAGCGACTGAGCAAGGGCATTGCCGGGTATGTCGTGGCCACCCACGACCAGCACGGCACTGACACGAAAAATCCCCATGCGCATTTCGTCTTCTTCGATCTGCAGCAAAAAACCGGCGGGCGCGGCAGACCTAAAAGCACACTTGGCCTTGCCCGGAAGAACGCCATCGAAGGCGCTGCTAAGTTGTGGGCCGAGCTCCACAATGAGATGATGGGCGGCTGGGACTTCGGCCCGGATTCCAAGATCAGCCATCTGTCCTTCGCAGACCGTGGCATCGACAGAGTTCCCACGATCCATGAAGGCGCAAGCGCCCGAGCCACGCCTGAGGCCAAGAAGACAAGCAAAGAGCAATGGAAACATATCGACCATGGCCGCACCCGGGCCGAGGCGAACGCCGTCATCCGAGAAATCAACCAACTGAAAGACGAACAGGAAAATGCAGGAACCGTTCGATTGGGAACAAGCGATGGAGACAACGAGGTGCAGTGCAATGGCGGCATCGCAGAACAGCGAAAACGCAGTAGCAGGAATGTCGAAACTGCTACGGGAAATCGACCGCCATTCATGCAAGCTGGCCAGCCTGACGAAGGCCATCGACCAATTGGAAGCTACACAGGGGCAGCAAATCACCCGCAGCCAAACCCTGCTCGACCGCGCCCAGGGCGACAATCGGGGTTCCCTCCGCTTGCTCGCCTTGGGCTTCTTGAATTGTCTCTCAGTGCAGACGCCGTTTCTTCTCCTTAGTCGCATCTTCATACGCGGTAGCAAAGAGCGCGTGGAACATGAGGTTACGCATTCCGCCAGTTTCGGTTTGCGTAAACTCGATTGAAGTTTCGAGAAGCGAAATCGCCGCGTCCAGCTTCCCTTCTGCGACGAGGTGGGAAAGTGCGAGCTTGATGCCTTCAGCTTCAGCCTTGGTCAGTTCGGTAATGGGTGTCATTGTCATTCCTTGATTTCTGATTTGGTTGGGTCCGAAGACGGTGGTCACGCCGCCATCGGGAAATCGGGATCAATGATCTTGTTGAGATCCGACATGCGCCAGCGTGAGGAGCTGCCAAGCTTGATCGGTTTGGGAAAATCCCCCCGTTGAATATCGCGGTAGATGCTGGCGCGCGAACGGGCCAGCGTTGCGCAGACGATTTTAATGTCCACCAGATGGTCAGAAATGATGTGATTTTGGATGCTCATAGCGTTCCTTTCTTATGCTTGGGACCGCTATATTGGCTGGCTGGTCAAAATCCGAAGTCAGCTTGTCGATTTTTTTCCGCGCTGGATTTTACAGATGTGCATTGTATTCCTCTCGGGCAGCCAAGGACTTAGCTATGCAGAAAAATTCAATATTCAACCCTGGTGCGCGCAAATTGCTGCAGGACGTTTATGTGGGGGGCTTTTCAGCGCGTGCGCTGGGTCAGCCGTACTCCTTCCAGAACGCATCGAATTCATCATTCTGAATGTCTGGTGGTAGGTCCTGCAATATCGAACGGTCAATAATGGAAAACTTGTTCAGCGCATCGCGGAGGTCTTTCTTTCCGATCCATTCATTCGGCCAAAGACTTTGCGCGGTTTCGTCTTCGACGAGCTTGCACATCGCTTCAGTGCTTAAAAATCCTATGTAATTGGGGGAGGCGATCCGCTGGAGCCAAATTTCCATGTATCCGTTGTGAGGTATTCTTTTCGTGCGACGCTCGACGAGGCTAAAGAGGTCTTCTCTTTCGCTGGTTTCTAAATACAGCATTATTTTGCTGATTGTCGTGGCGACGGCTGGAAATACTGCCGGGGTTTTCGCCGCAATATCGAGAAGAATAGCTGCAAGGACAGTTGGGTTTTCGATTTTCCAAGCGGTTTTGGGAAGCCGTCGCTCGAGCCGATCCAGAAATTCTCGGATCAAGAACTTCGTCGCGCCAGATCCTGGGGTTTGGTTGCAAAAGCGGTGAATGATCAGCAGCTCTTTCTGAAGGGTGGTTTGGCGGCGCGTTAGGGATAGAGCGTCGATTTTGTCTTGCTTCACTGCGCCCAGCACAACATTCGATGATCGTTCAGTTTTCGATGCACCAAGTTTCATACCAAACATATGGAGGCATTCCGACACAGCTTTCAGGCCAGCCGCGCAGTCTGCATCAGAGTTTGCGAAGATTCTAAAATCATCCCTGTATCTCAGAATGACGATGCCCGAAGTGCCTTTTAGCTTCTGGTCGATGTATGTGTCGCAGTAGCCCAGGATCAGCTCGGCCAGCAGGTGTGATAGCAGTGAAGCTTGAGGGATGCCGTTTGTCTGGCCTTCTCTGGAGCTTGTGATGAGTTTGTCGATCTCGTTTCCGAGCAATGGTTTTCCACGATCAGCTTTAGCTTTTTCCCTTCCATGCAGGGCCCATGCAATCGCGTGCGTGTAGATTGAGGGATAACAGTTTGAAACATCTGTCAGGCTGACATGGCTGTATTCAAGTGAGAGCTCCAGAGAACGCTGTTCAATGGACTTCCACCAGTTCAGGATCTGCTGCTTCTTAGCGCTTCCGTCGGCATCAGGTGCGACTACAGGCATTGAGCAGCATTCTACAATGCCTCCTGAGAATTTAGCGAAACGGCCTTGGATCTGCCTCCAGTTATCTTCCTGCGTGACGAGATCAACGCATTTAGAATAGATGACTGGATGCATGAGTTCGAAGGGGCGCCAGCCGATGTCGCCGTCTTTGTTGAACATCAAGGTGTAGTTCAGGCCCTCGTGGTCTCGGGGATTCCAACTTCTCAGCGCATTTTTGTCCAATGTAGCAATTTCGGACAGCGTGAATTCAAGGAGCGGCTGCAGGTTGAAGTATGGCGGGAGCTCCATGTCGAAGTATGAGGTGGTTCGGCAAAAATACGATCTGGCCTCGTCCGCGGAAAGCTCGTTAATAAATTTTGTTTCGTTCATTTTGCTTTGGGTTCGCAGTGGGGCAGAGGTTGCGATCGGAAACACTTCCGGGCTGTCAAATGCCTCATGCGTGTCGCCGAAAGAGTGCGGTCTTGCTCGTTCCGAATGCAATCGCAACCGTGGGACTTGGGGGAGGGGCGGTGCGCCGAGAAGCGCAGCAACCTGTGTCACGTGCCATTTTTCAAGCTCGTAGCATAGTTGTTCCGGCCAATTGGCCGGAACTTCACTTGCGTCTTTAACAGCACTTCCAAGATTCTATTCAATAGCCTCTTTTTTGGCGTTCGTTCATTTCGATCAAGGCTTTATCTGCCTTTCTCCTTTCGCTTTCCCGCCTTCCTTGAGCTACCCCAATGAGGCCAAATGGCAAGAGGACTATCAAGAAGGCATAAAAGAAGTTGATCTCAAAACTGATGGCGACAACCGTTGTTGCCATCAGCATCAGAAAACCCAAAAATTGACGCATAATCTATCCTAAATTGATGTGCGCTCAGGCATTTCATCAAAAACGGTTTCACATTACAAGGACGCTGAGCGCTAAAATTGCCTCAATGGTTTTCTAACTGGGCGGCCAAGATGCAGTGCTTTCTGCTTGGTGCGCGCAGCCAACAGCAGGACAATTGTCAAAGAATGTCTTATAATCCAAGGGCAGGTATTGCAGTCCCGGTGCAGTCCCGGGCAATCAACCAATGAGGTGCAAAAAACGGCTACACCGTCAACACATTGCTTTTCTTGAATAAAAGTGGTGCCCGGGGGCGGAATCGAACCACCGACACGAGGATTTTCAATCCACTGCTCTACCCCTGAGCTACCCGGGCACGGGTGAACATCTCTGTTCGGGTTTCGGCGTTCTATGACAGGGGGCGGGGGCTGTCCAGAGGCTAATTTAAAAAAATTAGTGCAGGCGATCTGAGGGGTTAGATTGCGCCTCGGCATCTTCGGAAAACGGGTCCTCTTCGCGAGCTGGAACGGCGTAGTCTTCGTTCAACCATTTGGCCAAGTCGATGTCAGCACAGCGCTTGGAGCAAAAGGGGCGATAGGGTTTTTCCGTGGGCTTTTGGCAGATTGGGCAACTCATGAGAGCAGCTCCGCAAGCGGCAGGCGTTCGCGTTTGCGTTGAAGCTCGAAATGGCCCAAAGGCGTCCAGCCCGCCAGGATGGTTTCGATCTGGTCAGCCTTAAACGCTGCTCGCAGGGACCTTTCGAACGCACGGCGGTCCTTTTTGGGCATGGGGGCGAGGTCGAGCGTGATCTGGCCTCCGAGGCCGCGCAGGCGGAGTTGGCGAGGCAGGTCTTTGGCGGCGGCGATATTGGCGCGCAGGGTGGCTGCAGGCGACGTATCGGTGCCAGTGTTTACGTCGACGGCCACAAGGGCGCGGGTTGGCTCGATGAACATGAAAGCGCCATTGCCGAGGGGGACGCGCGCGGATTGCAGATCTTCGAGATCGTCAAGCACGCCCAGAGCGTCAAAGGAGCCCTCTTCGGTGACGACATCAGCGGGTTCGGTCCATTCGCGCCATGCGGTGACATGGGGGCCGTCGCCGTCGGTGAGCTTTTCGGCCGGGCCGTCGGCGTCGGCCAGAACATTGCGCGCCATGACTTGCATTTCGGCGATGTCCTCAGCGATCGCGTCGCTCTCTTCTTCGGTGCAGCTTGAGCGCAGGATCAGGCCTTGAGCGTCGTCTTCCAGCACACTGTGCGCGATGCCTTTGAGCGTATCACGGAGGTCATCGTCGCGGATCGAGCGGCTGACGTTCACGCCGGGTGCGCCGGGCGTCACAATCGCATAGCGGCTTTTGAACAAGAGCTTCTGCGTCACCGGAATGGCCTTGCCGTCTTCGGCATAGCCAGTGACCTGAACAAGCAGGCTCTGGCCTTGCGAGAGGCCTTTGACCTGACGCAGGAAGACATTGCCATCCGGCGTTTTCAGGAACATACCGCCCTGCCCTTTCACGGGGCGGTCGGCCACAGCGCGATAGATCGTACCGGGGCGCGGGGCGTCTCCGTCGATCAGGAAATCATGCAGTTTGCCATTGACCATGAGGGCAGCAGCTTCGCGCCCATCTAGGTGGTCTAAGATAATCTGACGGCCCTTCATGGCGTGTCCTTATAAAGTGGGTATCCCGCGGCCTGCAAAAGCGCTCCGGTCTCGGCCAGAGGCAGGCCGACGATGCCTGTGAAGGATCCGGAAATCCATGGAATGAAAGCGCCCGCCGGGCCTTGGATGGCATAGCCCCCGGCCTTGCCCTGCCAATCACCCGAGGCGAGATAGGCGTTGAGTTCATCGTCTGAGAGCCGTTTCATCTTGGCCTCGCTGACGACATCGCGTTGCCAGACGTTAGTGCCTTTGCGCACCACAACAGAGGTGATGATTTTGTGGCGGCGTCCGCCAAGCGAGATCAGAAATTCCGCAGCTTGGCCTGCATCCTCGGGTTTGCCAAGAATACGACGTCCCAACGCGACCGTGGTATCCGCACAAAGCACAATCTCCCCGTCACCGGCCTCTGTGGCGAGTGCTTTCTCGCGCGCGATCCGGCTGCAATAGGGTTTGGGAAGCTCGCCCTTCAGAGGCGTTTCATCGATATCGGGTGGCCGAATATCATCCGGCATCACCCCGATCTGCGCCAGCAATTCACGGCGGCGCGGGCTGCCGGATCCGAGGATCAAACGCATACCACGGACTCCAGCAAGTTTGGCTTATTTAAAGCGATAGTTGATCCGGCCTTTGGTCAGATCATAGGGGGTCATTTCCACCTGAACTTTGTCGCCTGCCAGAACACGAATGCGGTTCTTGCGCATTTTGCCTGCCGTATGTGCGATGATCTCATGGCCGTTTTCCAGCTCGACCCGAAACGTCGCATTTGGCAGGAGTTCCTTTACGACACCGGGAAATTCGAGCAATTCTTCCTTGGCCATGGTCTCTCCATTGATAAGTACCCACCATGCGTGGGCGGCCCCTAAATGGGCGCAAATTCACATGTTTACAAGGGGAATCTAGCGCAATTGCCGAGTAATCGCCATGCTGTCGCGTGGAATCTGCTCTTGCCAGTGCTTGCGGTTCAAAACCCGACCATCCCGGCGCACCTCGGCGATCTGGGCGAAGTCCAGCTCGGCATAGGTCCAACCAGGCTGGTTCAATGCGCGTTCGGCGATCACACCAGTTGGTGGCAAGCCTTTGTCTGGCGGGCAAAAAACGCCCCCTGCCCCAACATTTGCATCCACCGCAAGCGTCCAAGCCGCATCACCTACGGTTGAGGCCATCACCGTCACGCATTGCTGCTCAAGAGCGCGCGACATCGCGCCAATGCGCACACGCCAATAGCCGGAAAGGGCATCTGTGCAGGACGGCACCAAGATCACATCACAGTTAGCCAAGGCGCGCCCAAGTAAAGGAAACTCGCTGTCATAGCAGATCAGAATGCCAAGGGTTCCAAATTCTGTCTCGATGATTTGTAGTGGTTCCCCCGGTTCGATGCCCCATACTTCTCGCTCAAACCGTGTCATGATCTGCTTGTCCTGCGCGATCATCTGGCCGCTGGGGGCAAACAAGCGACTCTGATTGACCGGACGCGCGCCCGTTGTGAAAACGGGTGCTGAGGCCGCAAGGATGTAGCACCCAGATTCTTTGGCCAAACGTTCGTGTAATTGATTGACGTCAGGGATCACTTCGGCAACGGCACGCAAAGATCCTTCAAGATCCCCCGCGACATCTGCACCCGCCAGCGACGCGAGTTCCATGGCGCCATACTCTGGAAACACCAAGAGTGAACTGCCCGCCTCGGAAGCCTCAAAAACCCAGCGGCTGAGCTTGTCTTCAAACTGAGACCAGCCGTCCAGCCAATCGATAGGATACGCCGCGGTCGCGATTTTCATAGCCAAATTGGATCCTTAACACATGCGAGGCGCAACCTAGCCTTCAAAGCAAAGAAGGTCACTCCGAAACACGCGTTGAAGGAAACAGATCAGGCTGTGTCTATAGCCGCCACATCATTGGCAGCGCTGTCTTCGTCAGAGGCGATCGAAACATGGTATTCCGAGAAGGCCTGATCTCTGATCTTTTTCACTGCTTGGTATTCGGGACTTCCAAATACGCTCTCAACAGCCGCGCGATTGGGGTATTTTACGATCATGACAGTCTTTGCGGGGCGATGGCCGACAACGACCTCATTCACGGTGAAACGCTTCACAATTTCTGCGCCAGCACGCTCTAATAGAGGTCCGGTCACGCGAAAATATTCCCCTAAAGCAAAGGGTTCGTCTTCATTAACAGTTACAAGAGCGACAACAGTCACGGTCATGGCACATCCCCGATAAAAGCCTCATAACCGCATATTAACGGGTGTATCCCGCCTAGCAGCCTTGGGCGCACTCATTACATATTACTATTCGAATGTGAACTTCGGTATTTCGAAAGGCCAAACCAACACGACCCTCCAAGACTTGAGGTTAATTCAAACTGTAAAATATTCAAGTAGAGCGGGAATCGACACAAGCTTAAAGGGAGCGAGCCCAAAACTGCAGCCGCTTTCCGGTCTCTTTCGGCTGATCAATGTCTTTCCACTCAAAGGACGCTAAAACTCCTGCCAATGGGCGATAGCCGCGTTTCTGCCAAAATCCATCAAGCGGTCGATAGTCGGCGGGGCGCAACGGGTGATCTTTGGGGCGCTGCACGCCGCAAAAACAGATGGTTTTGAACCCAAGAGCCCGCGCATGCGCTTCTCGGAGATCAAAGAATTTGTGACCTAGGCCAAAGCCGCGGTAGTCTGGCAAAAGAACGGACTCCGCGCAGTAAAACATCTGTTCTAAATCAATAGCCTGCCCTTCGAAGGCTGCGCCGAAGTCGTCGGAATGATCTTGCATCGGCGTGCCGGTCGACACCCCAACCAAACGCGAACCGTCAAAAGCACCGACAACAACGGATTTCGGGCTGTCGCGATAAACGCTAAGATAGTCACGTTCGTAGTCTAGTGAGCCGTCATAGAGATAGGGCCAGTCTCGAAAAACCGTGATCCTAAGTCGCGCGATATCCTCCAACGCTTCCTCAAAATCAGCGCGATCAAGCACATGCGTGGTCAGCATAGGCCCTCCGAACAGTCTAGCGATTTAAGCACTGCCCCATTGCGCCTTAAGCTGCGCGATGATTTCGTCGCGAGTCTTGCGGTACGCGTCCAGTTTACTTTCCCGTGTTTCCCCGGTTGAGGTCGGGTCGCTGGTGTCCCAGAACAGGACGTCCAAGTGAAACAATTTGGTTAGCTCCTGCGCGCGCGCATAGCTTGCGGGGCTAAGCGCGATGATCATATCAAAGCTCGACAGCTGATCGCCGAATTGCTCCATCTCTTCAAAAGAGCGAGACTGATGGCGCGCGAGCTCTACGTCGATCTCGTGACAGACCGTGATGGCGAAACCGTCGATTTCCAAATCATTCTTAAGGCCAGCAGATTGCACGTAAGTTTCCGTGCCAAACAGTTGCTTCATAATCCCTTCTGCCATTGGCGACCGCACCGCATTGTGGTCGCAGCAAAACAGAACCGATTGAGGAAGCTCTTGCGTCATGCTTTAGCCGCCGAAATGCAGAACGCAGATCAAAGTGAACAGGCGGCGGGCCGTGTCGTTATCGACGTCGGCTTTGTTCTCCAGACGCTCTGCCAGGATCCGAGCCCCTTCGTTGTGAATCCCGCGACGCGCCATATCGATGGTTTCGATCTGACTGGGCGGCATGTTTTTGACCGCGTCAAAATAGCTTTCACAAATCTGCCAATAGTCTTTGACCACTTGACGGAACGGAGACAGCGACAGATGGAACTCGGCGGCCTTATCGCCGGCTTCGGTTTCGATATCAAAAACCAGACGTTTGTCGCGAATGGCCAGCTCGACCGCATAAGGGCCTTCTGGCACCACGCGGTCTTCGCGGCTTGGCAAGGCAAAGGTGTTGTCTTCGATCAAATCAAACATGGCGACTCGGCGCTCTTGTTCGATTTCCGGCGTTGGGGGCGGAAGGTTGCGATCGTCGATTTCGATGCGGCTGATACGGCTCATAGCGGATATCTACTCTTTTTCTCGCAACAGGCATAGCTTGACGAAGGACCGCAGGCAATGCTGCATTGCGGCGCAGGTATTTTTTCGGTCAAGATGGGCGGAATTGCGGAAGGGATGGCAACGACATGGCGGATTTGGATGTATTTTCCCTGCGCGGGCAACGCGCTTTGGTCACAGGCAGCGGCTCGGGACTGGGCTTTGCGATTGCGGAGCTGTTGCATAAGGCCGGGGCTGAGGTCTGGATCAATGGACGCGATGCACAGGCTGTGGCCGATGCGGTTGCCAAGATTGGACAGGGCGCACATGCAGCGGTGTTTGACGTGGCCGACGCTGAGGCCCGACGCGAATGTTTGGCCGATCTCGCGTCCAAAGGCGGGTTGGATATTCTGGTGAACAACGTCGGCATGCGAGATCGGCGTACGTTCGAGAGCTTTGAAGAGAGCGATATCCGCGCGCTGTTGGACGTAGATCTGATCGCACCCTTTCAACTGGCGCAATCCGCCGCGCAGCAGATGGTCGCCAAAGGCTATGGACGCATCGTGAATATCTCCTCGATTGCCGGTTTGATCGCGCAACCTGGCGATGCGCTTTACACAACTGCGAAGGGCGGCATCAACGGCATGACCAAGGCGCTGGCAGCCGAGCTAGGCCCCAAAGGCGTCAACGTAAACGCCGTCGCACCGGGGTTTTTCAAAACCGCACCAAATGAGGCAGCCAGCCAGGATCCGGTATTGGCGGACAAATTGAAAGCCGCCAGTGCGTTGGGACGTTGGGGCGAGCCAGAAGAGCTGGCTCCGGTCGTGTTGATGCTGGCGTCACCGGCTGCCTCCTATCTGACGGGGCAGATCATCGCTGTGGATGGCGGCTACACCGCGCATTACTAAAAATTTGGAAATTTAACCTTTTCCCTAACGGTTTGTTAGGAGCTCACAGGCATAAACACCGAGCGGAACAGGCGGGGACGCCGATGGCCGTGCCAAGAGGGCCTTTGCCAAGATCGGTACCAGCCGGATCTGAAAGGTGACACAGGGGATGCTCTGGATCGCATGTCGTTGAGCTTGAGGGAGCCAGGCAAAGCAAAGGGCCCGACGTCCTCTTGGCAAACAATATCCGTTTACTTGTTCAACGCATCCAGACGGGCGGTCACAGACAGGCCATGCGCCTCAAGGCTTTCGCTTTGCGCCAGCGTTTCCGCCGCAGGGCCGATGGCGCGCAGGGCGTCTGGCGTCATCTTGGACAGTGTGGTGCGCTTGAGGAAATCCATCACGGACAGGCCTGAACTAAACCGTGCCGAGCGCGCAGTCGGCAAAACGTGGTTTGGCCCGCCGATATAGTCGCCGATGGCTTCGGGTGTGAATTGTCCGAGGAAAATGGCGCCCGCATGGGTGATCTTGTCACTCAGCGCATCCGGATCCGCGACACAAAGTTCCAGGTGTTCCGGCGCAATCCTGTCAGACAGCTCTGCAGCTACATCCAAATCAGGCACGGTGATCACCGCGCCAAAATCACGCCAGCTTGCGCCCGCAATGGCGCGACGCTCCAGCGTCTCCAGACGTGCGGTCACAGCCTCAGCAACCGCTTGACCGAAGTCTGCATCATCGGTGATCAAAATGGATTGCGCGCTTTCGTCATGTTCTGCCTGGCTCAGCAGATCCAGCGCGATCCAATCGGGATTGTTGTCCTTATCCGCGATCACGAGGATTTCCGAGGGGCCTGCGATCATATCGATCCCGACCTTACCAAACACACGCCGTTTTGCCGCCGCCACAAAGGCATTGCCCGGTCCCGTGATCTTATCCACTGGCGCGATTGTATCCGTGCCATAGGCCAATGCCGCCACCGCCTGCGCGCCGCCGATCCGGTAGACCTCGTCCACACCTGCCAATCGGGCCGCCAAGAGCACCAGCGGGTTCGCCTCTCCGTTCGGCGTCGGCACAACGACGGCCAGACGTTTAACGCCAGCCACCTTCGCCGGGATCGCGTTCATCAGAACCGAGGACGGATAGCTCGCCAAACCGCCCGGTACATAAAGCCCCGCCGCAGACACTGCGGTCCAGCGCCAGCCAAGCGTCGCGCCGCTCTCGTCAGTCCAGCTCTCGTTCTGAGGCATCTGTCGCGCGTGGTAAGCCCGGATCCGCTCGGCGGCCAGTTCTAGCGCCGCGCATTCGGCGTCGCTGACCTGCGCACAGAGCGCGTCGATTTCATCCTCGGAAAACCGCATGGTTTCGGGCGTCAGATCCAGACGGTCCAACTTCGACGTCAACTCGATCACCGCCGCATCGCCCCGCTTTTGAACATCGGCAATGATCTCCGCGACAACAGCGTCCACATCCGGGCTGTCTTCGCGCTTTGCCCCCAAAAGGGCGGCAAAACGGCTTTCGAAATCTGCGTCTTGGGCGTTCAGAAATTGAGGCATCTGGCTCTCCTTTGCGCTGCTCTTAGCGGCAGCGCGCGCAAGGCTCAAGCCTCGGCGGCTTTGACCTTGCCCAAATCTATGGAGCGAGGTTCTTTTGCAAAGGGTGGCCGGAAACCGTGTGACAGGCGATAGGGTCCCCAACCACGTTCCAGCCGTGTTTTTTGTAGAAAGCCAAAGCGGTGTTTGTGCTGGTCAACTCGGCGACGGTGACCCCACGTTGGGCGAGCTCACGCTCCATCGCGCGCAAAAGCGATGCGCTGTGTCCGCCCCCGCGCGCATCTGGATCAACATAGAGAAGATCGATGCGACCGTTNACAGAAAACCCACCGACCGCTGCAATTTTATCGCCTGCGAGGCTAAGGCGCATTTCGAAATTAGAGTTGTCAAACCAGGCACTCAGACCGTCTGGAGTTTTATTCTCCGTCCAAGAGGAGAGGTGCCTTGGGTCGTTCTTGTGATCCGTGGTGCAAAGTTCCGTAATCGATCGCACGAGAACACGGCACATCTCTGGAATGTCTGCGCGCGTTGCATCCCGAATGATTGGAGCCTCTAACAACGCGCCAGAACCTAGACGCCGTGGTCTGGCGTTTTGCCAGACGGCGCCAAGTAAGGCCGGGTGACATCCTTGAGCGAAACCTCAAGAGCCTCGATTGACAAACGGATCGCTCCGTCACCTGCCAAGGTCAGGGTGACCTCTTCTGTGTCCTCATCAACCTCAATTGACAAAAGCGCCAGGATCACGTCAGCATCCGAACGGTCAACGCCCTGACTTGCAACCTTGGTGACATTCTCAACCACCAGCAGCGATTGCACCCGCTCAACGTCACGACCGCGTCTCTGGGCGTTCTCGGCGTCTTCCCAGCGGAACCGATTGAGCAAGATCGCAAAGCGCCGTTCTTTGGCGCGCCAGGTCATTTCGGTCACAGGAAAAACCGCATCCTGCGTGAGCGCGGAAAGGATTTTGATATCCTCTCCGTCCAAAGCGCCAAGGTTCAGCGGGATTTCCCGGCCATCTTCAAACCGTGCGTCTTCGCTCATATGCCCTGCACCCGTTCGACTTTTGCGCCCACGGCAGAGAGTTTCTCGACCAGATTTTCATAGCCGCGGTCCAGGTGATAAACGCGGTTCACCGTGGTCTGCCCTTCGGCCACTAGGCCTGCAAGGATCAAGGACACAGAGGCGCGCAGGTCTGTTGCCATGACGGGCGCACCTTTCATGCCAGCAACTCCGTGCACGGTCGCCGTGCCGCCCGAAACTTCGATATTTGCGCCCATCCGGATCAGTTCCGGTGCGTGCATGAAGCGGTTTTCAAAGATGGTTTCTTCCAGCACCGAGGTGCCTTCCGCAAAGCACATCATCGCCATGAATTGCGCCTGCAAATCTGTTGGAAACCCCGGGAACGGCGCGGTGGCCACGTTCACGGCTTTCAAACGCCCGCCTGGATGGCGGACTTTCAGGCCGCGCTCTGTCTCGGTGATCTCAAGTCCGGCTTCTTCCATCTTGTCACAGAACGCCGAGAGCAGCTCACGACGCCCGCCGATACATTCAACTTCGCCCCCGGCAATACCTGGCGCAGTCATATAGGTGCCCAACTCGATGCGGTCCGTGATTACACGATGGGTCGTACCATGCAGGCCATCCACGCCCCGCACAACCATCGTGTCCGTTCCAGCGCCTTCGATGTCAGCGCCCATGGCGATCAGGCAATCTGCCAGCGCCTTGGTGTCAGGCTCACGCGCCGCGTTTTTGATCACCGTCGTGCCTTTGGCAAGCACCGCAGCACACATGATGTTTTCAGTCGCGCCTACGGAAGGGAAAGGAAACTCGACCTCTGTCCCAACCAGATCGCCATGCGCATGCACATAGCCATCTTTCAGCTCCACCTTCGCGCCCAGTTTTTCCAGCCCAGCCAAGTGGAAATCCACCGCCCGCGCGCCAATCGCACAGCCGCCCGGCAGCGAAACAACCGCCTCGCCCGTGCGCCCGATCAGCGGCCCCAGAACGTTGAAAGACGCCCGCAGTTTGCGCACCATATCGTAGTGCGCCAGATGCGAGGTTAGTTTGGACGCTGAGAGCGCCAAGGTCCCACCTGCATCCAGCCTTCCGATCTCAACGCCCAGGCTTTCCAGCAAAGCAGATAGGGTTGCCACATCAGACAGACGAGGGACATTGGTCAGAGTCAGCGGCTCTTCGGACAGAATCGACGCACACATAAGTTTCAAGCATGTGTTCTTCGCCCCAGCGATCGGGATTTCCCCAGAAAGCGCACCGCCACCTGTTACCAAAATCGAATCCATCACCCCTACCCCTCGTTCTTTTCTGCTGTTTTTGTCTCATCTGAACCGGCCGAGCGCGCCTTGGCCTGCGCCTTACGACGGCCCATATTTGCCTTAAGCGCGGCCTTTAGGCGGTCCTCGCGCGTTTGCGCCTTTGCTGCCTTGCCAGATGAGGTTTTCTTATTGTCCATGCGCTTTCAATACATGAGGTGAAAAAAACATGCTAGATGCCCTTGCGCGGGTTAGAAATTGAGTCTAATCACCGCGCCACGGTGAAAGTCTGACAGCAGATGCACCCAGGCAGATGCCGCAGTAGCTCAGTGGTAGAGCGCACCCTTGGTAAGGGTGAGGTCGGGAGTTCAATCCTCCCCTGCGGCACCATAAAAACCCTTATTTTGTTGACGTTTGAGTTTGATCAAAAATCGTAACTTGCTACTTGTTGCGAGAACATGCAGGGAACAACGTTGGGAGCTCGTACAAATTCCGTACAACCACGCCCACCAATATTCACCATGTGTTCTGAATTTTGTTGGATCACGGTCAAAGTGACGACAGAACACACAGCACTGTTTACTCCGCCTTGTCGTCAGATGTTCCGTCATCGTCCTGCGCGCGTTTAATGCAATATACAGCGTATCGAATTCTAAGTGTGTTGCTCTGTGATTTTCTCAACGTAAGCAAATTTTCAAGCTTTTATCTGGAATGATGCAAATACCACTGGCAACAAGAATCTTGCTTCGCTAAATGTATCTCAAGAGGATTTTCAATGAAGCGACCTGAGCACCTTCCTGACTTCGCTAACCCGCCGTTGGATGAAGTAGTACTCGGAGTACAATTTTCGCCAGTTCCTGTGTACAACTCTGTGCACTCTATGAAGATTTGGGAATTGTTCAGAAACGACTTTCCAAAGGTAGCCGAACAGCCAATAATTGAAACTCAGTTTGAGACGTTTGGCGGATCAAACGTCGATGCCGGCCCGCGAATTCACCTTGGCGCACCTCCGCTAGGGAGTCGTTTGTGGTTTCTATCAGAAGACGAAAGCCACCTGCTGCAGTATCAAACTGACAGGTTGATCTC